>NZ_JAKJST010000027.1:0-115387 GCF_050337275.1 Vibrio wakamikoensis | reverse complement strand
TGTCATGCCAATGGCATTGCCCGGTAGCTAAGTTCGGAATCGATAACCGCTGAAAGCATCTAAGCGGGAAGCGAGCCCTGAGATGAGTCTTCCCTGGCACTTTAAGTGTCCTAAAGGGTTGTTCGAGACTAGAACGTTGATAGGCAGGGTGTGTAAGCGTTGTGAGGCGTTGAGCTAACCTGTACTAATTGCCCGTGAGGCTTAACCATACAACACCCAAAGGGTTTTGATGGACTCAAAGCAAGAACAAATTGAATGTGTAGAGAACGCATTAGCAGCTTTCCGAATTTATTGTTTTCAGATTTTCAGAAAATCTGAAGGCAAAACAGAATTTGCTTGGCGACCATAGCGTTGTGGACCCACCTGATTTCCATGCCGAACTCAGAAGTGAAACGCAATAGCGCCGATGGTAGTGTGGGGTTTCCCCATGTGAGAGTAGGACATCGCCAGGCTTTGAATTTTGGACACTTGCAATAGCAAGTATGCCACTGCGGAGTGGTAGTTCAGTTGGTTAGAATACCGGCCTGTCACGCCGGGGGTCGCGGGTTCGAGTCCCGTCCACTCCGCCACTTATTTAGACAAAGTTAAGTCTTAAAAATAACTACAGGGGTGTAGCTCCAATTGGCAGAGCAGCGGATTCCAAATCCGCGTGTTGGGAGTTCGAATCTCTCCACCCCTGCCATATTCAAAGGCTCTGACTTAGGTCGGAGCCTTTTTCGTTTTTGCTTTTTCAAAGCAATGTGTTGGGAGCTGGGTCGCCGGCCCGGTCGAACCTCCGGAATGCCGGCCCAGTCCACCCCTGCCATCTTTAAAGCCTCGTCTTTCGACGAGGCTTTTTTACATCTGTAGTATTCAAAGGCTCTGACTTAGGTCAGAGTTTTTTTGTTTCCGCACTCCTATATTCTCGAATCTTATAGTTCACTGATATACTCATAATCATCATTACATATATGGATATGATTATGCCCCATTTACGTTTTAGAGCTCTGGAGTCAGAGATAGTCAAAACCCTTTCTAGCCCATTAGTTGACGAGCTTCAACCGCTTATGGATTGCCCAAGAGAAGACTTCACTATTGAACACGTTAGCTCAACGTTTTACTTCGATGGTAAGTTAAGTCACGCTTATCCGTTTGTGGAAGTGCTGTGGTTTGATCGTGGGCAGGAGGTGAAGGATAAGGTTGCTGTTGTTATTACTGAACAGATCCGATCTGCTCTGGGCAAAGAGCTCGATGTTGCAGTCATATTCGTCGCACTTGAGCCTGCAAGCTATTACGATAATGGTAGCCATTACGGTTAACTAACTGATTGGTATCGCTCTCACAAATGCGACTGGTGAAGTGGCTAGTTGTTGACTATTGTTATCAGTACTTCAGTGGATTAGTCGTTGTTTTCTAGGTTTTATTGTTTTCTTACTTAGGGCTGTTCTGCTGCTTTATAGGGGGTGTTCCCCTATGATTTTGGGTAAGGACTACTGTTATGACAATGATATCATCAAGGCAGTTTGCCCGATGGCTAAGAGAGAGGTTCGCGACGGAAAAAGACGGAGTGATCCTAACCAGAGAGGACATTAATCAATTATCTGGTAGGCAAAGCTTTACGTTAGGGTTTGTAAACGACATTCACTACGAATTGATGCAACATGGCATTGCCTTTGTGACTGATACAAGCAGAGAGAAATTCTATTTGATTCCCATAAACTCTGCGGAAAACTGGCGCAAAAAGCTGGAGATACAGTACGAGAAAGAGTTGTACTGCAATGTGTTCCCAATCGAAAAGTCTGGGTAATAAAAAAGCCTCCATTTGGAGGCTTTTTAGTGTTTAGGCCATGCCTTGGATAATCACGAATTTCTCTAGCAGCTCTTCATCCGTTTCCACATGATTGGGATCGGTGATGATGCATTTCGTGATTGGGCATACCGATTGACAAGTTGGTTTCTCGTAGTGGCCTTTGCACTCAGTACACAGAGCAGGATCGATCTCAAAAATCTCACTGCCCATTGTAATAGCGCCATTTGGGCATTCCGGGTCACACATATCGCAGTTAATGCACTTGTCAGTAATGAGCAGCGCCATGATTACTTACCCGTTGGGTTACGTGTATCTTGTCCTGAGTTTAGGTTACGCATAAGTAGTGCGTAGTCCAGATCCAATTCCTCTGGTACTGGGATGAAGACAAAGTGGCCGTTACCTTTCGCGTCATCAATGCTTTCTGACTTGCGGTTTTCCATCGCTTCTAGGTTGAAGACAATGTTGCCTTTCGGTGTCATTAGTTCAAGGCTATCGCCAACGATAAACTTGTTCTTCACTTCTACTTCAGCCAAGTGACCACGACGCTTACCGGTAAACTCGCCAACAAACTGCTGAGAGTCAGAAACAGAATAGCCGTAGTCGTAGTTCTGGTAGCTGTCGTGTGTGTGGCGACGTAGGAAACCTTCAGTGTAACCACGGTGAGCAAGGCTTTCTAGCGTACCCATTAGTGACTCATCGAATGGCTTGCCAGCAACGGCGTCGTCAATCGCTTTACGATAAACTTGTGCAGTACGCGCACAGTAGTAAAAAGACTTAGTACGACCTTCAATCTTAAGCGAGTGAACGCCCATCTTCGTCAAACGCTCTACATGCTGAACCGCACGTAGGTCTTTTGAGTTCATGATGTACGTACCATGCTCGTCCTCAAACGCCGCCATTTTATCTTCAGGGCGGTGGCTTTCAGAGAGCAGTACAACGTCGTCAATTGGTTTACCGCGACCAATTGTGGTCTCTGGGCGCTCGTCAACGACTTCAACAGCTTGAGCTTCTGGTGTGAACTCTTCTACGATTTGACCTGCATCGTTTTCTGTTGCTTTCTCAACTTTGTACTCCCAACGACATGCGTTAGTACATGTGCCTTGGTTTGGATCGCGCTTGTTGATGTAGCCAGACAGTAGACAACGACCAGAGTACGCCATGCAAAGTGCACCGTGTACGAATACTTCTAGTTCAGTTTCAGGGCAATGTTCACGGATCTCTTGGATCTCTTCTAGTGATAGCTCACGAGAGACGATTACGCGCTCGACGCCATTCGCAGCCCAGAATTTAACCGTCGCCCAGTTTACTGCGTTCGCCTGTACCGATAGGTGAATAGGCATATCTGGGAAGGCTTCACGAACCATCATGATAAGGCCTGGGTCAGACATGATTAGGGCGTCTGGACCCATTTCTACTACTGGTTTAAGGTCACGGATGAACGTCTTTAGCTTTGAGTTATGTGGTTGAATATTGCATACCACATATAGCTTTTTACCTTGAGCGTGCGCTTCATCGATACCGATTTTTAGGTTTTCGTGGTTAAACTCGTTGTTACGAACACGAAGGCTGTAACGAGGTTGACCTGCGTAAACTGCATCTGCGCCGTATGCGAATGCGTAACGCATGTTTTTGAGGCTGCCAGCTGGTGACAGAAGTTCTGGAGTAAACATTGCTTTATATCTCTAATCTGATTACAAGTCAGTGTTGTGCCACCTAATGGCACTAAGGGGCGCAAATTTTACGCTAGTATGGGGAGATTTCCAAGTTTTGAATCAGGCTCGCTACTCAAGAGCAACAGTTAGGGCTGAGAAGCGAGCTTGATAGAGAAGGGGTTATTGCTTAGGTAGGCCGCCTAACGCGTCGTACAAGTTAGGTAAGAAGGCACCAAATTCACCACATAGAAGTGAGAAGTCAGCGTCAATACGCGCAGCAGCATCTTCACGTGGGATATCATCGTTTTGATCCTTCAGCTCGTCACTGAATTTCAAGCGTTTGATACTGCCGTCATCGGCTAATATAAACTCGATACGATCTTGCCAGTTGAGCGAAAGTTTAGTCACAAACTTGTTGGCTTCAATGTGACCAAGGATTTCGTCGCTAGACAGCTCTTGTTTCTTACAGCGTATAACGCCGCCGTCTTCTAGGACTGATTTCAACTCAGCTTCATCAAGAAGGTTAAAACCTGTTGGTGCTTCGTTGGTTTTTACCCATTCGGTTAGCGTGTTCTCAATTGGCTGCTCTGGGAATGCTGGAATAACAGGAAGGCTACCCATGGTCTTTCGCAGTAGCGCAATCACGTCTTCAGCTTTTTTGTAGCTACTGGCATCAACAATCACAAAGCCTTCTTTCGGCATGATAAGAAGGTGAGTAAGATTGCTGCGGCTAAATGCACGTGGCAGAAGGTCTATGATGATTTCGTCTTTGAGATCGTCTTTCTCTTTCTTCTTAAGAGGGCGACCTTCTTGAGTCTCAAGTGCGTCTACTTTGCTAGCTAGAGAGTCTTTGATAACCGATGCAGGTAGCATTTTCTCTTCTTTTTTGGCGCACAGTAGAATTCGGTTTTCAGAAACATGGGTCATCATATCGCCATGCTTACCCAGTGCCGTGACCCAGCCAAACTTCTGTTTGTCTTGGCTACCACAAGGAGTAAAGCGAAACTCTTCAAGCTGCTGCTCTAGCTTATCTGCATTAAACTCAAGTTCCTTGTTGAATCGATAGACCAAACAGTTTTTAAACCACATATTACTCTCACCTTTAGAATAGATAGCTGCACATAATAGGCAATTTTGCTTAAATTGTCCTAGCTTAAATCTCGATTATCGCAATAGATCTTGTGCGAAAGTTATATTAAAAATTGTTTTCAATGGTCACAAAAGTGTCATAATAATTCTTGATAATGCATGAAGTTGATTAGATTCCAAAAGGTTATTCAGATATGTCTAGAAGGATCCTGGTGGTCGAGGATGAAGCACCAATTCGCGAAATGCTGTGTTTCGTATTAGAGCAGAAAGGCTACCAAGCTGTAGAAGCTGAAGATTACGATACGGCAGTTAACAAACTGGCTGAACCTTTCCCAGATCTTGTTCTACTAGACTGGATGCTACCTGGCGGTTCTGGCATTAATTTTATCAAGCACATGAAACGCGAAGAGCTGACTCGCAATATCCCTGTTGTGATGCTTACTGCTCGTGGTGAAGAAGAAGATAAAGTGCGCGGCCTAGAAGTGGGTGCGGACGACTACATCACTAAACCATTTTCACCAAAAGAGCTGGTTGCTCGCCTTAAGGCGGTGATTCGTCGCGTGACACCAACAGCACTCGAAGATGTGATTGATGTACAAGGCCTTAAGCTAGACCCAGTCTCTCACCGCGTTACCGCGAATGACCAGCCTCTTGATATGGGGCCAACCGAGTTTAAGATGCTGCACTTCTTTATGACTCACCAAGAGCGCGTCTACAGCCGTGAGCAGCTACTAAACAATGTATGGGGCACCAACGTTTACGTTGAAGACCGTACCGTCGATGTACACATTCGTCGCCTACGTAAAGCTCTTGAATCAGCAGGTCATGATAAATTGATTCAAACCGTTCGAGGCGCTGGCTACCGTTTCTCAACCAAGGGCTAGCATCGAACTGGAGAGGTAAATGGTTGAAAGGTTAACCTGGAAAAAGCTGGCCTGGGAGCTGGCTTTTTTTTACACCCCATGGATTGTCGTTGGGTGGATATTTGGATACATGCCGTGGTTGCTTCTGGTTGCCACGGTTTTGCAGTTGATATGGCACCTACATAATCAGCTGCGTTTGTCTGCTTGGCTGTGGGATGAAAAGCGCCTTACCCCGCCATCCGGTACCGGAAATTGGGAGTCGTTATTTAACGGCATCTATCGCCTTCAGCAAAGGCAGCGCCGCAAGCGCAAAGAGTTAACAAACCTTATCCGCCGCTTTAAAAACGGTGCGGAATCGCTTCCCGATGCCGTCGTTGTATTTAGAAGTGAAGGCAATATCGTTTGGTGCAACAAGCTCGCTCAACATCTATTAGGATTCCGTTGGCCTGATGATTCGGGGCAGCCTATCTCCAATTTGATCCGCACGCCTGATTTTATCAAATACATTAGTAAGCAAGATTTCTCCGAACCGTTAGAGATGCGCTCACCTCTAAACGTTGAGCGGATGCTCGAACTGCGTATTGTGCCGTACACAGAAGGAGAACACTTGATGGTGGTGCGTGATGTCAGCCAGCTGAAACAGCTTGAAGGCATGCGTCGTAACTTCTTTGCTAACGTTTCTCATGAGCTTCGTACGCCAATGACGGTGTTGCAAGGTTACTTAGAGATGACCGAAGACCCAGATATGGTTGTCGGTCCTATGTGGACCAAAGCGCACGGTGTCATGACTGAGCAGCTCAACCGCATGAATAGTTTGGTTAACCAACTGTTGACGTTATCGAAAATTGAAGCTGCACCCATGCACGAGCTTGATGAGGTCGTTAATGTTCCCGCAATGCTTGAGGTGTTAGAAAAAGAAGCGGTGAGTTTAAGCGGTGACGATCAGCATAAGATCAGCTTCGATGTCGACAATAGCTTGCGCGTATTTGGTGATGATGATCAACTGCGCAGCGCGATTTCAAATCTGGTTTACAACGCAGTGAAATACACTCCACCAGGGGCGAATGTCAAAGTGCGTTGGTATCAGTCTTCTCAAGGTGCACATCTAGAGGTTGAAGATACCGGTGATGGTATTGAAGCGCAGCATTTGCACAGATTGACGGAGCGCTTTTATCGTGTCGATAAGGCGCGCTCTCGTGATACTGGCGGCAGTGGACTCGGCTTAGCGATTGTAAAACACGCTCTATCGCATCACGACTCACACTTGGAAATTCACTCTGAAGTAGGTGTGGGCAGTAAGTTCTCGTTCATTTTACCTGAACGATTGGTGGTTCAGTGATGACGACGTTAGTAGCGCGCGTCGCTAAGGGATTAATGTTGTGTGCACTGTTGTCGGGCACCGCTTTGGCACAGGAACTTCCCAAGTACAGTAAGCTCTCTGGCGTATCGGGTAACCTCTCTTCTGTAGGTTCAGATACGCTCTCCGGCATGACCACATTATGGCTCGAAGAATTCAAATATCTTTACCCAAATGTGAACCCGCAGATCCAAGCTTCTGGCTCGTCGACGGCGCCACCGGCATTGACCGAAGGGACTGCGCAGTTTGGCCCTATGAGCCGAGAAATGCGCTCGCGTGAAATCGAAGCCTTTGAGCGCCAATATGGTTATAAGCCAACAGCGCTTAAAGTCGCTATCGATGCAATTGGGTTGTTTGTTCACCTCGACAACCCGATTGAAGGACTTAACTTTAAGCAGCTTGATGCAATTTTCTCATCAACCCTTCGCTGTGGGGGGGCTGAGTATCTGCAAACTTGGAAGCAGCTTGGTATTGAAACACCTTGGGATGAACGTGCGATTCAAATCTTTGGGCGCAACTCTGTTTCCGGTACCTACGGCTACTTTAAGGATAAAGCACTATGTGGCGGAGACTTTAGACGTAATGTTAATGAGCAGCCGGGTTCTGCCTCTGTGGTGCAGTCGGTCGCTTCATCGATTAACACCATAGGTTACTCTGGGATTGGTTATCAGGTATCAGGTGCTAAGCTTGTGCCTATTGCCAACCATGGGGAGCAATACGTACTGCCGACTCAGGTGAATGTTCAGTCGGGGCATTATCCGTTATCGCGCTTTCTCTATGTGTACGTGAATAAAGACCCTAACCGCGCTCTCTCGCCGATTGAAGAAGCCTATATTCGTTATATCTATTCTCGAGAGGGGCAGCGGATCGTTCAGAAAGACGGCTATGTTCCGGTGAGTCTTGAGTTTGCAAAAGGTGAATTGGCCAAAGTGGGGCTGAGTATCGAATAATCTGGTGCTCTAACGGACAAAAAAAACGGCCTATTTGCCGCTTTTTTAGTTTTAGTTGTCAGTCACATCTAGGCGCTTAGAATACAAGATTCCAGCCTGCTGACTCCCAGTAGATTTGTTCGGTTTGTAAATCCGCTTGCAGCAGCTTGTTTTGCTCTAGCCAGTCGCTTTGGGTGCTGGTAAGTGTCCAAGTCTCATCGTCGATGGAAAGCTCAAGTGGCAACAGCTCCTCATTGCGCTGGCCATTAACGATGATCGCCAAACGCAAAATACCAATTAGGCCGACAATGTGCTTTTTCTTGAAGAGGGTAAACTCAGGCAGCTCTTGCAGTTTAAGCGCTTTGCGCTGAAAGCGGGTCAAGGTGGCGAGCACCAACTGCTGTTCGCTGTTAAAGCCAGGCATATTAGTATGGTTGAGAATATAACTCGAGTGCCGGTGGAAGGCTTGATAACTAATACTCAGTCCAACTTCGTGAAGCAGAGCGCTCCATTCCAATAAGCTGAACAATTCACTTTTCTTTTTAAGCCCCAGCGACTCGTGCACTTGATTCAAAAACTCGTGTGCTTGACCTCGCACTCGCGCGGCGTGCTCAAGATCGACAAAGTGTTTTTTGGCTAAGTTCTCAGCAGTGCGCATACGAATATCAGAGCGCTCAAAACGTTCTTCCATTTCATATAGTAAGCCTTCACGCAGCGCACCAGAAGAAAAGTGCATCTCTTTGATTTTAAGACTCTCGAAGATAGCGGTGAGAATGGCAACGCCTGCCGCAAACACAGGTTTGCGCTCAGGGGTTAGTCCTTGCAGTGCGATATCATCGATGCTGTCGAACTCACACAGTTTGTCGATGAGCTTATAAAGTCGCTTATTATTGATGATGCCATCTTCATAGCCAATCCCAACGAGCACCTCTTTGATGGCTTTGATGGTGCCAGAGGAGCCGAGCGACACTTCCCAGCCTTTCTTTTTGTAACGCGGCGTCAAAGCTTCAAGGCGTTGTCTGGCCGAGAGAATGGCTTTGGTGAAGTTCTTAGACGAAAGCTTACCGTTGGCGAAGTACTTACTGGTATAACTGACGCAGCCCATTTGAGTACTGTTAAGCAGCACAGGCTCAAACGCCTTTCCAATAATAAGTTCGGTACTACCACCACCAATATCAACGACTAACTTTGAGTTGGACTCGGTTTGCGTATGAGCAACACCGGCATAGATAAGACGTGCTTCTTCTTCACCAGGAATGACTTCGATGGGGAAAGGCAGAACATCACGAGCTTTTTGCAAAAAGACATGGGCATTGGCTGCGATACGAAGAGTATGGGTTGCGGCAATACGAACATTGTCGACCTCGAAGCCTTGTAGACGTTCGGCAAACATCGCGAGGCACTCCAGGCCTCGCTCCATTGCGGCGTCATCTAAGTTTCCATGCTCATCCAAACCGGAAGCCAGTCTGACGCGTTGCTTGTGCCTGCTGACTAGTTGCAAGTCTTGGTCGACGACTTTGGCGACCACCATGTGGAAGCTGTTTGACCCAAGGTCAATCGCTGCCACATCTTTGGTGATAACGTCATTCGTCGGTTGATCTTTAGTGTTCGTGTCCGTGGTTTGACTCATTATGTTCTAGTTTTTGTTTGCGTTTTCTAGTTTGCTTCTCTACCTGTTTAAGATAGTCGTAAATAGCAATTTGTGAACGAACTTTCTTGCGATTACCACGAGGAACATAGGTGTTGCTCATCTCTTTATCAATCCAACGAGCCTTTACCGTATCGGTAAAGTGGATGTTGACGATATCGATAATACGTTGCTTTAAGCGTTCATCTCGCACAGGTGCAGCCACTTCAATTCGGTGGTCGATGTTTCGCGTCATCCAATCTGCAGAGGAGATGTACACCTGTGGATCACCATCGTTATGAGCAATAATAACGCGAGGATGTTCTAAAAAGCGATCGACAATACTGATAATTTTGATGTTATCACTGACACCTTCAATTCCTGGTACCAGTGAGCACATACCACGGATGATCATATTGATTTTTACGCCTGCGCTGCTTGCTTCATACAGTTTACTCACCAGACCTTTGTCGACAAGGTTGTTTACTTTGAGCGTCAACGCCGCTCTTTTGCCGATTTGTGCGTTGGCGATCTCGGTATCAATTAAGCGATAGAGCTGCTTACGAGAGTTACGCGGTGAGACAATCAGTTGGTTAAACCTGACCGGACGATAAGGATTTTCGATATAACCGAACACATTGCGCACCTCATTGGTGATCTCTTGATCCGCAGTGAGCAGCGAAAAGTCGGTATAGATCCGTGCCGTTCTCTCGTGGAAGTTCCCTGTCCCTACGTGAGCGTAACGAACGATTTCTCCTTCCTCGCGTCGACTTATCAGCAGCAGCTTAGAGTGGATTTTCAAGCCCGGCGCACCGAAAATTACGTGGACGCCATTCTCGGTCAGTACTTTTGACCACTCAATGTTGGCCTCTTCATCGAAGCGAGCTTGCAGTTCTACCACCACAGTCACGCTCTTGCCATTGTGCATGGCATCAATCAGAGAGTTCATCAAACGTGAGTCTTTGGCAACACGATAGATGTTAATCTTAATGCTCAGCACTTTAGGGTCGAACGAGGCTTGGCGAACCAATTCCGTAATGTGCTCAAACGTGTGGTATGGATAGTAGAGCAGAATATCTTGAGCGCGGATGGCATCGAAGGTGTTGTCATAGCCGTCAAAATCAGCGCAGCGCATTGGCGGCAGGGGCTTATTTTCTAGATAATCACGACCGACATTAGGGAAGCCGATAAAGTCTTTGAAATTGTGATAGCGGCTGCCTGGGATCAAACTGTCGTAGTTCGAGATACCCAGCTTGTCACACAGCGTGGTTAACATTTCTTCTGGCATATCGCGCTCGTAAACAAAGCGTACCGGCATTGCCGTTAAACGCTGGCTTACCCCTTCTGACATTTGCTCTAACAGGCTGTGTTCAACCTCATGGCTTAAATCGTATTCTGCATCACGGGTCATTTTCATTGCATAACCGTTGAGCTCGTCGTAGTCGAAGAAACCACGAAAGAGTTCATCAAGGCAGTAGCGGATAATGTTATCAAGCAGAATGATGGTCTTACGGCGTTTGCCTTTTTGCTCCGGCACCATGACAAAGCGAGGTAGGTGATCGGTTGGGATCTCTAAGATCGCATATTGAGAACTGTCGTTGGTTTTAAGGTCGACGACGATATACGCGTACTCGTCTTTCAGAAACTGTAAAACATCAATGTCGTCTTTGAGCATAAGTGGGGTGATGTGCGGCAGCACTTCTTTTTTAAAGTACTTTTTAATCCACTTCTGCTGGGTGTCATCAAGCTGAGTTTCATTGACGAGGAAAATGCGTCGGCGAGCCATCTCCATGATCAGCTCGCTATACAGTTCATCAAAGCGCTGGTTAAGTTTGAGCGCCTTGCTTTGCATCTTCCCAAGCAGGTGTTTAGAGTTGTCATTAACGCCGCGGTCTTGGTTGATCAAAATACGACGTTTGACGTCTGAAAAACGAACTTTATAGAACTCATCCAAGTTGTTGGAAAAGATCCCCAAAAAACGGATCCTTTCGACCAGTGGAACTGTTTTATCCGCGGCTTCTTGCAACACGCGCTCATTAAACGATAACCAACTAAGTTCTTTTTCTATATAGAGTTTTTCTGCGCTCATGTACTCAACCACCGACGTTTGGGCTCACTACTGGGAAGCAGCAAAGCGGAATGTAAGATGAATCTTGTCGTGAACCTTAGAGATTGTATATGACATTTTTATTTCAAAAAGCGTGCAACGCGACACATTTCATTATTTTCAGCACCTTAGATGCTATGTAATATAACTGTCATCTAAACGAAATATTATGTTGAGGCAATTCGTGCATGCTGTTCACTTGCCTCTCGTCCTTGAAGGCAAACGCCTGATAACACTCAAACTGCATCATAAGAGAACATTAGTAGATTATGGCAACGGCCAATTTTTCACTTCATACCAAAGATAGAAAACGTCTGATCAAAGATCGTTTGGTGCGTTGGATCGTCTCATTTGGTGGCTTGAGTGTACTCGCTGGGCTTATCTTCATCTTCGTCTACTTAGCTTATGTCACACTGCCTCTATTTTCCGATAACGAGGTCACATGGCAGCCCGCGATCAGCTCTGATATTGCAGAAACGCCAGTTTTAACCTTAGTCAGCGATAGTGGTCATGACGGCTTATTCTTTTTTGCCGATGGTGGTTATATCCAACAGTCGCTTGTTACGGGTGAACAGACTTCACATCGTTTGCCAGATAACATTGTGCGCTTGCAGGCCGTCGATGAAAAAATACTGCTAGCGGTGGATAGTAAAGGTCGTTACGCCGCGCTAAAACCTAAATTACAACTGGATCAAAGTAGTGGTGATGCACAGTTGATTGTTCCTGATCTTGATGAGGAGCAATGGATCTCGCTGCCTAACGCGAAGCTGGTCAATGCAGTGGTCAATAAAGGTGAAACTGTCATTGCTAGTATCGATGAGCGCGGCATGCTGCAAGCTGGGTATTCACACCACGCCACGGAATCAAGCAGTGGTGAGTTCTCTTTTGCTACCTTACCAACCACGATTGAGGGCGCAAAAGAGCTGGTCGTTACGCCAGATGGTCGCACCTTATATGTTCGCTTCGGCAATCAGCTGGTGGTGATTAACCGCAATGGACATTCGCTATACGCACGTGAGGTGGTTGACTTATCGGCGCCGAATGGTGTCAACGTCAGTGGTGTACATTTGTTGTCTGGGGCATATTCGCTGCTGGTGCAATATGACAATCAGCAGGTTTGGCAATGGTTTGATGTATTGATTGAAGGCGAGCGTAAACTTACGCCGATTCGCTCATTTCAGTTTGATGCTGATATCGCGTTTTTGACGGCAGAGGCTACGAGTAAGGGCTTCAACGTACTGCTTGCGAGTCCACAGACTTCTGAATCAGCGTCAAACAGCTTTAAGTTGCAAAGTCTCTATACCACGAGCGAAAAGCTCGTTTCCGAGAGCCCAGTGCCTAGTTCAGACGTGCGTGATTTCGCCTTGTCCAACAATGGCCATTACGCGCTAGTGTTGTCTGAGGGTGCAATGTACCGCGCCTATCTACCTAATGAGCACCAAGAGATTTCGCTGAGTGCACTGTGGCAAAAGGTGTGGTACGAAAGCTACCCTGAGCCGGAGTTTATTTGGCAAACCACCGCCGCTTCCGATGATTTTGAAGCCAAATACAGTCTGGTTCCGATTGCGTTTGGTACCATAAAGGCAGCTCTATTTGCGATGCTGTTTTCTGTGCCGATCGCTGTGTTTGGCGCCATCTACACCGCGTACTTTATGTCGTCGAAAATGCGCCGTGTGGTTAAGCCGACGATCGAGCTAATGGAAGCGTTGCCAACCGTCATTATTGGCTTTTTGGCAGGACTTTGGTTCGCCCCTATCGTGGAAACGCATTTACCAGCGATTTTGCTGTTGCTGTTGGCATTGCCGTTGCTCTCTTTGTTGTCTGGTGCAGTGTGGTACACCATCCCTAAAGCGTACACATCAAAGCTGCCAAGCGGCTTACATCCTTTCACCCTAATACCTGTCATCTTGATTGCCATCTATTTGGCGATGACGTTCTCTAGTGATATGGAAGTGATGTTGTTCAATGGTGATGCAAGGGTATTTCTCGCGACACATGGGATTGATTTCGATCAGCGAAACGCTCTAGTGGTCGGTTTTGCTATGGGCTTTGCGGTTATTCCAACTATTTTCACCATTGCCGAAGATGCTATTTTCTCCGTACCAAAACACTTGTCTGATGGCTCACTAGCATTGGGAGCGACACAGTGGCAAACACTGATCTATGTAGTGCTGCTTACCGCCAGCCCAGGCATTTTCTCTGCGGTTATGATGGGATTAGGACGCGCTGTTGGCGAGACGATGATCGTGCTGATGGCAACGGGTAATACGCCGATCCTCGATTGGAATATTTTTGAAGGCATGAGGACGCTGTCGGCCACCATGGCCGTTGAGTTACCAGAATCAGAAGTTGGCAGCAGTCATTATCGTTTGCTGTTCTTGATCGCGCTCATCTTGTTTAGCTTTACCTTTGTGGTCAACTCGCTAGCAGAGTGGGTGAGACAACGACTCCGGGAGAAATACAGTGCGCTTTAATTGTGTAGGGGAGTCGGAACATGTTTAAGTGGTTCAAATCTGGATCACCTTGGGTTTGGCTCACAGGTGGCGCGGTCAGCATCAGCTTGATTTCCGTGCTTGGTTTATTGCTGCTTATCGGTTGGCGAGGGCTGACCTACTTTTGGCCAGCGCCGCTCTATCAGTGGCAAGATGACCAAGGCGGGGCATTAATTGGGCAAGTCTATTCAAAGACTTGGGTACCCACTTACAATATTCCTAACGCACAGTTGTTGCTACCAACTGACATCCTAGAGCAGGGTAAGGTAGAGCGCTATAGCATCAAAGTGGCCAACCGAGATTTGTATGGCATCGACTTTGTGTCTCTGCTTTCATCACAGCTTCATGATTCTCAGACTCCAGCGGATCTGGTGGTGATTGAACGTACTCGTGGCGGAAACTTCTTCGGTCGTATCCTTGATCTTAAAGGTGTAGAGGGGCTACAAGAAACGGCGATAGCCGAGACGTTAACGTTTGAGCTTCAACAGATCGCGCTGATCCGCGATCGCATAGACGGTATTACCGAGCGCCGATTAAAAGGATTGAATCACCAACTTGAAGCTCTGCGTTTGAAGCAGCGCCGTGATAGCTTGAATGGCGTGCTGACGGAAGAGTTAACGCTTCGCTATCAGCAGCAAAATGCGATCATCCGGGAGCAACTGAGCCAAACTGACATTGAGCTTGACGAGCTAAGGGCTGAGTTAGCGAGCAAAACTTTGGTTGTCGAAGATATGCGCGGCGAGCGATTAGAAATTGGCCTCAATCGCGTGTTGGATTTTTGGTATCCGAATCAAATGAGCTACGCCGATAAGCTTTCTCATTGGGGACATCAGGTTTGGAAGTTCTTATCGGATGATCCGCGTGAATCGAACTCTGAAGGTGGCGTGTTTCCTGCAATCTTTGGCACCGTACTGCTGGTGATTATCATGTCGGTCATGGTGATGCCGCTCGGTGTGCTGGTGGCGGTGTATTTGCACGAATACGCTGAGAACAATTTACTGACGCGCATGATACGGGTCGGGGTTATCAACTTGGCAGGTGTGCCGTCGATTGTTTATGGTGTATTTGGATTGGGTTTTTTTGTCTACACCATTGGCGGCTCTATCGATTCTTTGTTTTATGCCGAGCGGTTGCCGGCGCCAACGTTTGGAACGCCAGGCCTGCTATGGTCATCGCTGACCCTTGCAATTTTGACGCTGCCGGTGGTGATTGTGGCGACAGAAGAGGGTTTAAATCGTATTCCAACGTCTGCTCGTCATGGCTCACTTGCACTTGGTGCTACGCAGTCGGAGACCCTGTGGCGAATCGTACTACCCATGGCAAGCCCTGCCATCATTACCGGCTTAATCTTAGCGGTTGCTCGCGCGGCGGGTGAGGTGGCGCCATTAATGCTGGTAGGCGTGGTAAAATTGGCATCAAGTCTACCGGTGGACTCACAGTTTCCGTTTTTGCACCTTGAGCGTAAATTTATGCATCTCGGTTTTCATATTTACGATGTGGGTTTCCAGACATCCAACATTGAAGCAGCGAGACCATTGGTTTACGCAACCTCGTTCTTGCTGGTTACCGTCGTGGTTGGGCTAAACTTAACGGCAATAGCGATACGAAATAACCTGCGTGAAAAATACCGCACACTAGGACAAGATTAACCATGTTTTCTATCAACCAGACTCTGGGCTATCCAACGCCTTTAGATGTGAACAACCTAAGTGATGAGCAAACTGCCATTGCTATTGAAAACTTGAACTTGTACTACGGTAATAAGCAGGCATTGGATGATGTATCGATGCGTATTCCCAAAGGACAAGTTACGGCGTTTATCGGCCCGTCAGGCTGCGGTAAATCAACCTTGCTGCGCTGCATTAATCGAATGAATGATTTGATTGAAGGGTGCACGGTTGAAGGTAAAGTGAAGCTTCATGGTGGCAATGTCTATCATCCTAAAGTCGATGTAGCGACGCTGCGCCGCCGCGTAGGCATGGTGTTTCAGCGCCCGAATCCTTTTCCTAAATCCATTTATGAAAATGTCGTGTATGGACTCAGGCTGCAAGGCATCAAAAACAGTCGTAACCTCGATGATGCGGTTGAGCGCTCTTTGCGAGCAGCTGCGCTGTGGGATGAAGTAAAAGATCGCTTACATGAAAACGCATTTGGGTTATCTGGTGGTCAACAGCAGCGATTGGTCATTGCCCGTGCTATCGCCATTGAGCCTGAGGTATTGCTGCTGGATGAGCCGACATCGGCGCTCGATCCTATCTCTACTCTGACTATTGAAGAGCTGATTAACGACCTGAAAACCAAGTACACGGTTGTGATCGTGACCCATAATATGCAGCAAGCGGCTCGAGTGAGTGATCATACCGCGTTCATTCATCTTGGAAAACTGGTAGAGTACGCCGATACAGATACTATATTTACTTCACCGATAGAAAAACAAACCGAAGACTACATCACGGGTCGCTACGGCTGATTGACAGGCTTTAGGGTTACAACAGGAAATTTTCACACATGCATTTTGGTCGTCATATCTCAGGTCAATTCAACGCCGAGCTTGAGTCTATTCGTACCCACGTTTTGACCATGGGAGGCTTGGTTGAGCAACAGCTGTCGTTTGCAATGCAGGCTCTGCATAAAGACGATATTGAGCTTGCCCGAAAAGTGGTAAGAGACGATCACAAAGTCAATGCAATGGAAGTGTCTATCGATGAAGCGTGCACTCGTATCATTGCCAAGCGTCAGCCCACCGCCAAAGATCTTCGTTTGGTGATGGCCATTATCAAAACCATAACGGATTTAGAGCGCATTGGTGATGTGGCAACCCGTATCGCGCGTGTAGCCATAGAGCAGCCATCAACTAAGCACCAAAAGTTCCATGTTTCTTTGGAGCCGTTATGCCGACAAGCCATTGCTATGCTGCATCAAGTACTTGACGCGTTTGCTCGCATGGACGTTGATGCGGCGGCAGAAGTCTACAAGCTGGATGATAAGTTAGACGCGGAATACGAAGCGGTGATCCGTCAGTTGATGACCTATATGATGGAAGACCCAAAGAACATCCCTAACATTCTTCAGGTCATGTGGTCAGCACGTGCTATCGAGCGTGTTGGCGATCGCTGTCAAAATATCTGTGAGTACATTATCTACTTCGTGAAAGGGAAAGATGTACGCCACTTAGATGAGAAGGCCATCAAGGACATTTTGTAATCTGTCGCCTCCGTTTCGAGTTAGAAGCGACCAACCACGCCAAAGCTTAATGAGAAGTGCGAGCCCATAGAGATGAAGGTGTTGCTCGCACCGAACACGTCATAATCAAAGCCGGTTCTTAGACCAAAGCTTGGATTTAGCATGTACACGTAACCCGCACTGATGCTAAGTCCGTTAGCACTGCGATTAAGCAACTCACTGTTGATGCGCTTCTCGCCACGATAGTTGGCGAGGCCGATCTCTGCTTGCAGTCCATAGTTCTCACGATCGCCAAACATATGCTGTAGGCCTAGACGATAAGAGTCGATGGTCTCGTCATAGCGGTCGGTATCGTAATACTTGCGCGCATAGCTTACGTAAACCGCATCCATTCCTAGAGCATCAGCGACACCAAGCTGAACGCCAGCACCGTTAAAAGCACCAATTTTTACATCTGGAGACAGATGGATGCTTTGCGCTTGAGCTTCCGACGCTATGGCGGTGAGGGGCAAGGTAGCAAGGATGGGTAGTAGCAGCTTTTTCATGGTCATATCTAATCGCAAACAGGAGGAGCGCCGATGGTAGCGGCTCCTGTTTATGCTGACTAAGTAGCGCCACTAATAGCTTTAATTAGCTGTGCTTATTGGCTTGCTGCGGCAATCTTTCTTCGATGATGGATTCTATCCATTTTGCTTTTGCAGAGTGGCGGTTTTTGTTGTGCAAGTAGCCAAATAGGCGCTTGGTATAAATCTGCCCATCTATTTCCACTTTGAGTGAGCGTAATTGGGAGTAATTGTGGATCGGAAACAAATTAGAATGCGGAAGTAGCATATCAGTAGATTCAATCACATCGATAAGTGCTAACAGCATCTCTGAGCGAAATCCCACTTTAGGTGTGTAGCCTTGTCGCTCTAGGATTTGGCTGGCATAGGTGAAGTGATCATTCCATCCCGGGGAGATAAGTGAAGCCAGCTCGTAACCGACGGAGTCTTTAGGCGTGATGAGTGGTTTAGTAATGGGGTGGTCTTGACGTACGATAATGCGCGCTTCTAAATCAAACAGAGGATCACGAGCCAGCTCTTTAGACAGATGTTCAAGATCGTAATGCACGCCGTAAAACACCTCTCCATTGCGAATTTTCTCCGCCGTGGTTTGATTCCAGCTGAGTAGCTCCAAATTTAGCAGTGGCGCTTGCTGCCTAAAAGCAGTAAATAACGCACCCGCAAGGCTTGTCATGACGATCGGAGCTAACGCGATGCGTATCGTCCCTGTAAGTGTCGCTGGATCAAACTCCTCCAGCTGATTGAGCGCTGCTTCTAAACCATCAACAAATGGTGCGATTTTATCCTCAAGATCTAAAGCAAAGGGTGTTGGCTCAAGGCCGCCTTGGACTTTGACAAACAGTTCATCTTCAAACACGGTACGAAGTTTTTGTAGAGCTTGGCTAACTGCAGGCTGCGTGACGTAAAGCCGTTCCGCTGCCTTACGGGTATTGCGCTCTTGCAGCAAAATACGAAAGGTTTTTAACAGATTTAGGTCGAGTCGACTAAACAGTTGCGTTGATTCAGTCATAGTTATCCGGCACAAACGATTGTTCTTCAATAGGTGTTCGCATATAGCCTTCTTTGTTGATTTCTGGCAAGTCAATCTCTGGGTAGGCGACTTCTTGGTAATCTATTTGGCCGAGCAGGTGAGTAATGCAGTTTAATCGAGCGCGTTTTTTATCATCGGAGGGGACTACCCACCATGGGCATTGCTTAGTATCCGTGTAAGAAAACATGGTGTCTTTGGCCTGCGAGTACTCTGCCCAGCGGTTGCGAGACTCCAAATCCATGGGGCTGAACTTCCAACGCTTAATCGGAGTATTTACACGCTCTAAAAAGCGCTTTTCTTGTTCTTCATCGGATACAGAGAACCAATACTTAAGAAGAATAATACCCGAGCGAACCAGCATGCGTTCAAACTCAGGGCAAGAGCGTAAGAACTCTTGGTACTGCTCATCGCTGCAAAACCCCATGACTTTCTCAACGCCAGCGCGGTTGTACCAGCTGCGGTCAAACAGCACGATTTCACCCGCCGCAGGTAGGTGAGCGACATAGCGCTGAAAATACCATTGGGTTTTCTCTTTTTCTGTTGGAGCGGGTAGGGCAGCAATACGACAAACGCGAGGATTGAGCTTTTCAGTAATGCGCTTAATGACGCCACCTTTTCCCGCAGCATCACGACCTTCAAATACTACAACGACTTTAAGCCCTTCTTGTTTGACCCACTCTTGTAGCTTAACCAGCTCGATCTGCAATCGAGCGAGTTCACTTTCATAGTGCTTTTTGTCCATTTTGCTTTTCTTGCCCATAGAAGTCCTTCTCCGACTTTCTTTGTGTTTGTTTTATAGAGAGTTTAGCACCCTAGTTACTGCGCGGATCTTGTCGCTACTGGTAACTGGGATGGCAAAATCATCAATATCGCCTGCCCCCATTTTGGCCTCGTTGGCGATAAAGTGCATTTTGCTGTTGCGAGAAGATTTGCCTGACAGGTGTACTTCCTGCACTTGGCTGGTGGTTATGATGGTGGCGACGTTATCGGCGCAAACACCCGCTCCGGCCATGAGAGATATGCGGCCATCCGCTTGTTTAACCAGCTCAGCTAACTTTGATGCGCCATCTAGCGCATTGGATGCCAACCCAGAAGTGAGTATTCGCTCACATCCCAGTGTAATCACGTCTTCAAGCGCCTGTTCTGGTTTTTTGCATTGATCAAATGCACGGTGGAAAGTAACGCCAAGAGCCAGCTCATGTGCCAGTTTCACTAGGCGAATTGAACGCGGCATGTCGATGTGCCCGTCTTTGTCTAAAAGTCCAAGCACTACCCCTTGCGCGCCATATTTTGCAGCTGTACGAATGTCTTCTGCCATGATTTCGACATCATCACAGTCATACAGGAAGTCGCCTTGGCGAGGTCGAATCATGACGTAGATGGGAATGCTAGACGACTGAACGGCTTGTTTGATTAATCCTGCGTTTGGAGTAAGGCCGCCTAAAGCAAGTGATGAACACAGTTCAATGCGGGTAGCGCCGCCAGCGATGGCATAAGCGAGTGACTCGATATTGTCGATACAGACTTCAAGTTGGTAGCTCATTTTAATTCTCAATAGAAAGACTGCTATCAATATATCGCTGACCAAGAAATCTGAAAATAAAAAAAGCCCGAGTCGGTGACTCGGGCTTCGTTTTTTGGCTAACTCGTTTCTTCTTCAATGATTGGCGTGCGTTTTTCGCTTTATATTTGTCCAACCATCACCCCTGGTTTGAGCGCAGGGTGAAGGGTCGAATTACTTAGATAGGTCTTCTGCGTGCTCAGATAGGAACGCTGCAACACCTTTCGGAGATGCGTCCATACCTGCTTTGCCTTCTTCCCATTGTGCAGGGCAAACTTCGCCGTGCTTCTGGTGGAAGTTTAGAGCGTCAACCATGCGTAGCATTTCGTCGATGTTACGGCCTAGTGGTAGGTCGTTAACAACTTGGTGACGTACAAGACCGTCTTCGTCGATTAGGAAAGAACCACGGAAAGCAACACCTGCTTCTGGGTGCTCAACGTCGTACGCTTTGCAGATTTCGTGCTTAACATCAGCAACTAGTGGGTATTTCACTTGACCGATACCGCCATCTTCGATAGCAGTGTTACGCCATGCGTTGTGAGAGAACTGAGAATCGATAGAAATACCGATAACTTCACAACCTTTAGCTTGGAAATCAGCTAGACGGTTGTCGAATGCAATCAGCTCAGATGGGCAAACGAATGTGAAGTCTAGTGGGTAGAAGAAAACAACCGCTTTCTTACCTTTAGTGAACTCAGCGAAGTTGAAGTTCTCAACGATGTCACCGTTGCCTAGAACAGCTGCTGCAGTAAAGTCTGGGGCTTGACGACCAACTAGTACCATTTTTTTTGCTCCTAAATAGGGATAATTTCAAACCATTTCGGTTTGGTCCGTGTTTGTACGAGACAAACTATAGTACACATTGTAGTATTGAAAAAAGCGAAAATATTAGATTAATTCCATCGAAAAAAGCGATGAAGCCACACGGTCGATTCCTTTTTTGATATTGGTTCAAAAACAGGCAGTTGAAATGAATAAATGGCCAAGTTTAAAGCAGCTTCATTACCTGGTTACACTTCATGAAACCCGGCACTTTAGCGAGGCAGCTGAGCGCTGTTTTGTCAGTCAATCGACCTTGAGTAAGGGAATCCAAAATCTTGAAGAGCTTATCGGTTGTCCTCTTTACGAAAAGAAAGACAAGAAAAGCCCATTAGTCTTTACTCAAGCAGGCGAGATGGTAGTGTCTCAAGGCCGTGAGCTGCTGGCTAAAGGCCAGGATCTGATTGAGCTGGGTAACCTCTGCCAAGGTGACGTGATGCAAGGTCAGTTAAAACTCGGCTGTATTCCAACGATCGCCCCTTTCTTATTGTGTGATTTGGTACAAGAGATCAATGCCCGCTACCCGCAGCTCAACTTACTATTAAGAGAAGATACTACAGCTAATTTGCTGGCGGCGCTGCGCCACGGTGAGTTGGACGTGCTCATCCTTGCGCTGCCAATGGATATTGGCACGATGGAAAGCTGCATTGTCGGCCACGACCCATTTAAGATGGTCATTAGCCGTAACCAAGCCGACAGTATTCGGGTGCCAATCAAATATGATGATTTGCCTGATGAGTCGGTCTTTTTGTTAGAGAACGAGCACTGCCTGACTGAACATGCGGTTTCAGCGTGTAAGCTCACTGAAAAAGAGAAGATCAACCCATTTAGCGCTACGAGTTTACATACCCTAGTACAAATGGTGGCTAACGGTTTGGGAACCACGTTCATTCCACAAATGGCGATTGAGCACGGTTTGCTTGAGAACCAAAATCTCATCGTGATTGAGCCGCCAGGTCAACAGGCTCATCGCGATATTGGTTTGGTATGGCGACCAAGCTCCTCGCGAAGAGATTCGTTTTTGCAGCTTGCAGATGTGGTTTCTGAGTTGTTGTAGCCAGTTTTGTAGAAACCGATCGACATTGTACTAGTGAAAGGCACCAGTTTAGGTGCCTTTTTTAGTATTTATAACTGAAGATTAGAATTATTTTCGAACCGTGAATCATGGCGGCGTTGAATTAGTTTTCAATCATTTCAGTGAGTTGACCATGTGAATTTCACACTGTGACATTTTGAAAAAGTGTTGTTGGCTTTGTCGATGCTAGTCTAGCTAGGTGAAGAGGAGGGCTCTCGTCGTTGGCTGGTTTATACATACAACATTTCACAATGTTCTTTTTGAAATTAATTTACGTAACTCACAACGAAAATGACTTGAAATAGCGAGCTTGATACAGAAAGAGGAAACTATCGAATTCGCAAAAACACCCACTTTAGAGTTGCAACTCTAAAGTGGGTTGCGGTAATGTAAATAGACGGTTTTGAGGTTTTTAAGGCAATGAGAAATCAGCACTTTGTATACTGAGCCATCAAAGAGTTGGCTTGCTAATTCGCCAAGCTGGAAAAACGACAGTTCATCACCTGTTGTTTAAAAGCTACAAATGAAAACTGATACTAAACCTGTTTTGAGCACTGCCCCTTGTGGTCGAATAAGACCACAGAATGTCGGTAGATTTGAGCGGCGTCAGCCGCTTCTTTTTTCTACAATTCCCCAACCCTAAGTAATGCCTTACGGGCTGACGCTTTCGCTATTATTTTCCGGTTGAATCTCTTCTGGTTCACTATCTTCTTGAAGCTCTAAAAGGTTGATTGCAATCGCGACAAAGTCACTGTCCGTGATAATGCCGACCAACTGCTTGTTATGTACTACAGGTAAGCATCCGACCTTATGTTTTTGCATATATAGGGCGCTTTCTTTCAAACCCGCTCGTGGTTCTGCGGTCATAATGTTGGTGCGCATCACTTCACTAAGCGGTGTCGACAGTGTGTAAGATTGATCGCTAGGTATTTTCTGCAATATGGACTCTTGCGCCGCGAGAACGTCACGCTGTGAAACAATACCTAGTAAATGACGTTCTGCATCGACGATTGGAATGTGGCGGATATCGAGCGCTTCCATCGTGTGTTTGGCGTCGGCTAATGAGTGAGACCGCAATAGGGTGTGAGGGTTGCGAGTCATCATGTCTTGGACCTTAATCATATGGCCTCCAACTCGTTCTGTTTGTGTACTTTAACTATAGGTTTTTTCACCGATTAAATCTGAGATTAACATCGTTTTTTGCCGTTTAACTCACAAAATATCCCTTTTGATAAAATGGTTTAAATGGCGCGTGGTAATTCACTGGTTAACTGGTCGCAAACGTCGGTTCAGCTTGCTATTCCAACGGGTCACTTTATACTATGCGGCTGCGAATTTTTTCGCCGTTTTAGTCGCTTAATAAAGAAGATTGGTGTTATGCAAGTTTCAGATTTTCACTTCGAATTACCTGATGAGCTGATTGCTCGTTACCCAAAGGCAGAGCGTAGCTCAAGCCGACTGCTTCAATTGACCGGTAACACGGGTGAAGTTGTAGATGGAAACTTCACTGATATCGTCAGCCAAGTTCAGCCTGGCGACCTTCTAGTGTTCAATAACACGCGCGTGATCCCGGCACGTATGTTTGGTCGCAAAGCTTCTGGCGGTAAGCTAGAAGTATTGGTAGAGCGTATGCTTGATGACAAGCGCGTTCTTGCGCACGTACGTTGTTCAAAATCACCAAAACCAGGTACCGAGCTGTTTTTGGGTGAAAACGACGAATACCAAGCGATCATGACGGCGCGTCACGATGCCTTGTTTGAAATTGAAATGCAGTCAGATAAGACAGTGCTTGAGATCCTAAACGATGTTGGTCACATGCCATTGCCGCCATACATCGATCGTCCAGATGAAGATGCCGACAAAGAACGTTACCAAACGGTTTATAACGAAAAACCCGGTGCGGTTGCGGCGCCTACTGCTGGTCTTCACTTTGACGATAGTGTTCTCGAGCAAATTAAAGCGAAAGGCGCCAACTTTGCGTATGTGACGCTTCATGTTGGCGCAGGTACATTCCAGCCTGTTCGCGTTGAAAATATCCATGACCACCACATGCATGCTGAATATGTAGAAGTGCCTCAAGAGGTGGTGGATGTGATTGCAGAGACTAAAGCGAACGGCGGCCGCATTATTGCAGTGGGTACCACCTCGGTACGTTCACTCGAGAGTGCGGCGCAAGATGCACTGAAAAATGGTACTGAGCTGGTGCCTTTCTTTGGTGATACCGAGATTTTCATCTTCCCTGGCTATGAGTATCAGCTGGTGGATTGTCTCGTGACCAATTTCCACCTACCAGAATCAACGCTGATCATGCTGGTGAGTGCGTTTGCTGGCTACGACAATGTTATGAATGCCTACCACCATGCGGTAGAGCAAAAATATCGCTTCTTTAGCTACGGTGATGCGATGTTCATTACCAAGAAAACGGCGTAGTTGACGCCTGTAGCGAGCGACAGTTTTTATTTCACTCAAGGACTCAGTGGAATACGGTAGGGAACACCAAAACCTTTCGCCAAACGAACTATGTTAGGTGAGCGGATCTAAGTGCGGCAAGCTACGCTTGTTAGTGCGTTTTAAGATTGAGTCAGACTGTGTCTCTGGCAATTTGGAGGCTTCGTGAAATTACAATACGAACTTAAGAAAAAAGATGGCCATGCGCGTCGTGGTCAGTTGACGTTTGAACGCGGTACAGTACAAACTCCGGCATTTATGCCAGTAGGTACATACGGTACCGTTAAAGGTATGACACCTGAAGAAGTACGCGGCACAGGTGCCGAAATTCTTCTTGGTAATACTTTCCACCTATGGCTTCGCCCAGGTCAAGAGATCATGAAGATGCACGGTGACTTGCACGACTTTATGAACTGGCATGGTCCTATCCTAACTGACTCTGGTGGCTTCCAGGTATTCAGTCTTGGTGATATCCGTAAAATCACAGAAGAGGGTGTGCATTTCCGTAACCCTGTAAACGGTGACCGTATTTTCATGGATGCAGAAAAATCTATGGAAATCCAAAAAGATCTTGGCTCTGATGTGGTGATGATCTTTGACGAGTGTACGCCATACCCAGCGACTCACGCAGAAGCGAAGAAGTCGATGGAAATGTCACTACGTTGGGCGCAGCGCTCTCGTGATCACTTCGACAAGTTAGACAACGAAAACTCGCTGTTCGGTATCGTTCAGGGTAGCGTATACGAAGACTTGCGTGATGTGTCGGTGAAAGGTCTGACTGACATCGGTTTCGATGGTTACGCGGTTGGTGGTCTTGCTGTTGGTGAACCAAAAGAAGAGATGCACCGCGTTCTTGAATTCACAACCCCTAAGCTTCCTGAAGATAAGCCTCGTTACCTAATGGGGGTAGGTAAACCTGAAGACTTAGTTGAAGGTGTTCGTCGTGGTATCGACATGTTTGACTGTGTGATGCCAACGCGTAACGCACGTAACGGTCACTTGTTCGTGACTGGCGGTGTGATTAAGATTCGTAACGCGACAAACAAAACTGACACAGGTCCTCTAGACGAGAACTGTGATTGCTACACTTGTAAAAATTACTCAAAAGCGTATCTACATCACCTAGATCGCTGTAACGAAATCTTGGGTGCACGTCTAAACACCATTCACAATCTGCGTCACTATCAAATGCTGATGGAAAGCATCCGTAAGGCAATTGATGAAGACCGTTTTGAGCAGTTTGTGGAAGAGTTTTACGCACGTCGCAACCGCGAAGTGCCACCACTAGATATGAAGGTCGACGCTCAATAGTTGGCTAAATAGTCGGCTATCCCTGCAATAGGTAACAAATCCTAGCTCTAGGTCACACTTTTTGTGCCTCTAAGCGAATAAGAAGCATTGAGTTACCGTTTGCTTCTTGAAAAGATAGGGGGATAGCCCAATTTTGGATATGTATTTACATTAAAGAGGATGTTCTCCGATGAGTTTGATCTCTGCAGCTCACGCAGCTGAAGCAGCACCACAAGGTGGCGGTTTCGAAATGCTAATCATGCTAGGCATGTTCGCGGTAATTTTTTACTTCATGATTTACCGCCCACAAGCGAAGCGTGCAAAAGAGCACAAAAACCTAATGGCTTCTATGGGTAAGGGCGACGAAGTCCTAACTAACGGCGGTCTAATTGGTAAAATCACTAAAATCGCTGAAGACAACGACTACATTGCTATCGCATTAAACGACAACAATGAAGTAGTTATCAAGAAAGACTTCATTACTGCAGTGCTACCAAAAGGTACGCTGAAGTCTCTATAAAACAGCTATAGGATCTCGCTGTGCTAAATCGTTACCCTTTGTGGAAGTACCTGATGGTGATATTCGCCATTGCGGCAGCGGCGTTATACGCACTTCCCAATCTATACGGTGAAGATCCGGCTATTCAAATTACAGGGGCGCGTGGCGCCTCTGTTGATATGTCGACGCTGGATACTGTCACTAAAGCTCTTGAAGAAGAGCAACTATCTCGTAAGTCCATTGCTCTAGAAAATGGCTCCATTCTTGTTCGTTTCAATGATACTGATACTCAGATCAGTGCTCGCGACATTATCAGTGAAGCATTAGGCAAAGACTCTATTGTTGCACTTAACCTTGCTCCTGCTACTCCAAACTGGCTAGAGTCGATTGGCGCTGCGCCAATGAAACTCGGTCTTGACCTTCGTGGTGGTGTTCACTTCTTGATGGAAGTGGATATGGACGCTGCGATGGAAAAGTTGGTTGGTCAGCAAGAAGAGGGCTTCCGTAGTGATCTTCGTGAAGAGCGTATTCGTTATCGCTCTATCAGACCTGCAGGCAAAGATGGCGTAGAAGTATTACTTCGTGATGCTGAGCAACTTGCAGAGGCGAAGACAGTACTGGAAGCAAAATACCCAGATATGGACTTCTTCGATTCTGACTCAAACGGCCGCTTTGCTTTGGTCGCTCGATTCAAAGAAACTCGCCTTCAAGAAATCCGTAATTACGCTGTAGAGCAGAACATCACTATCCTACGCAATCGTGTAAACGAACTGGGTGTGGCAGAGCCATTGGTTCAGCGTCAGGGTGCGAGCCGCATCGTGGTTGAGCTACCAGGTGTTCAAGACACTGCGCGCGCGAAAGAAATTTTGGGTGCAACAGCAACACTAGAGTTCCGTGAAGTAGACAGTTCGGCTGACTTGGCTGCCGCAGCAAGTGGTCGTGCGCCAGCGGGTAGCGAGATTAAGCTTGATCGTGACGGTCGTCCGGTTGTGCTTAAGAAGCGCGTTATCCTAGGTGGTGCCAGCATTACTGATGCAAGCTCTAGCGCAGACGAATATGGTCGCCCACAAGTTAACATCTCGCTAGACAGCGAAGGTGGTAACAAGATGGCAGCGTTCTCACGTCAGAACATCGGTAAGCTAATGGCAACGGTTTTCGCTGAATATAAAGACAGCGGCAAGCGTACGCCAGAAGGCAAAGTTATCCTTGATAAGCATGAAGAAGTGATCAACCAAGCGACAATTCAGTCTGCACTTGGTCGTAACTTCCGTATCACAGGTATCGATTCTGCTGCTGAAGCCCACAACTTAGCGCTACTGCTTCGTGCAGGTGCTCTGATTGCGCCGATTTCTATTGTTGAAGAACGTACTATCGGTCCATCAATGGGTCAGCAAAACATCGATATGGGTATCAAAGCGTGTATCACAGGTATGATTGCCGTGATGCTATTTACGCTGGTTTACTATCGTCGATTTGGTCTGTTTGCCAACATGGCGTTGATGGCGAACATTGTTCTTATCGTTGGTGTTATGTCGATGATTCCAGGTGCGACGATGACGCTGCCAGGTATCGCTGGTATCGTACTGACGGTTGGTATGGCGGTGGATGCGAACGTTCTGATCTTTGAACGGATACGTGAAGAACTGAAAGATGGGCGTAACCCTCAGCAGGCGATTCACCAAGGCTATGCTAACGCTTTCAGCACCATCGCCGATGCGAACATCACCACCTTGATTACAGCGATTATTCTATTTGCTGTGGGTACAGGTGCGATCAAAGGCTTCGCGGTAACACTATCTATCGGTATTATTACTTCTATGTTTACAGCCATCATCGGTACACGTTGTCTCGTGAACCTGGTTTATGGCGGTAAGCGTATCAACAAATTGTCGATCTAAGGGTTAGTTATGTTTCAGATAATGAAAGCAGACAAAACGATCGACTTTATGCGTTGGTCAAAAGTTGCGTTCGTTCTATCCATTGTGATGATCGGTGCAGCTATTTTTACACTGTCGACGAAGTGGCTTAACTGGGGTCTAGACTTTACTGGCGGTACACTTATTGAGGTAGGCTTTGAACAGCCAGCAAACCTTGAGGAAGTCCGTTCAGCACTAGATGCGAAAGGCTTTGGCGATGCCACGGTACAGAATTTCGGTTCTGCTCGCGATGTTATGGTTCGTCTGCGTCCTCGTGATGACATGCAGGCAGAGGCGCTGGGCAACCAGATCCTAGATGCCATTCGCGTCGGCACGGGTGAAGACGTTGAAATGCGTCGTATCGAGTTCGTAGGTCCAAACGTCGGTGATGAGCTTACAGAAGCGGGTGGTCTTGCGATCCTTGTATCGCTTATCTGTATCTTGATATACGTCTCAGTGCGATTTGAATGGCGTTTGGCAGCGGGTGCGGTGCTCGCGCTTGCACACGACGTTATCATCACGCTGGGCATCTTCTCGCTTATGCAGATTGAAGTTGATTTGACGATTGTCGCAGCACTTCTAACGGTTGTCGGTTACTCACTCAACGATACCATCGTTGTATTTGACCGTATCCGTGAGAACTTCCGCAAGATGCGTAAGGGTGAGTCAGCTGACATCATGAACAGCTCCATCACGCAAACGCTAAGCCGTACCTTGATTACGTCTGGTACTACCTTGTTCGTAGTTATTGCACTGTTTACTCAAGGTGGTGCGATGATCCACGGCTTTGCGACTGCATTGCTACTGGGTATCACGGTCGGTACTTACTCTTCTATCTACGTAGCATCTGCGCTAGCTCTGAAACTGGGTATCCAGAGAGAGCACCTAATGCCGCCACAGATTGAAAAAGAAGGCGCTGAGTTTGATGAGATGCCATAAGGCAAATTGTCGGATTTGATGAAACGGCTCTGCATTTGCAGGGCCGTTTTTGTAACGAGGGTTTTTACTCAATTACAAAGCCATTCGATGTCTTTCCAATAACGAACGTTTAAAAGAGATTTTTCAACCTAACTTTATTACAAGAGTATTGTATTAGCTTCTCTATTTTGGACTGGAAGAAGGAGGTTATGTAATGCTACAACAGTACGAAAGACTCACAGAAGACGAGAAACTTTACCTGAAAAATCATCCTCATCATGTAGTTGCTATAGCTAGATCTAAAGATATTGCTTATGAGGAAACTAAAGTTCGATTTGGTTGTAACAGGTGCAATGACAAAAGCGATGCTTTTAGACATTGTTTTTGGTCAGCGATTTTGGCGAGAGATATTGGTTATAAGAATGCTTTAGAGTTTACATCAGCACATGAAAGCTCTGAGGACAACGACGCTTCAGAGAAGAATATGGATCTTCATAATAATCTTGTAGGGCTGAGGATTGGTTTATCAAGAGCAGGTGATGAAAAGTTGTCGCACTACTGTCGCACGGCTCTTTTGGTTGGGCGATTGAAGGTGCTTAGAGAATGAAAAAACTAACATTACTCATAGTCACGTTATTGATATCAGCCTGTAGTGAGGAAGTTACTTTTACTAACTCTGAACGCTCATTTGATAGCAATATTTGGAAAAGTTCTCCGAACCAACGCTACAGCATGCTAGAGGATTTTTACAAGCAATCTGCCATGACTCTAGATAGTAGTGAAATTATTGATAAATTGGGTCAGCCTGACGCGTACTATTTATATGATGAGTTTCCGGCATACCGCTTGAGCGAAAGCCAAGATTGTCTAGTTGCATTTGTGATTGATCGCTCGACAAAAAAGGTCTCAGAAGTGTTATTAGAGCCTGAAGGATGTATGGACTAAATTACTTTGGTTTCTGAGCTCTCCTATTTACTAAACATCTGCGCTAGCTCTGAAATAGGGCATCCAGAGAGAGCACCTAATGCCGCCACAGATTGAAAAAGAAGGCGCTGAGTTTGATGAGATGCCTTAGGGTATTTCTGTCCGAGTGCAGTGATCCCGTCATCCCACTAGCCGTGCGCCTGCGTACGCAGGGATCTACTCACAGCGATCACCAAGCCTCGAATAGATTCCTGCCTACGCAGGAATGACACACATGTAAGCGACAAGCACAAAAAAGCCACTCTTCGGAGTGGCTTTTCTTTTATCCAGGAAAAATGATTCTTAGTGAAAACACGTAACTTCCTTGGCACTAAACAAAAAAATCCCGACCATAGGTCGGGATTTCAAATTCAGCTGTGACGGGCTGTGCTTTCTTTTACGGAACTACTTAAGCTCTAAAGAATTACTTAAGGATAGCTTCGTTACCGTTTTCACGGATGTGTTTTAGCATCGCTTTCACGCCGCGAGCGCTTGAAGCAACAACGTTACCAGACTTCATGTACTCAGTACCGCCAGAGAAGTCAGTCACGATAGCGCCAGCTTCACGAGCAATCAGTTCGCCTGCCGCCATGTCCCATGGTTTTAGACCAAGCTCGAAGTAACCGTCTAGACGACCCGCTGCAACGTAACATAGGTCTAGAGCTGCAGAGCCAGCACGACGGAAGTCAGAGCACTCGTTGAACATAGAAGACATGATCTTGAAGTAGCTTTCAGAATGTTGCTTCTGCTTGAATGGGAAGCCAGTACCGATAACAGTACCTTTGATATCTTTAAGCTGAGTTACACGGATACGTGCATTGTTAAGCTGAGCGCCAGCACCACGTTGTGCAGTGAAAAGCTCGTTAACCATTGGGTCGTAAACACACGCTACTTCTGTTTTACCTTTGATGCGAACTGCAATAGATACAGCGAAAGTAGGAATGCCTCGAACGAAGTTATTAGTGCCATCCAGTGGGTCGATGATCCATTGTACGTCACTATCTTTACCTTCAATGAGTCCACCCTCTTCAGCAATGATGCTGTGGTCTGGGTATGAAGCTTGGATAGTGCTGATGATGATTGCTTCGGCGTCTTTGTCTACGTTAGTAACAAAGTCATTAGTGCCTTTCTGTACTGACTCAATCTTGTCAGTGTTTTCTAGTGATTTAGCAATATGGTTGCCCGCTTTACGCGCAGCGCGTATAGCGATGTTTAGCATTGGATGCATACGAATTTTCCCAACGGATGTTAAAGAACAAAAAGCGGCGCGAAGTATACCAAAGATTTGGCAAAAGGGAAGTGGTTATTTTTTGTGCTGTTAATTTTATGAATAGAAAGATCCTGACTACTTTAGTCAAGATTATGTTACCATTCTGCGATTGTGTAAAATGAGTGCAACGTGACAATGCTAGACAACGTAAAAATCGTCCTGGTGGGGACTTCTCATTCTGGAAATATCGGCTCGGCAGCTCGAGCGATGAAGGTAATGGGACTAAGCCAGATGGTGCTTGTGGACCCTCAATGTGAGGTAGACTCGCAGGCGGTTGCGTTGGCCGCGGGTGCGAGTGATATCGCGTTAGGTGCAAAAGTCGTTTCGACTTTAGAAGAAGCGGTGGAAGATTGCGGCCTAGTAGTTGGCTCAAGTGCACGCTCTCGTACTCTTGATTGGCCAATGATTGAACCACGTGAGTGCGGTAAAAAGTTTGCGGTCGAAGGCGAAAAGCATGCGGTGGCATTGGTATTTGGGCGCGAGCGCACCGGCTTAACCAATGACGAGCTGCAGCTGTGTCATTATCATACGTGTATTCCCGCAAACCCAGAATACAGTTCGCTCAATCTTGCTATGGCGGTGCAAACACTGAGCTATGAAGTAAGAGTTGCGCATTTAGAGCGAGAAGCTCAGCAGTACTCAGAGCCAAGTGAAGTCGATTATCCGCGTCACAAAGAACTGGAATTATTCTACCAACACCTTGAAAAAGTCATTATGGATACCCAGTTTATCTCGAAGGAGAAGCCGGGGCTTGTCATGAATAAGTTGCGAAGAATGTTTAGTCGAGCACGTCCTGAAACCACGGAAATCAATACGTTGCGCGGTATTTTAACCTCAGTTGAAAAAGCGATAGGGGTTAAAGAATAACCATTTCTTTTATTGGGTTAAATACCTGAGTATTTTAGTCAATTAAATACTTGACTAAAATACTCAGGTATGAAAATATTTATGCCACATAATCAATGTGGATAGTGTGATATGAGACTTACATCAAAAGGAAGATATGCAGTAACAGCGATGCTTGATGTCGCACTGCACTCACAGCAAAGCCCAGTACCTCTAGCTGACATCTCAGAACGTCAAGGTATCTCTTTGTCTTATCTAGAACAGCTGTTCTCCAAACTTCGCAAAGCGGGCTTGGTGGCGAGTGTTCGTGGTCCAGGTGGTGGTTACCGCTTAGGCGCAGAAGCCAACGAGATTTCAATCGGTACTGTCATCGCTGCAGTTGATGAGTCCGTTGATGCAACAAAATGCGCTGGCAAAGGAGATTGCCAGGGTGGTACACGTTGCCTCACACACACACTGTGGAGAGATTTAAGCTCTCGCATCAGTGACTTCCTAAACAACATCACTCTTGGTGAGCTGATGGTAGATAACGAAGTATTAGAAATTTCAGACCGACAAGACGTAGATCTCGCGGTAAATCATGGGTTCTCAAGAAAAAGTACAAGCACCGCACCCATCGGAATCAATGTTCGCTCGTAGTAGTGTCGCTTATACATTGGAGTAAAGAATGAAACTGCCTATTTATCTAGACTACTCTGCCACTTGCCCTGTCGATCCAAGGGTTGCAGAAAAAATGGTTCAATACATGACGATGGACGGTACCTTTGGTAACCCAGCGTCACGTTCTCACCGTTTTGGTTGGCAAGCAGAAGAAGCAGTAGATAACGCTCGTGAACAGATCGCTGATCTGTTGAACGCAGACCCTCGCGAAGTCGTATTTACGTCTGGCGCTACTGAATCTGACAACCTTGCTATCAAAGGTGCAGCGCACTTCTACAGCAAGAAAGGTAAGCACATCATCACGGTTAAGACTGAGCACAAAGCAGTTCTTGACCCATGCCGTCAGCTTGAGCGTGAAGGCTTCGAAGTGACCTACCTTGAACCTGAATCAAACGGTATTGTTGACCTAGCTAAACTAGAAGCGGCGATGCGTGAAGACACAGTGCTTGTGTCAATCATGCACGTAAACAACGAAATCGGTGTTGTACAAGACATTACAGCTATCGGCGAACTTTGCCGTAGCAAGAAAATCGTATTCCACGTAGACGCAGCGCAATCTGCAGGCAAACTGCCTATCGACGTTCAAGAAATGAAGGTTGATCTGATTTCAATGTCTGCTCATAAAGCATACGGCCCTAAAGGTATTGGTGCGCTTTACGTGCGTCGTAAGCCACGTATTCGTCTAGAAGCGCAAATGCACGGTGGCGGTCATGAGCGTGGTTTCCGCTCTGGCACATTACCTACGCACCAGATCGTGGGTATGGGAGAAGCCTTTGCTATCGCTAAGCAAGATATGCAGAAAGACTACGACCACGCAAAAGCATTGCGTGACCGTCTACTGAACGGCGTTAAAGATCTTGAAGCCGTGACAGTCAATGGTGACCTAGAGCAGCGTGTTCCACACAACCTAAACGTAAGCTTTGCGTTCGTTGAGGGTGAGTCGCTACTAATGTCGCTTAAAGACTTGGCAGTATCTTCTGGTTCTGCATGTACATCAGCAAGTCTAGAGCCTTCATATGTGCTGCGTGCACTTGGCCTTAACGATGAGCTAGCACACAGCTCGGTTCGCTTCTCATTTGGTCGTTTCACCACAGAAGAAGACATCGACTTTGCGATTGAGCAGATCAGAACAGCAGTAAACAAATTACGTGACATGTCTCCTCTATGGGATATGTATAAAGAAGGGATTGACCTAGACACGGTTGAGTGGGCACACCACTAATCTCACGGAAGTAGAGGATTCGAGGAAGTTATTATGGCGTATAGTGAAAAAGTAATTGACCACTATGAGAACCCACGCAACGTAGGTTCATTTGATAAGAATGATCCGGCTGTGGGAAGTGGTATGGTTGGCGCACCAGCTTGTGGTGACGTAATGAAACTGCAGATCAAGGTGACACCAGAAGGTATCATCGAAGATGCTAAGTTTAAGACCTACGGCTGTGGTTCAGCGATCGCGTCAAGCTCACTGGTTACTGAATGGGTTAAAGGCAAATCGATCGATGAAGCAGCAGCTATCAAAAATGCTGAAATTGCAGAAGAGCTAGAGTTGCCACCAGTGAAAGTACACTGCTCAATTCTTGCTGAAGATGCAATCAAAGCAGCGGTTGCAGACTACAAGAAAAAGCACGACTAAACTGCTTGGATAACCGAGCCCTTTAGCTTTATTAGATACAGTATCATCAAGAGAAACGAACAAAGGTTGTAGTATGGCCATCTCAATGACAGACGCAGCAGCGAGCCGAGTTAAGACATTTTTAGATAATCGCGGCAAAGGTATTGGACTACGCTTAGGTGTAAAGACCACGGGTTGCTCTGGTATGGCTTACGTTCTTGAGTTCGTTGATGATCTGGATGAAGGTGATTCAGTGTTTGAGCACTCAGGTGTGAAAGTGATCATCGATGCTAAGAGCTTGGTTTATCTAGATGGCACAGAGCTCGATTATGTAAAAGAAGGCTTGAACGAAGGTTTTGAGTTCAACAACCCAAATGCGAAAGGCGAGTGTGGTTGTGGTGAAAGCTTTAATGTTTAACCTTTGACGAGCTTGGCTGTTGTATCGGTCAAGCTCATTAGTTGCGAGTCAATGCTATGAACCATTTCGAATTATTTGGGCTACCTGTTCAGTTTCAGTTGGACGGTAGCCTTCTTTCTTCTCAGTTCCGAGAACTGCAAAAACGCTTTCACCCAGACAACTTCGCCACTGCCTCTGAGCGCGACCGCTTACTTGCAGTGCAGAAGGCTGCGCAGATTAATGATGCCTATGAAGTGCTGAAAAAGCCTATCTCTCGCGCCGAATATCTGTTGGCGGAGAACGGTGTCGATATTCGCGCTGAGCAGCAGACATTGCAAGATCCATTGTTCTTAATGGAGCAGATGGAACTTCGAGAAGAATTGGAAGATCTCGCGTCTTCAAGTGACCCTGAATCAGAACTTTTTGACTTTGAAGCTAAGGTCAGCAAAATGTTCAAGGTACAGTTATCAGAATTAGAAGGTCAGCTTTCGCAAGCTGAATGGCCTGTCGCTGCTGATAGCGTTAGAAAACTAAAATTTATCGCCAAGTTGCAAAGAGAAATAGAACAGCTAGAAGATAAGCTGCTTGGTTAATGGAAGCTCCCAAGGATATTTGAATGGCATTACTTCAAATCGCAGAGCCGGGTCAAAGCTCCGCGCCACACGAACATAAACTGGCAGCGGGCATCGACCTAGGTACGACCAACTCCCTTGTCGCGACAGTAAGAAGTGGTGAAGCCGCGACATTACCAGATGCCAACGGCAATAAGATCCTCCCATCAGCGGTTCGCTATGCGGATGACAGTATCACTGTCGGTATTGAAGCTCGTGATAACGCAGCACTTGATCCTGTTAACACCATCATTTCTGTGAAGCGTCTACTCGGCCGTTCACTTGCAGACGTGCAGGCTCGTTACCCGTCAATGCCATATTTACTGACAGAAAGTGATAATGGTTTGCCCGTTCTGCAAACCGCAGGCGGCGCAAAGAACCCGATTCAAGTCTCTTCTGACATTCTTAAAACACTTGGCAAGCGCGCAGAAGACTCTCTTGGTGGCGAGTTGGCTGGCGTGGTGATTACGGTTCCGGCGTATTTCGATGATGCTCAGCGTCAAGGCACCAAAGATGCTGCAAACCTAGCGGGTATGCATGTATTGCGTCTTCTTAATGAACCGACTGCTGCAGCTATTGCTTATGGGCTAGACAGTGGCCAAGAAGGCGTGATTGCAGTGTATGACCTAGGTGGTGGTACCTTCGATATCTCTATCCTGCGTTTATCGCGCGGTGTATTTGAAGTACTGGCGACTGGCGGTGATTCCGCACTGGGCGGCGATGACTTTGACCACCTCGTTGCCGACCACTTGCAGCAGCAAGCTGGCAAGTCTGAGCTTAATGCTCATGAGCAACGTGAACTACTGGACGCAGCTACACAGGCCAAAATCGATCTGAGCCAAAATGACGTTGCGACGGTAAACGTTCTCGGCTGGCAGGGTGAACTGACGAAGGCTCAGTTTGAAGACCTAATTCGTCCGCTTGTGAAAAAGACCCTGCTTTCATGTCGCCGTGCATTGAAAGATGCTGAAGTTGATGCAGAAGATGTTCTAGAAGTTGTCATGGTTGGCGGTTCAACTCGTACACCATTGGTTCGTGAAATGGTTGGTGACTTCTTTGGTAAAACGCCACTGACCAACATCAACCCAGATGAAGTTGTCGCAATTGGTGCGGCGATTCAAGCGGACATTCTTGCAGGTAACAAGCCCGACTCTGAGATGCTGCTGTTGGACGTTCTTCCACTGTCATTGGGTATTGAAACCATGGGTGGTTTGGTCGAGAAGATCGTTCCACGCAACACTACGATTCCCGTGGCACGTGCCCAAGAATTTACCACATTCAAAGACGGTCAAACGGCGATGTCTGTGCACATAGTGCAAGGTGAGCGTGAAATGGTGGACGATTGCCGTTCATTGGCTCGTTTCTCACTCAAAGGTATTCCTCCTATGGCAGCTGGTGCCGCACACATTCGAGTGACGTACCAAGTTGATGCGGACGGTCTACTGTCTGTAACAGCGATGGAGAAGAGCACGGGTGTTCAGTCGGAAATCCAGGTGAAACCATCTTACGGTCTCAGCGATGATGAAGTGACCAACATGCTCAAAGACTCGATGACTTATGCCAAAGATGACATGTTAGCGCGTGCATTGGCCGAGCAGCGTGTTGAAGCTGATCGAGTGATTGAAGGTCTTATCGCTGCGATGCAAGCGGACGGTGATACACTTCTAAACGAAGAAGAAAAACAGGCATTGGTTACAGCGATTGAAGCTCTGATTGAACTTCGCAATGGCGATGACGCCGATGCTATTGAACAAGGTATTAAAGACACTGATAAAGCGAGCCAAGAGTTTGCGTCACGTCGAATGGACAAATCCATCCGTGAAGCATTGGCGGGTCAATCAGTTGATAACATTTAGATCGAGGACTAAGTAGTCATGCCAAAAATTGTTGTTCTGCCCCATGAAGATCTCTGCCCAGAAGGCGCAGTGTTAGAGGCAAATGAAGGCGAAACTGTATTAGACGTAGCGCTAAAGAACGGTATTGGAATTGAGCACGCTTGTGAAAAGTCGTGTGCATGTACCACTTGTCACGTCATCATCCGTGAAGGGTTTGATTCACTAGAAGAGAGTGAAGAGCTTGAAGACGATATGCTTGATAAAGCATGGGGTTTAGAGCCTGAGTCGCGTCTAGGTTGCCAAGCGGTCGTTGCGGATGAAGATCTTGTGGTAGAGATTCCAAAGTACACCCTAAACCACGCATCTGAAGATCACTAATTAACTGGAGGATTCATGAGCTTAAAATGGACTGACTCTCGTGATATCGCTATCGAGCTGTGCGATCAATTCCCAGAAACCGACCCAAAAACGGTTCGTTTCACAGATTTGCATAAATGGATTACGGACTTGGAAGACTTTGATGACGATCCTAATCGCTCAAATGAAAAAATCCTCGAAGCTGTGATTTTATGCTGGATGGATGAGTACGATTAAACAGACTCACTAGTTAGTTTTACAAAAACGGGCCTTTGGCCCGTTTTTTTGTCGCACCATGTTACATTGTTATTAATTCCCATGGTGCAGTCATTGGTATTGTCTCTACATAGTGATAACATCATTTGATACACAGAATGCGACACAGCAGCTGAACTCAATCGGCAAGCTGCAATAATTAGATTTAAGACAAGGAGAGACCATGTCTAGCACAATGTCGGTATTTATTAGCCAAGAAGCGGCAGCGCCACAATGGGGCGAAAAGGCTATCATTTCATTCTCGGAGCAAGGTGCGACAATCCACATCGGTGAAGGTCACGATCTTGGCGCGATCCAACGCGCGGCTCGCAAGTTAGATTCACAAGGCATTTCAAACGCCACACTTGCAGGCGAAGGTTGGGATTTAGAGTCTTCTTGGGCGTTTTATCAAGGTTACCGTAATTCTAAGAAAAGCACTCAAGTTGAGCTTGCTGAACTAAACGAGCAAGATAAGAAAGAGCTAGACGCGCGCATCAAGGCGTCTGATTGGACGCGTGACATCATTAATAAAAGCGCAGAAGAAGTCGCACCGCGTCAACTGGCAACAATGGCGGCAGAATTCATTAAGTCAGCAGATCCAAAGCATGTGACTTACCGCATCGTTAAAGACAAAGATCTACTAACTGAGGGTTGGGAAGGCATTTTTGCTGTTGGTCGTGGCTCTGAGCGCACCTCTGCGATGCTACAACTGGATTACAACCCGACTGGTGATGAAAACGCGCCAGTATTTGCTTGTTTAGTGGGTAAGGGTATTACCTTTGATTCAGGTGGCTACAGTCTAAAACCGTCGAACTTTATGACGGCAATGAAAGCAGATATGGGCGGTGCGGGAACCATTACTGGTGGTCTAGGTCTTGCAATCATGCGTGGCCTAAACAAGCGTGCAAAACTGATCCTCTGCTGTGCTGAAAACATGGTATCGGGTCGCGCGCTCAAGTTAGGTGACGTAATTACCTATAAAAATGGTAAGACGGTAGAAATCATGAATACCGACGCAGAAGGCCGTTTGGTATTGGCTGATGGTCTTATCTACGCTAGCGAACAAAACCCAGAGCTTATTATCGACTGTGCGACACTTACAGGCGCAGCTAAAAACGCACTTGGCAATGATTATCACGCCATCATGTCATTTGATGACGAGCTAACGCATCAAGCGCTAACGAATGCGAACCAAGAGAAGGAAGGCTTATGGCCTCTACCATTGGCAGACTTCCATCGCGGCATGCTGCCATCGAACTTTGCTGATTTGTCGAACATCAGCAGTGGTGACTACTCTCCGGGCGCAAGCACGGCAGCGGCATTCCTGTCTTACTTTGTGGAAGACTATAAGAAAGGTTGGTTGCACTTCGATTGTGCTGGTACTTACCGTAAGTCGGGAACTGACAAATGGTCTGCTGGTGCAACCGGCATGGGTGTGCGCACACTCGCTCGTTTGCTAACCGAGCAGGCTAACAAGTAATTCAAGAAAATTATTACTAATAAAAGAACAACACGAAAGAAAAGGAACACCAATGGCCCTAGAAAGAACATTCTCTATCGTTAAACCGGATGCAGTTAAGCGTAATTTGATTGGTGAGATCTATCACCGTATTGAAAAAGCAGGTCTGTCTATCATCGCAGCTAAGATGGTTCATCTTACCGACGAGCAAGCAAAAGGCTTTTACGCTGAGCATGAAGGTAAACCGTTTTTCGATGATCTTCGTGCATTTATGACCTCTGGCCCAATCATGGTTCAAGTACTTGAAGGTGAAGATGCGATTTGTCGTTACCGTGAGCTGATGGGCAAAACTAACCCAGAAGAAGCTGCTTGTGGCACTATCCGTGCAGACTACGCGCTGAGCATGCGTCATAACTCAGTACATGGTTCAGATAGCCCAGAATCAGCAGCACGTGAGATTGAGTTTTTCTTTCCACAGTCAGAAATTTGTCCTCGTTAATTGAGTGCAGTTATGAGTAAAAAGGAGGCGTTGCCTCCTTTTTTATTACCTGATGCTTTTGTTGTGCAAAAAATGTTCACTTGGAAATGAACACCTTAATATTTTAGGGTTTTGTAACGCTTGTTGTAGGGGGCTAAAGCCTGTACAATTCGCGCCCTTAATACCATTTACCGTCATCGAAGAGGCACCATGACCACACAAAAAGTCAATCTACTCGATTTTGATCGCAAGGGCATGCGTCAGTTTTTCCAAGAGGAACTGGGCGAAAAAGCCTTCCGTGCTGATCAGATAATGAAGTGGATCTATCATTTTGGTGTCGACGACTTCGAGAAGATGACCAACATCAATAAGAAGCTGCGTGAGAAGCTGATTCGTTTGGCGGAAATCAAAGCGCCAACCGTATCTGAAGCTCAGCACTCTTCTGATGGCACCATTAAATGGGCAATGCGTGTTGGCGATCAAGACGTAGAAACCGTTTATATTCCTGATGATGATCGCGCGACGTTGTGTGTTTCTTCGCAGGTGGGTTGTGCGTTGGAATGTAAGTTCTGCTCAACGGCTCAGCAAGGCTTTAACCGCAACCTAAAAGTATCGGAAATCATTGGTCAGGTGTGGCGTGCTGCGCGCGAAGTCGGTCTTGAAAAAGAGACGGGTCGTCGCCCAATCACCAACGTGGTAATGATGGGTATGGGTGAGCCGCTGCTTAACATGAAAAACCTAATGCCAGCACTTGAACTGATGCTTGATGATCTGGGTTTTGGTCTGTCTAAGCGTCGTGTAACGGTATCAACCTCAGGTGTTGTCTCTGGTCTGGATCAGATGACGGGTCAAATTGACGTTGCGCTAGCGATCTCTCTGCACGCGCCAAACGACAAGCTTCGTAGCGAAATCATGCCAATTAACGATCGCTGGGATATCCAAGACTTTCTGGCATCTGTTCGTCGCTACATTGCGTCTTCCAACGCGAACCGTGGCAAGGTAACGGTTGAGTATGTGTTGCTTGACCATGTGAATGACGATATGGATCACGCACGCGAACTAGCGGAGCTTCTTAAAGATACGCCGGCGAAGATCAACCTGATCCCGTTCAACCCGTACCCGGGCTCGCCATATAAAAAGCCGAGCAACTCGCGTATCGACCGCTTTATGAAAACTCTAATGCAGTATGATTATACTGTGACGGTTCGTAAGACTCGTGGTGATGATATCGATGCCGCTTGTGGTCAGCTTGTCGGTGATGTGATTGACCGTACCAAACGTACGCAGCAAATTGCGGCTCAAAAAGGCCAGCAAGCAATACCGGTTAAAGCCGTATAATTCGCGTACTCAGATTGTGTTATTCAAAGCCAAGTTTCGACTTGGCTTTGTTGTATCCAGAGGTGAGTAAAAATAGCCGCTTCAATTCATCTCACAAACTCTGATCTTTGCCACATTTTCTAGATAAATAATTGAACAATAACGGAACAAATATAGTTTTCGTTAATCAAATACTACGAAATGTCGCCAGAAAAATATGAGTCGTGTTAATTTTTAATCAAAATTGTCACTATTTGCGCTGTTTTTACTCTGGACATTTTAACTCGCGTGGAGAATCGACTATGATGAGCAGTTCCAATCGAGATGATGCTGGCTAACTCAATCAGTCAGACAGAAATCATAATAAAATCGAGCGCTTTACAAACAGAGAAGTGCCGCAGTTGGCCATTTGGGACTATGCTGTATTGAACAGCTAGTGCGAGCGATTTACCAAACTAAGATCACGAACACCAATTAAAAATAACGAACGAAGCGTGTTGTGTCGAAGTGACAACCAATAAGAAGTACAACATCAATGAGTACTGAGCAAAATAACGCCACAGAACAGTCACCGCAAGCCGAGCAAGTGATACTTGCCGGTACCATTCTAAAGCAAAAGCGTGAGGCATTGGGTCTTACGCAGAAACAAATCGCCGATCGCTTGCGTTTGCGTGTCGCGATCATTCAGAAAATAGAATCGAACGAGTTCGATGGTGAACAAGTTGCAACGTTTACGCGTGGCTACTTACGATCTTACGCAAAAGCCGTAGGTATTGACGAACAAGAGGTGCTCGGCACCATCGAAAATCACAGTGCAGCCCAGCACTCCGAACAGCCCATGCAGAGTTTTTCGAAAAAAACCAATAAAGAAAGACACGATAGCCGCATCATGAAGCTCACTTGGGGTATTGGTGTGGTCATTATCGGTATTTCTTCGGTTTGGTGGCTGCAAAACCAACAAAAAGATACCTTGTCTGAAATCGCGGACACTACAAGCAATGATCCTGCATTTGAAGTGGAAGCCCCAGCAACTGAAAAAATCGCCACACTTGACGCAGAGCTTGTTGCCAATGAGCCAGAAGTGAAGACGCTCGATGTGTCAGCGATCGTTGCCACACCTGAAGAGCCACAAATTGAAGCACCTGAAGCTAGCCAAACTGAAGCGCCTGCTGAAGTAGAAGTTGCTGAGGTAGTGGAGCAAGCTGAACCTGCTGTAGCGGAGCCAAAGCCTGCTAATGGGCTGACAAATCTGACGATGTCGTTCTCTGGTGATTGCTGGATCCAAGTGAAAGACGCTGATGGCAAAACGGTATCGACCGGCATTAAAAAAGCGGGAGACAACCTAAGTCTGGAGGGCAAAGCGCCTTTCAAAGTTATTTTAGGTGCGCCTGAGAAGGTTTCTATGACATTAGCGAGTGAACCTGTCGACCTTTCTGGGTATACTTCAGGCAAAGTAGCTCGATTCACCTTACCTTAGAAAACACTATGCATCACGAATCACCAATTAAACGTCGTCCCTCTACGCGTATTTATGTGGGCGATGTACCTATCGGCGATGGCGCACCTATCGCCGTTCAGTCAATGACGAACACGCGCACGACCGATGTAGCCGCGACGGTTGCTCAAATCAAAGCTTTGGAAAACGTAGGCGCTGACATCGTTCGTGTCTCTGTTCCTACCATGGATGCGGCGGAAGCCTTCCGTGAGATCAAAAAGCAGGTTTCTATTCCGCTGGTCGCTGATATTCACTTCGACTACCGTATCGCGCTGAAAGTCGCTGAATACGGCGTTGACTGTTTGCGTATCAACCCAGGCAACATTGGTAATGAAGAGCGTATTCGTTCGGTTGTTGACTGTGCTCGCGATAAGAACATTCCAATTCGTATTGGTGTCAATGGTGGCTCTCTGGAAAAAGAGATCCAGATGAAATATGGCGAACCTACGCCAGAGGCTTTAGTTGAATCTGCAATGCGTCACGTCGACATTCTTGATCGTCTTAACTTTGACCAGTTCAAAGTGAGCGTGAAGGCGTCAGACGTATTCCTGGCGGTGGACTCTTACCGCCTACTGGCTAAGAAAATCGACCAACCGCTTCACCTAGGTATTACGGAAGCGGGTGGTGCTCGTGCGGGCTCGGTGAAATCATCGGTTGGCCTTGGCATGCTGTTAGCAGAAGGTATCGGTGACACGCTGCGTATTTCTCTGGCTGCGAACCCAGTAGAAGAAATTAAAGTGGGTTTCGATATTTTGAAATCACTGCGTATCCGTTCTCGCGGCATCAACTTTATTGCTTGCCCAAGCTGTTCACGCCAAGAGTTCGACGTGATTAGCACCGTCAACGCACTAGAAGAGCGATTGGAAGATGTGATCACACCAATGGACGTATCGATCATTGGCTGTGTGGTTAATGGTCCAGGTGAAGCCGAAGTGTCTCATCTTGGCCTAGCCGGCAGTAACAAAAAGAGTGCTTTTTATGAAGACGGTAAACGTCAGAAAGAGCGCTTTGATAACGATGACCTCGTTAATCAGCTCGAAGCAAGAATTCGAGCTAAAGCATCGATGCTAGATTCCGCAAATCGCATCGAAGTAAATGAAGTAGAAGACAAATAATCTCAACGAAATTACGGTATTAAACTGTGGCAAAAACTATTCAAGCAATCCGAGGCATGAACGACTGCCTCCCAACACAATCTCCACTTTGGCAAAAAGTTGAGAATACAGTGAAGCATGTGGTCAGCGCATATGGCTACAACGAAGTACGTATGCCAATCGTTGAGATGACCCATCTATTCAGCCGCGCTATCGGTGAAGTGACCGACGTGGTAGAGAAAGAGATGTACACCTTTGAAGACCGCAACGGCGATAGCCTAACACTGCGCCCAGAAGGTACAGCTGGCTGTGTTCGTGCAGGTATTGAAAACGGTCTGCTTTACAACCAAGAGCAGCGCTTGTGGTACATGGGCCCAATGTTTCGTCACGAGCGTCCGCAAAAAGGTCGCTACCGTCAGTTCCACCAATGTGGTGTGGAAGTATTTGGTCTAAACGGCCCTGACGTTGACGCTGAACTTATCATGATGACAGCACGTCTTTGGCGTGAGCTGGGTATCGACAAGCATGTTCGTCTAGAGCTGAACTCTATTGGTTCTCTAGAAGCGCGTGCTAACTACCGTACGGCACTGATTGCTCACCTAGAGCAGCACGTTGATGTGTTGGATGAAGACAGCAAACGTCGCATGCATACTAACCCGCTACGCGTATTGGATAGCAAGAACCCAGACGTTCAAGCGATCTTGGTGGACGCGCCTGAGCTTTCTGACTATCTAGATGAAGAGTCGAAAGCACATTTTGCAGGTCTGTGTGAACTTCTTGACGCGGCAGGTATCGAATATACGGTTAACCAACGTTTGGTTCGTGGCCTGGATTACTACAACCGTACTGTTTTTGAGTGGATCACTGAAAGCCTAGGAGCACAAGGTACAGTTTGTGGCGGTGGCCGCTACGACGGCCTTGTTGAACAGCTTGGCGGCAAAGCAACACCAGCAGTTGGTTTCGCTATGGGTCTTGAGCGTCTTGTACTGATGATGGAAACGCTTGAACTGACCGACGTTCGTCGTAGTGTTGATGCTTATGTCGTTACGGCCGGCGAAGGGACTATGATGGCAGGTATGAAGCTTGCCGAAAGTCTTCGTGAAGCAATCCCTGGTATTCGAGTGATGAACCACTTTGGTGGTGGTAACTTCAAGAAACAATTCAAACGCGCGGACAAAGTAGGCGCGGTTTATGCACTTGTGCTTGGTGAGACTGAAGTGGCTGAGAATACGGTCGTCGTCAAAGATTTGCAGGGTGGAGAGCAAGAAACTGTTGCTCAAACCGAGTTAGCCGCTAAATTAGCAGATATTATTTAAGTTTAAACCCAAGACAATAGGCAGCGAGGTTTCAGCTGCCTATTCGTTTAGGTAACGATTTCTTTTAAGAGGACAGGAAGTGGAACTCTACGATTCTGAAGAACAACAAGTTGAAGCGATCAAAGACTGGTGGAAAGAGAACGGCAAAGCCGTTGTGCTTGGCGTTGTTGTTGGTCTAGGTGGTTTATTTGGCTGGCGTTATTATCAAGATTCCGTTGTCCAAGCTCAGGAAGCAGCATCAGAACAGTACAGCAAAGCGGTTGAGTCAATTGTAGCGAAAGGCGCAGATTCAAGTGCAGATGTACAAGCGTTTATCGATACCAGCAAAGACAGCGAATACGCGGTTTTAGCGGCCATGCAATTGGCAAAAGCACAAGTAGAAGCGGGCAACTTTGAAGATGCTTTGACGCAGCTTCAGTGGGCTCAAAGCACTACGAAAGATGCGGCGATTACTCCTTTAGTGACTTACCGTATTGCACGTCTAATGATTGAGTCAGGCGACAATGCGGGTGCTCGCGCTGAACTTGATAAAATCACTGATGCAGCCTGGGCTGGTCGCGTGGCAGAACTTCGTGGTGACATTGCGATTCGCGAAGGCGACCGTGATGCGGCGTATACCGCTTACACCGAAGCGCAGCAAGCACAAGATGCTAGCCAAGCGCTACAGCTAAAATTGGATGATCTTGCCAAGTAAGGGCTATAGCCGATGAATAGACTCGTTAAAAAGGTATTACTTTCTATCTCGGTATTAGGTGTACTTGCAGGGTGTTCGAGTGAAGAAGACACCATCATTATGGCACCGCTACCGACAGTGCAAAGTGAGTTTACTCCTAGCTCGGAGTGGTCTTCGAGTATTGGCGATGGCGTTGGAAGTTTCTTCTCAAAACTGTCTCCTGTCTACGCGTATGACAAGTTGTTTGTTGCCAGCCGTGAAGGTGAAGTGAAAGCTATGGATCCGGAAACGGGCAAAACCCTTTGGCAGGTGGATATCACCGGCGAGGTGACGGCTCGACTTTCAGGTGGCATCGCTGCAGCCTATCAAAAGCTTTACATTGGCAGTGAAAATGGCGAAGTGATTGCCCTTGACGTCAACACGGGTGAAGAGCTTTGGCGAGCAGAAGTGAACGGTGAAGTTCTGGCGATGCCTGTAGCGGATTCCAGCCTTGTTATGGTACACACCAGTCAAGGCGTATTGACGGCACTAGAACAAACAAGTGGTGAAGAGCGCTGGGCAATCAGTACCGATGTGCCGAACTTAACACTGCGAGGTGATAGCGCACCAGTGACGGTTTCTGGTGGTGTGTTCTGGGGTACCGCGAATGGTCGATTGGCGGCAGCCATCATTGATCGTGGTCAGCTGATTTGGCAGCAGCCTGTGGGTACGCCAAAAGGTGCGACCGAGATTGACCGCTTGGTGGATGTTGATTCGTCACCAATTATCTTGGGTGGCACGCTGTACACTGTGGGCTTCAATGGTCAGTTAATTTCGATTGATTTGCGTTCGGGTAATCCAATTTGGAAGCGTAACTACTCTTCTGCCACAGACATGGCAACAGACAACCGCAGCCTGTTTTTGATCTCAGAAACGGATCACGTTATTGCCGTTGATGCGCGTAGTGGTACAGAGCTTTGGGAGAACAGCCAGCTTGAGAACCGTCAGTTGACAGCTCCTGTGATTGTCGATGGTTACATTGTGGTGGGTGACAGTCTTGGTTATCTGCATTGGCTAGATCGTCAAACTGGCGAGTTTGTAGCACAGCAAATGACGAATGACAGCGGCATGGCGGTGGGCCCAACATTGGTACCTGGCGGCTACGTGATCATCAATCGCGACGGTGAAATAAAGAAACTCACCATTAACTAGAAAGCGTGATATAATTCACAAACGGCTCCTGGCTGATTTTCAGTTAGGAGCCGTTTTATTGCTGCGAAGCAAAAGGATCTTTTCGAGCTCGGACAGATAGAATGCGTTGTGGTTATAGGAAAACGAAATCATTTTTACCTATAACTACAATAAGAAATTAAGTGTAGAGGTTAATATGTTACCTGTTGTTGCCCTAGTTGGACGCCCAAATGTGGGTAAGTCGACACTGTTTAATAGACTGACGCGTACGCGTGATGCTTTGGTAGCGGACTTTCCGGGACTAACGCGCGACCGTAAATATGGTCAAGCTCAACTGGGTGAGAATGAGTTCATTGTTATCGATACTGGTGGTATTGACGGCACTGAAGAAGGTGTAGAAACCAAAATGGCGGAACAATCGTTAGCTGCGATTGAAGAAGCTGACGTAGTACTATTCCTTGTGGATGGTCGTGCGGGTTTGACCGTTGCGGATGAAGCGATTGCTAACCACCTACGTAAAATTGAAAAGCCAGCTTTTCTTGTTGTTAACAAGGTAGATGGTATTGATGCTGATGCTGCAAGCGCTGAGTTTTGGCAGCTAGGTGTTGAAAACATGTATCACATTGCTGCGGCTCATGGCCGTGGTGTTACCGCTCTGCTTGACCGCGCCTTGGATCCTTTCTTTGAGCACCTATCAGAAGCTGAAGGTGAAATCGAAGATCTGACCATGTTCGAAGATGAAGAAGAGAAACTCGACTATACCGAAGAAGAAGCGGAAGCTGAGTATAAGCGTCTTCAAGATCAGCCAATCAAACTGGCTATCATTGGTCGTCCAAACGTCGGCAAATCAACTCTGACTAACCGTATTCTTGGTGAAGAGCGTGTCGTGGTTTATGACATGCCAGGTACGACGCGTGATTCCATCTATATCCCGATGGAGCGCGATGGTCGTGAATATGTTCTGATTGATACCGCAGGCGTACGTCGTCGTAAACGTATCAATGAAACGGTTGAGAAGTTCTCGGTGGTTCAAACGCTAAAAGCGATTGAAGATGCCAACGTGGTGTTGGTGGTTATCGATGCTCGCGAGAATATCTCAGATCAAGATCTTAGCTTGCTAGGTTTTGCCCTTAACGCAGGTCGCTCAATTGTTCTAGCAGTGAACAAGTGGGATGGTTTGGATACAGACGTGAAAGAGCAGGTGAAAAAAGAGCTAGACCGTCGTCTAGGCTTTGTGGACTTTGCACGTATTCACTTTATCTCTGCGCTTCATGGTACAGGTGTTGGTCACTTATTCGAGTCTGTTCAAGAAGCGTACAAGTCGGCTACGACACGAGTAGGTACATCAGTGCTGACTCGTATCATGAAGATGGCAACAGAAGATCACCAACCGCCTATGGTTCGTGGTCGCCGCGTGAAGCTCAAATATGCGCACGCTGGTGGTTATAACCCACCAATCGTTGTTGTTCACGGTAACCTAGTGAACGAGCTGCCAGATTCGTACAAGCGCTACCTAATGAACTACTACCGTCGTTCACTGGAAATCATGGGTACGCCAATTCGAATTAACTTCCAGAGCAGTGACAACCCGTTCGAAGGTAAAACGAGCAAGATGACACTTTCTCAGGAGCGCAAGCGTAAGCGCCTGATGACTATGATGAAAGGTCGTCCTAAAAAATAAAGCATTAGCGTAATAACGCCCTCTGAATTAAGAGGGCGTTTTTTTGTGTTCAATAAAAGTCATGTTGTAAGGAAAGGTTGATGATCACAGCCACTAAGGTGCACTTTTGCCATCAAGTTTGGACGCTGGAAAGTCAGATCCAATTTCTCTCTCAAACCGAACAATATTGTGACGTCGTCGTCGCAGAGACGCCTTTTCATCCTGTTAGCCATATCTGGCCGGATCATCCAGCAGATAAAGGCATATTGTCGGCAATTGGTGTTGATTATGAGGTTATCGATTGTCTAGTTGGTGCAGTTGAAGTGGCCACTGGCGTTCTTTACGTTGCAGAGTCGATTCCGGTTAAGCGTGATACTGAAGGTTGGGTATTTGTCGTCGTTCATCGTATTGCAAAGGATGCCAAGCTGACCGCGAAGCAAAGCGTGACTCTACAAGTAGACAAGCAATATCAACAAAGCCTGAGCCGAGGACACAGCGCCGGTCATATTGCCTCACTCGCCCTGAACAAAGTATTGGCGTTAGCCTATTGGCGAAAAGATGCCGATCGAAAGGACGGCTTAGGACACTATGATTTTAATAGTTATGCTCAAGAGCAGAGCTTTGTATCGCCAAATCGCTGTTTTGACAACTATCGACTGGGTAAAACGCTGCGAAAGCGTGGCTTGAATACCGCACAAGTGTTGGAAGAGATCGCGGATATTGAAACTAAGGTTAATCAGCAGCTGCAAGATTGGCTAAGCGTACCAAGTGATGTAAAGATGAGGCTTGAGGGGCCATATTTGACCAGTTCTCGTTACTGGCATTGTCATTTGGGCGGTGTAGACGTTGTCATGCCTTGCGGTGGAACCCACATTTCGTCGACAAAAGCGTTTTCAAGAGTCAACGTCGTGCTTCGTGCTATCGATGGGAGTTATATCGAAATGCACACCGATGTAATTCAATAATGGCAAATGCGATCTTTTTATGAAATTCTTGTTTGGTCGGTTTTTTGTTTTTATTGTGGAATTTTATGCCGCCCAAAATCGAAATGCAGGATATGTAACTTATGCTTTCGGTGTGTGGTTATATAAATGTTCTTTTTTAAGCAGATCGCTGATCAAGCTGGCTTTTGAAGATGATCATATAAAGATCGTTTTCACGGGATCACCTTGTTCGGTGTATGTAAGGCTTTAAAGGTTAAATTACGTTCAAATATTCTTTTGGTCAATAGTTCATCTATCTGTCCCCTGTGTTAGTATGTGCTCGAAGCGCATAATAAACAGTCTGCTACCCGCTTTGCGAGAGTGATAAAGCAGTAAACAAAAAGACGCGAACTATGAACAAAGACTTGCTGATCGATGCCCATAAGGGCATGAATAACTTATTAAAGGATCTCGCACTGGGACTTCCCCAATCCCAGTTAGTGTCAAGGATAGTCAAGCTGACAGAACGCTTATTTCCGGACAAACGAGTATCAATTTTATCAATGGATGAAGAAACACATTGTTTGCACACTGTGGCAGCGCCCAATCTGCCTATTGTGTACACTCAGGCGATCGATGGTCTCGCCATTGGTGAACAGGTTGGATCCTGTGGCGCCGCCGCTTTTCTGAAGCGCTCAGTGATCGTTGATGATGTGACGCAACATCGTAACTGGCAGCCGTATATAGAGTTGGCGGATTCTGCCGACATTCGAGCCTGTTGGTCGGTCCCCGTCATTTCCACGCAGCAACAATGCTTAGGGACTTTTGCTCTCTATAGTAATAGCGCAGCGACACCGGAAGCCATTGAGGTTGAAATGTTAGAATCACTGGCCGCAGTGTATTCGGTGGCACTTGAGAAGTATGCACTTGAAGATAAGCTTACTTTCCAAGCCCAAATGGATCCTCTCACACACTGTTTAAATCGACGTGAGCTCCTTGAGAGAGTCGAGAAGAGTCATTGCTTTGACGGTAATATACTTGGCTGCTTTTTTGTCGACATTGATAAGTTTAAACACGTGAACGACGAATATGGTCATTACTTTGGTGACAAAGTACTTAAAGCGGTGGCGAAAGAGCTCAAGGAGATACTACCAACTCAAGCGGTACTCGGCCGTTATGGTGGTGATGAGTTTTTGGCGTTTTGTTGTTTTCCAAGCGAAGAGGAGGCTCGAGAGTTCTATGAGACTCTGAGTAGCGAATTGAATAAGCCAGTGACATTAGAGGAGACTAATATCTCTGTTAGCGTTGGATTTGCTACCAAAGAGTGTTGCTCTGATTTGCCGATGGACAAGTTGATCCGTAAAGCGGACGCTGAGATGTACAAAGTTAAACGACGCAATCGACGCACCGTGCCAATGACAACGTATTCTCAGATGCTTGCTTCTTAGCACTAGGTTCGCCTGTCTGTAGTATCTGGACGGAGCAAAGACTGAAAGGTGACTTTGATTCGCATCAATGCGGATTCTGCAATGAAAATCGTATGATACTAATATTAAATATTGCTAATATAGGTTTGAGTCATGACAAATCCACAAAATAGCTGTCCGGCTTGTCATCAAGAATTAGATTGGGATGGTCAGTACCACTGTAGTGACTGTCAACGCCACTATAAGAAGATCGGCTTTTGTCCCGATTGCGACGCGGAGTTAGAGAAGTTACAGGCGTGCGGCTCTGCAAGCTACTTTTGTAATAGCTGCAATGAGCTCAAGTCAAAGTCCCGAGTGAAATTTGCCTTTGAGACTGTTGACTAGGCAAGTCTGGCCAGATTAGCCGTTATCCCGTGTACGAATAACCTGAGACTCGATAACACCGTTATCGAGTTTCGTCGTTATGGTACTACCGACTTCGACAGAGTGGGCATTGGTGATCACTTGGCCATTACCGTCCTGAGTAATCGAATAGCCGCGCTGTAGCGTCGCGAGTGGGCTGACGGTATCCAGTTTTCCTGCCGTTACAGCAAACTGATGCTTGGCGGTATCGAGCTGTTTTTGTATCGCTTGTTTAAGCCGCGTTTGTAACTGTGTTAATCGATTCGATTGTTTTTCTAATTGACGATCTGGAGAGAGTGCCATCAATCGATGCTGCTTGTTGTTAAGACGCAGAGCTTCTTGCGATAGGCGCTGTTTCATTGCTGCACTAAAACGGTATTCAAACTCATCAAGAAGTTGGCTCTGTCTTTGCAGCTGATGTTTTGGGTGATGACTGTTTAACGCTTGTGTCAGTTCAGAAAATTGCTGTTTTTGCTGAGCAAGGTAAATCTGCATAGTATTACGCAGCCTTTGCTCTCGACTCTTTAGTGACTCATGTTTGTGTGACGTGTCATTACTGACTAGCTCTGCTGCCGCGCTTGGGGTTGGTGCACGAACATCGGCAACATAATCGGCAATCGTGACATCAATTTCGTGCCCGACTGCACTAATAATGGGGATTTGACTTGCAGCGATGGTTCTCGCCACGATTTCGTGGTTGAAGCACCATAAATCTTCCAGTGAGCCACCACCTCGACCGACAATCAATACATCACACTCGTTACGACTGTTGGCGCGGCCAATAGCTTGAGCGATCTCAATCGCTGCCATATCACCTTGCACAGTTGTTGGGTAGATAACGACTGGGAGGGATGGATCGCGCCTTTTTAGTACATCAAGAATATCGAACAGTGCGGCACCAGTTTTAGAGGTGATGATACCTACGCGTTTAGGATGTGAAGGCAGAGGCTTTTTCAGTGACTGTGAGAATAATCCCTCAGCCGCCAGCGACATCTTCAGCTTCTCAAATTCTTGCTGCAGTCTGCCATCACCTTCCGGCTGCATCGACTCAATGATCAGTTGGTAGTCGCCACGTGGCTCATACAAAGAGAGACGTGCTTTCACCAAAACTTGATTGCCATTGGTAGGCTTAAAGGTGACACGACGATTGTTGCCACGGAACATAGCGCACTTAACTTGAGCGCGTGAGTCTTTTAGCGTGAGGTACCAGTGACCAGAGACAGGTGCAGAAAAGTTAGAGATTTCACCGACTAACCATACAATTCCCATTTCATTTTCTAGTAATAAACGTACTTCGGAATTCAGACGAGAAACCGTGTAAATGTTCTGATTAGGAGAAGTTGACTGAGAAGTAGATCGCGGGGATAGGGACACAGCTAATCTCAAAGGCGTGAGTATGGAAATTAGCGGCAATATAATACATATCAAGGGGGTAATTGCAAATAAAAAATAGAAAAATGTGTAGCCAAGCGATTTCGTCGGGCGTATAATCCCACCGCAATATCTAATCCAAATCACCTTATTATGCGAAACGATAAGGGCGGATTTTTTCTTTAAACTCCTCTATTGTGAGATATTGCAAATGCTAAGAATTGCCAAAGAAGCGCTGACGTTCGATGATGTACTACTCGTTCCAGCTCACTCCACCGTTCTCCCAAACACAGCTGATCTTCGCACTCGGCTGACCAAGAATATCACTCTGAATATTCCAATGATCTCTGCGTCTATGGACACAGTGACAGAAGCGCGTCTTGCGATCGCGCTAGCCCAAGAAGGTGGCATTGGCTTTATCCACAAGAACATGTCTATCGAGCAACAAGCTGAGCAGGTTCGTCTAGTTAAAATCTTTGAAGCAGGTGTGGTGACTAACCCAGTAACGGTTAGCCCAGACGCATCTATCGCTGATGTGGTTGCACTGACTGACAAGCATGGCTTTGCAGGTTTCCCTGTTGTTGCTGAAAACAACGAGCTTGTAGGCATCATCACCGGTCGTGATGTTCGCTTTGTTACTGACCTTTCTAAGAAAGTAGAAGCAGTAATGACGCCAAAAGAGCGCCTAGCCTCTGTTAAAGAAGGTGCTTCTCGTGAAGAAGTACAAGAAGAGATGCACCGTGCACGTGTTGAAAAAGTACTGGTTGTGAACGACGAGTTTCAACTAACCGGTATGATTACAGCAAAAGACTTCCACAAAGCAGAACGTAAGCCTAACGCATGTAAAGATGCGCAAGGTCGTCTCCGCGTTGGCGCTGCGGTTGGTGCTGGTGCTGGTAACGAAGAACGTGTTAAAGCGCTTGTTGAAGCAGGTGTTGACGTTCTACTTATCGACTCTTCACATGGTCACTCAGAAGGTGTTCTAAACCGTATCCGCGAAACTCGCGCAGCATACCCAGAGCTAGACATCATCGGCGGTAACGTTGCAACAGCTGCTGGTGCTAAAGCACTGATTGAAGCTGGCGTAAGCGCAGTTAAAGTGGGTATCGGCCCAGGCTCTATCTGTACAACTCGTATCGTAACCGGTGTTGGCGTTCCTCAAATCACGGCGATTTCAGACGCGGCAGCCGCTGCGGAAGAATATGGCATCCCAGTTATCGCTGATGGCGGTATCCGTTTCTCAGGTGATATCTGTAAAGCTATCGTAGCTGGCGCATCTTGTGTCATGGTTGGTTCAATGTTCGCTGGTACTGAAGAAGCACCAGGTGAAGTTATTCTTTACCAAGGCCGTTCATACAAAGCTTACCGCGGTATGGGTTCTCTTGGCGCAATGTCTCAAGGCTCTTCTGACCGTTACTTCCAATCTGACAATGCAGCAGACAAGCTAGTACCTGAAGGTATCGAAGGTCGTATCGCTTATAAAGGTCGCCTGAAAGAGATCGTTCACCAGCAAATGGGTGGTCTTCGTTCAAGCATGGGTCTAACTGGCTCTGCGACTATTGAAGACATGCGTACTAAAGCTGAATTCGTTCGCATCTCTGGTGCAGGTCTAAACGAATCTCACGTACACGATGTTCAAATCACCAAGGAAGCGCCTAACTACCGTTTGGGTTAATTAATCGTTTAGGTTAATTAACCACTTAGGTTAATAGCGATAACGTAGTGACATAAATCCTACGTAAACGTTTGCTTTTTTCCTTGAAGCAAAGATAAGAGGCGGGTAAACTCGCCTCCGTTTTCAACACTTAGCTGATAAGATTGCCCAAAATGACGAAAAATATTCATGACCAACGAATTCTGATCCTAGACTTCGGTTCTCAATATACACAACTAGTAGCACGTCGCGTTCGTGAGATCGGTGTTTACTGTGAACTATGGAGCTGGGACGTAGAAGAAGCGGATATTCGTGAATTCAACCCAGACGGTATCATCCTATCTGGTGGTCCAGAAAGCGTTACGGAAGACAACTCTCCACGCGCTCCTCAGTACGTATTTGATTCAGGTGTGCCAGTTCTTGGTGTGTGCTATGGCATGCAGACCATGGCAGAGCAGCTTGGCGGTAAAGTAGCGGGCTCTGATGAGCGTGAATTTGGCTACGCACAAGTTAAAGTATCTGGTGACTCTGCAATCTTTAAAGATCTTGAAGAAACTCAAGATGTTTGGATGAGCCACGGCGATAAAGTTGTTGAAATCCCAGCAGACTTCGTAAAAGTTGGTGAGACGGATACTTGTCCGTACGCAGCAATGGCAAACGAAGAGAAGAAATACTACGGTGTTCAGTTCCACCCAGAAGTGACACACACTAAGCAAGGCCTGCAAATGCTAGAGAACTTCGTTCTTGGCGCTTGTGGCTGTGAGCGTCTGTGGACGCCTGGCTCTATCATTGAAGACGCGGTTGCTCGCATTAAAGAACAAGTAGGCGACGATGAAGTGATTCTTGGTCTATCTGGCGGTGTTGACTCATCAGTAGTAGCGATGCTTGTTCACCGTGCTATCGGTGACAAATTGACCTGTGTATTCGTAGACAATGGTCTTCTGCGTCTAAATGAAGGCGAGCAAGTGATGGATATGTTCGGCGACAAGTTCGGTCTGAACATCATCAAAGTAGACGCAGAAGAGCGTTTCCTTACTGCACTTGAAGGCAAGTCTGATCCAGAAGAAAAGCGCAAGACAATCGGTCATGTATTCGTAGACGTATTTGACGAAGAGTCGAAGAAGCTAGAGAACGCGAAGTGGCTAGCGCAGGGTACGATCTACCCAGATGTTATTGAATCTGCAGCGTCGAAAACTGGTAAAGCACACGTCATCAAGTCTCACCACAACGTGGGCGGTCTTCCTGATGATATGGAAATGGGTCTTGTTGAGCCGCTACGCGAGCTTTTCAAAGACGAAGTGCGTAAGATCGGTCTAGAACTAGGTCTTCCATACAACATGCTTTATCGTCACCCGTTCCCAGGTCCTGGTCTAGGTGTTCGTGTTCTTGGCGAGATCAAGAAAGAGTACTGTGATCTACTGCGCCGTGCTGACGCTATCTTCATTGAAGAGCTACACAATGCAGACCTTTACCACAAGGTATCTCAAGCGTTCACTGTATTCCTACCAGTACGTTCTGTAGGTGTAATGGGCGATGGCCGTAAGTACGACTGGGTTGTTTCTCTGCGTGCTGTTGAGACTATCGACTTCATGACAGCTCACTGGGCTCACCTACCATACGACTTCCTAGGTAAGGTTTCTAACCGTATCATCAACGAAGTAGGCGGTATCTCGCGCGTGGTTTACGACATCTCTGGTAAGCCACCTGCAACTATCGAGTGGGAATAATCCTCACTTCATTAGTTAATAGCGAATAGTAAAAAACGTCACGGGTTGGAACTCGTGACGTTTTTTTGTTTCTGTACAATACCTAAAACCTGAACTAATCGACATACTTGATAGTCATTTTGATGTTTTGGATGAACAGTAATAAACACACAGCCAGCAACACGCTAGAATCTAACCCACCAGTTTCACTTCGATAGCTCGCTAAACTTAGACCCACAAGCAAAAATAAGCTATCAAGAATAATATGTCTCCATTTAACTTTACTCAGCGCCATAGTCTCTAACCTTAGTTCGCAACTTTATCTCGTTGTTCACATCTGACTCTATGTGGCGATTCGCAGAATAAATAATAGATAGAACGATTACTGATAACTTTGTACTTTTGACTGAATTAAAGTCTTTGAATAAATCGAGTACCGACTTAGCCCCTGCGACTTGCAAGAAGTTTGAGACATACTTGTGTTTTGCAAGCATTGCTTCTAACTCTTTGGAGTTTAGAGACCACAGCCCCCATTGCTTTTGCACCAAAGTTGTCGTTGCGATTTCCCCTCTCAAACAATCAGCTAATCTCTGATTTGATAGTCCGGAAATTAGTTTGAGAACGTCAGATTTTCCTGAGCGTTCCATTCTAGGGTAAAGAAGGGTGGCTAGCAGTGCTTTGACTTCATATTCGTTTCCGTGAATTGAGCACCAGCCAGGGAGATTTAGAACTTTAGCCAAAAATCGTGAACGTTCCACCGGAGATGAGGGTAGTCTATAAGGAACCCAGTGATAACTGTTGATGCTGCTGATACTTAGTTGATCCATATGCATACTTGCTTATTGATAGAGAGTTGTGACTTTACCTAAAAATAATTATGTTGAGCCTACTTTGTTTTTTCAATGCGAATGGTCTGGCGGAATCCTGTAACTAACACACAACAGAATTACAGTTAGTACCACAAGGAAATAGGTGCAAGTTGAACGTGTGATATATGCAATTAGTAAAACTTAGATTGCAAATAATGGATCTGCTCAACATTGGTATTTTGAATTAAAATTTTCCTACAAACTTTGTAACTAATTTTGAATTTAAGGCTCTTTGACAATGTCTAACAAACTCGCTAACCCAGCGCCGCTTGGCCTTATGGGTTTTGGTATGACGACCATTCTACTTAACATCCACAACGCAGGTTTCTTTCCTATTGATTCGATGATCCTGGCTATGGGTATTTTCTATGGCGGTCTAAGCCAAGTGTTTGTAGGCATGATGTGCTTTAAACGTGGTGACACATTCGGCACCACAGCTTTCACTTCGTACGGTCTATTCTGGTTAACGCTGGTGGGTATTATTGTTATGCCTTACATGGGCCTTCCAGCAAGCCCTGCGAAATTTATGGGCTGGTATCTACTGCTCTGGGGTGTGTTTACTGGTTTCATGTTCATCGGCTCACTTTGCTACCCAGTGGCTAAGCAAGTGGTATTTGGTTCATTGACCATTCTATTCTTCTTGCTTGCTGCACGTGATTTCTTCGGCAGTGAACTGATCGGTACCATCGCTGGCTTTGAAGGCATTTTCTGTGGTGCGAGCGCGATTTACTTCGCAATGGCTCAAGTACTTAACAACGAGTACGGCCGCACTATTTTGCCTATCGGTGAGAAAAAAGCGCCAGTAGCTTCAGCACACGAAGTGGCAGCATAATTTAAGTTTCATTCATTCGGGAACAGTGAATGATAAAAGGGGTAGCTAAGCTACCCCTTTTTCTTTTCTCATGATTTATTGGCTACTTCAGTCATCCCTGCGTAGGCAGGGATCTACCCAAAGCGATCGCCAAATCTAATTATGACGTCTGCGTCTGAGTCGACCCAGAATCCGCCGCCTGAGCCGCTTCAGGCTTTTTACCTGTCTTACGCTCGTATCGACCTTCCCAGTAATCTGCGTTCTTGATACCAAGAGCAACTGGGTTAAACGTATACTCTTCAACGCCTTCTTTTTGCTGCTTCTCGTAATCTTTAAGTGCAACGATAGCTGGTTTCGCGATGAAGAAGATAATCAAGATACCAACAATGTTTAGCCACGCCATGAGACCTACGCCCACATCACCCATTGCCCAAGCCATATTCGCTGTCTTTACGGTTCCATAGAATACAGAGGTAATCAGAACCAGCTTCAATAGGAACATCAGACCGCTTACCTTAAAGGTACGACGAATGTAAGCAATGTTGGTTTCTGCAATGTAGTAGTACGCCAAGATAGTGGTAAAGGCGAAGAAGAACAGTGCGAATGCAATGAACAGTTTACCCACACCTGGCATAGTGCTTTCAATTGCTAGCTGAGTGAACGCAGGGCCATTAGCGCCAACCGTTTCCGCTAGGTTTTGAACGAGGAATGTGCTCTCAGGACCGTGTACATTGTATGCGCCGGTGATAAGAATCATAAACGCCGTTGCAGAACAAACCAGCAACGTATCGATGTAGATAGAGAAAGACTGAACCAAACCTTGCTGAGCTGGGTGATCAACGTTTGCCGCTGCCGCAGCGTGAGGACCGGTACCTTGACCTGCTTCGTTAGAGTAAACGCCACGCTTAACACCCCAACCAATCGCAGCACCAAAGCCTGCCATTGGTGTGAAGGCATCACCAAGAATCATCCCCACGATACGTGGTACTTCACCGATGTTCAGAAGAATGATGACAAAGGCGATGATGATGTACGCAAGCGCCATAAATGGAACAACGATCTGCGTGAAATGTGCAATACGCTTAACACCACCAAAAATGATGAAGGCTAGAATGATAGAGATAACAGCACCAGTGAAAATTTTGGCAAAACTGATGGTACCGATCGCTGTTTCAATCATTGCGCCTGTGCCAAAGGCAGTTTCTACGGCATTACCAATACTGTTTGATTGAACGCCTGGAAGAAGCACGCCACACGCAAAGATAGTCGCAATCGCGAAGATCCACGCGTACCACTTCTGACCCATGGCTTTTTCAATATAGTAAGCAGGACCACCACGGAACTCGCCCTGGTCTTCCTCTTTATAGATTTGTGCCAGTGTAGATTCGATGTAGGCGGTCGCAGCACCGAAGAAGGCCACCATCCACATCCAGAAAACTGCACCAGGCCCACCAAAACCGATAGCCGCTGCAACGCCCGCGATGTTACCTGTACCGACACGCCCAGACAGCGAAACGGCCAGTGCTTGGAACGATGAAATCCCTTTCTCTGAGCTCTTACCTGATAGCAGTAGGCGCCACATTTCGAAGAAATGACGGACTTGTACAAATCGAGTAAGAATGGAGTAGAAAAGGCCAGCACCAAGACATAAATAAATAAGAGCGGGACTCCAGATAATCCCATTTAAAAAATCAACTAAAGACTGCATAGTTCTTCCCTGTAAAGCTTGGGATGAGGTCGAAACTCAGCGACTCATGGTCTGATTGTTCGACATCATTTGTTGATGCTCATCCTTTATCAATCGTCCTTGCTTGCACGAAAAGCATGACAAAGGTAAGCGCGAAGTGTTTGAACCTAGCAAACACGAACCGACATCCTAACTAACTTTGTTGCTAATGTTAAACGTGGTTGTAAATATTGTGTTAACGCGTGACTTTGGGCACAAAATCCGAAGTGGGGCTTGTGGATGTGATTTTTGTTTGTTAAGTGACCAGTAGAGAGATGAAAAAATGCCGACTCTAGGGTCGGCATTGAGGGTTTATTTTGTATCAAGACCTTGCTGCCAAAAGGCAATTTCCATTCTTGTTGCTGTTTTAAACACTTGTATGAGTTCGCGACCTCTTTGGCTATCTAGCTCAATCTCTTTGAGTAGTTTGTCTAAACGTTCAATACTCACCTGTACCCCTGATTGAAAATCTTCACCAGCATAAAGCTCAATCCAGCTGCGATAGGGGTTGCCTTCCAATACCGTGGTTGGTGACTCAATCAAGGCTTTACCGATGACGGCATAACCAATTGCGCAAGGGGCGAGCGCTGCATAAAGATCGACAAGCTCACCTGTCATACCCGCATCGAGTACATAACGGGTATAAGCTACGGTACCAAAGTCTTCGGTTTCAGCTTCCATGTCGGCTTCGGTGATGCCCCATTGACTGCAATAGGCGACGTGATGCCCAATCTCAGACTCAAGAAGCGCCGCAACGCTCGGCACAGCTTCCCGCATTTGCGTCAGAGTTTTCGCCTTATAGATAGCCAACGCGTAAGCACGGGCATATTGTTTTAGAAACAGAAAGTCTTGCTTGAGGTAATGCAAGTAGGCTTTCTGCTCAAGTTGACCAGTTGCTAGCTGCTGTACAAATTCATGCTCGGTATAGCCTTGCCATTCGACGCGGCAAGCATTGATAAGATCTTGGTGGTTCATAGTTGCTCCTAAAGCACCGGTACCATTGTTTGGGCAGTCGGCTTGTTAGAGATGATCTTGTGTTGGTACATAAACTCAGTGAACGCATCGTACTTGACGGCATCAATCGCTGATGGACGCAGTGCAAATCGAGTGAGTGTATCGCGCCATGCACGTTTATTAAGTTCGTTGTTGAGTGTGTCTGGCGCGTAAGCGACAAACTCGTTCCAAGAGTCCTGAGGGTGGTTAACGATGTAAGTGGTGGCTTTTTCAATCGCACGGTTAAACTTGGCAATCGCTTCTTTGTCATAGCTGTTTGCATTCGCGACAAATACCAACTCTTCATAGGTTGGAACGCCATGCTCTTCTGGGAAGAAGGCTTTTGGTTTGAAACCTTCCAGCTCTAGCTGATTAGTTTCGAAGTTTCGAAGACCGCCCCAAATCGCATCCACTTTGCCCGATGCCAATGATGACGACAGTGCCCAGCCCACATTGATGATCTGAACATCTTTATACTCGACCCCCTCAGTCTTTAGCATTGTGCCAATGGTTGCTTCCTCATTACCTGCGATAGCAATACCAATTTTTTTACCTTTGAGGTCAGCGAGAGAGTTAATCTTGCCGTTATCCAACACCATCATAGTGTTGAGCGGTGTGGCGATGAGTGTCGCGCTGCGAATAAGTGGCAGTCCGGCAGCAACGTCAATGGTTAGGCTGGTTTGGTAAGAGACCGCCATATCCACTTTGCCCGCAGCAACGAGTTTGGCTGGTGTGCTCGGATCCGCAGGCTCTTGGATGTTGACCTTAAGGCCTTGTTCCTCAAAGTAGCCGCGCTCTTTCGCAATCACAATTGGGCCATGGTTTGGGTTGACGAACCAGTCGAGCATCAGCGTGATAGACTTATCGGCTGCGTTGGCCGCGAATGTGGTCATGGCAGTGAGCAGTGCAGCCATAGCCTTCTTGGAGGTGAATGTCATGTGTTTTCCTTTTTGACTTTAGTTATTTTCCCACGGGATCAGACGCTTGAGCGCCCAGTCGGTAATAAAATAGAGAGAGACGGACACCGCCGCCAAAATGAACAGCGCAGCAAACATTTCATCAATGAGCATGCGAGCATTAGTTTGTAGCATGAGGTAGCCAAGCCCCTCGCTTGACCCCACCCACTCACCGGCAACCGCGCCAATAGGTGCAACCACAACGGCAACGCGAATGCCTGATGCAAGTACTGGCAAAGAAGCGGGGAGGCGAATATGCCAAAGCTGTCGCCAACGGTTTGCCCCCATCGTCTGCGAAAGATCTAGGTAACCAACGGGGGTATTTCTCAAGCCGTCATAACAGCAGGTGGTGACCGGAAAGAAAATGATCAGCGCCGCCATGACGACTTTAGAGGCAATTCCGTAACCCAACCAAAGCATCAAAATCGGTGCTAAGGCGAATACTGGGATGGCTTGGCTGGTGATAAGAATGGGGAGTAGCCAGCGCTTTACCGGCTGAAAAAGCAGCATTTGCAGGGCAAAGAATAGCCCCATTGAGAGACCAAGCAGAAGACCCAACAAGATTTCCTGGCTGGTCACCCAGGTATGCTTTAACAACACGTCATAGCGTTCTATGAGCTTAATAAACACAGCTTCTGGAGCGGGCAGGATGAAGCTTGGCATCTCAAAAACAACGACTATGCCCTTCCAGAGTGCCAAGATGATCACCAAGCTTATAAGTACCCGCATCATGGCACTTAAACCCTGCTTTGAGGCTTGTTTGTGGCTTCGATTAGCAATATCAGCGAGTGGCGTCATTTTAAGCCTCCCGATGTTGATTCTGTATGCGTTTTCGCTAGGTGTTCGAGTATGGACTGCTGAATCTTGGCAAACTCACCATCAATACATCGAGGGATGGCTTGTTTCGGAGGGATAATGCTATGCAGTCTGGCCGGTGCGCCGTTCATCACCAATATTTGCTCGCCTAACCGCAGCGCTTCTTGCGGATCGTGGGTGATAAGTAAAACGGTTTTGTCTTTGAGTAGAGTCGCGGCAAGCTGTTGCAACTTATGGCGTGTCACTGCATCAAGCGCGGAAAAAGGTTCATCCATCAATACCACGGGTTTGTCTTGCATTAGAGTACGAGCCAATGCAACACGCTGGCGCTGACCTCCGGATAACTCCGCAGGCCTTGCTGCTGCTTTCTTTGCAAGACCCACTTGCTCAAGCAGTAATAGCGCCTTTTGGCGTGTCACGTCATCGACTTTTTTGCCATTGAGCCTAGAGGCAAGGCACACATTATCGATCACGCTGAGCCAAGGCAACAGGAGATCTTGCTGCGCCATATAGGCGACTTGCCCAGAAAGTTCGGTCAAATTGGGTGTAAACACTGAGGCACGAAAATCGACTTTCTCGCTCAGTATTCCAGCTAAGTAGCGCAGTAGTGTCGATTTCCCGCAACCACTTGGACCGAGTATAGCGGTCCAAGTGGCGGCACTAAACTCAACGTTGAGTTCAGAGAATATCGGCGTTTCATCCCCTATATAGGTTAGGGTCGCGCCCAGTATGCGAATAGGCGTCATCGCATTAAGCGTCTTTATTCAGCGCGTAAAAGTGGTGAACGGGGCCGTGACCTTTACCAATGTCGAGTTCATCAGCGTGCGTTATCGCTTGAGTAATATAGGCCTTACCATGCTTAACGGCTTCGCTAAGCCCATGACCTTGAGCAAGAAAAGACGCGATAGCTGAGCTTAATGTGCAGCCAGTACCGTGGGTATTTTTAGTGGCAATTCGCTTGGTCTCGAAATGCTCAACATTCTCCGCAGTGATAAGTAGATCGTTGCTACTTTGCTCCGATTCTAAGTGTCCACCTTTAAGCAAGATGGCTGGTGTCTCTAAGTTACGCAAGGAATCTATCAATGCTTCCATTTGTTGCTGTGATTGAGGGACGTCAGTGCTCAGTAGAGCGGCGCCTTCCGGGAGGTTTGGCGTGATAACGGTCGCTAGCGGCAGTAGCTCCGACTTTAATGCATCAATGGCAGAACTCTCGAGTAGCAAATCGCCGCTGGTCGCGACCATAACTGGGTCTAGAACCACAAACTTAGGCTGGTACTCGCGAAGCTTTTCTGCCACGGCACCGATAATATTGGTGTCAGCAAGCATGCCGATTTTGACTGCGACAACATTGAGATCGGTGAACACGGCGTCAAGTTGCGCTTTTACAAATTCAGGGTCGATACCCAAAATACCAGTCACGCCTTGTGTATTTTGTGCCGTAAGCGCGGTAATAACAGAGCAAGCGTAAGCGCCCGTCGCTGAAATAGCTTTGATGTCTGCTTGAATGCCTGCGCCGCCGCCGGAATCGGAACCTGCGATGGTTAAGACAATTGGAGTGTTTTGAGATGTTGTCGCCATAAATGCTCCTTACTTGCGAAAGAGATCCATAGCGATTTGAAAGACACTGGTTGTAGCATCTTTGCTTTCTATAGTTCCCTACGCCAGTACTAACTGAATCAGGTTCAACGGGTCTCACCACATGGTGATCTCAGCAAAAATGCCCCCCGACTAATAAGGATGTCATTGTCATATAAGCGCAGCGATTTTTCCAGTCTTAACGAATAACAGCGCATTATTTGTGTCTCAGAACAACTTTCATTGCCCGGATGAATGCATGCGCCTGGTTGGATGTCTCTGTTGAATCTCTTTAGTGTTAATCACTTATGTGATGATCGAATTAAGAGAAAAATTCTGGGTACAGGATTAGATACTGAATGAAACTGCGTGAGACGAGTCAGTTAATTTTGAGTGGTGACTCGAAGTGAAATTTATTTTTGCGCAAAAAATAAACGCACCCGCCTATTAATAAATACCGATGTTCACACTTTGTTAACGTGTGTGAGCAGAGATACTTTTCGTCTTTCAAGGAAAGAGAATGACAATGAAAAAATTATTATTAGGCTTATCTGCTGTTGCGTTGGCAGTAAGTCAAGGCGCTGTTGCTGCTCCTGCAACACCGTCTATCGACGTCTATGGCTCAAACAATCTTCAGTTTTCTAAAATCCAGCTCGCGATGGAAACCACCTCTGGTTATAACCAGATGGTGCAGTACAAAGATGCCGCAGACATTAGCATCCAGTTCAACCAATGGAGTGGAACAACTGGCGATACATACAATATATATTTCGATGGTGTGCAAGTCGCGACCGGTTCTATCTCGGGCAGTCAAACACTGGCTAAGTTTAACTATGCACAAGGTGGTCGCTATCAAGTCGAGGTTGAAGCGTGTGATGCGACGGGTTGTTCACGCAGTGCACCTGCTGAACTTATTGTCGCGGATACAGATGGCGCACATCTACCACCGCTGACAATGAATGTGGATCCGAACAACAAAACGTTCAATACCGATCCAAATACCGTAGTCGGTACTTACTTTGTAGAGTGGGGCATCTATGGACGCAAGTTCACAGTCGACAATATCCCAGTCGATAACCTCACGCATATTATTTATGGCTTCATTCCAATTTGTGGGCCAAACGAATCGGTGAAATCCGTTGGTGGTAATAGCTTTAATGCACTAAAAACCGCTTGTCAGGGAATGCCTGATTACGAAGTCGTGATTCATGACCCTTGGGCTGCATACCAAAAAAGTTTCCCACAGGCAGGACATGAGTACAGCTCTCCAATTAAGGGGAACTATGCCATGATGATGGCGCTTAAACAGCGCAACCCGGATCTAAAAATCCTTCCTTCTATCGGTGGCTGGACCCTTTCTGACCCTTTCTACAGCTTTACTGATAAGGCCAATCGTGATGTCTTCGTTGCATCGGTGAAGCGCTTCCTACAAACGTGGAAGTTTTATGATGGTGTCGACATTGATTGGGAATACCCAGGTGGTCAAGGTGCCGCACCTGATCTTGGCGATCCATTGCGTGATGGCGATGCTTATGCAGCTTTGATGCAAGAGCTACGTATGATGCTTGACGAGTTGTCAGCGGAAACTGGGCGTACTTATGAACTGACATCGGCAGTGGGTGTGGGCTACGACAAAATTGAAGACGTGAACTACGCTGACGCGGTTCCACATATGGACTACATCTTCGCGATGACTTACGACTTCTACGGTGGTTGGAACAACGTACCTGGTCACCAAGCTGCGCTTTATTGCGGTAACTTTATGCGCCCTGGCCAGTGTGATGGCAATGGCGTAGATGCGGATGGCGTACCATACAAAGGCCCAGCTTACACAACCGACAACGGTATCCAATTGCTGCTTGCGAAAGGCGTACCAGCCAACAAACTGGTCGTCGGTGCTGCTATGTACGGTCGTGGCTGGGAGGGTGTCATGCCTGAGACTTTGACAGACCCAACCGATCCAATGACAGGTGTTGCAACAGGTAAGCTAAAAGGCTCGACGACACAAGGCGTGTGGGAAGATGGCGTAATTGACTATAAAGGTCTGAAAACGTACATGATTGGTTCAAACAATACTGGCGTTAATGGTTTTGAATATGGTTATGACGAGCTTGCTGAAGCGCCTTATGTTTGGAATCGCACGACAGGTGAGTTGGTAACCTTTGATGACCCTCGTTCAGTGATTGCCAAAGGTCAGTACGTTCGTGCACAAGGCTTTGCAGGTCTGTTCTCGTGGGAAATCGATGCTGACAATGGGGATATCCTCAATGCGATGCACGAAGGCCTAGCGGGCGGGACTCCGGTGAACCGTGCGCCAACAGCCAATGCTGGTGGCAATCAAACCGTAGTAGGACCTGCTACCGCAATCTTAGATGGTTCTGGTTCTCGTGATAGTGATGGTTCGATTGTCAGCTACGCTTGGTCGCAACCAGCGGGTCAGTCTCTCGCAGTGACTGGCGCGAATGCCGCTCAGTTAAGCGTGGATGTGGCAGAAGTGACGGTTAGCGAGCAATACAGCTTTACACTGACAGTGACCGATAACGAAGGTGCCACGGACAGTGCCACAGTTACGTTAACGGTTAATCCTACAAGCACTACACCAGTAAACACTGCGCCAGTGGCAGCTATTGCAGGCCCTACAATGGCAAATGCCAATGACGTTGTGACACTGGACGCATCAGGCTCGACTGATAAAGAAAATGATCCATTGACGTTTACTTGGGAGACGCCAGCTGGATTGGCTGTAGTCACCAATGGTGCACAAGTGAGCTTCACAGCTCCAAGTGTTAATGTCGATACCAACTATGTGCTAACGGTTGTTGTAAGTGACGGTTCTCTTACATCAAGTCAGTCACAGACTGTGACGGTTAAAGCCGATACTGTCGGGGCAACATGCGCAGCTCCTTGGGATGCAACAGCTGTTTACACTGGTGGACAAGAAGTGACGTACCAAGGTCATGTGTATTCTGCTAAGTGGTGGACGCAAGGTGATGAGCCAAGCAAATCAGGTGAATGGGGTGTGTGGAAAGATCTAGGTCCATGCTAGTAACTCGATGTTGTTAAGCCATCATAGCTCGCAAAAGGGTGTGCTGGGTTGTATGACACCTCTCCAATGCACCTAGCGAGTTGTGATGGCGCCATAGTAAAACAGCCGCTCAGTAATGAGCGGCTGTTTCTATTTTAAGTCTGCGTAGTTATGCTGACTTTTCACTCGCTGCCAGGCGATACTGAACCATGTCTTCTATCGTCAGTACGGGCATATTATGAAGCTTGCCGAAGGCAACGATTTCTGGTGCTTTCGCCATAGTGCCGTCTGGGTTGGTTACTTCACACAGGACGCCAAATGGAGATAGTCCCGCCATTTGCATAAGATCAATGGTGCCTTCAGTGTGGCCACGACGAGTCAGCACGCCACCTTGTTTCGCTCGAAGCGGGAAAACGTGACCTGGACGCGCTAGATCTTCCGGGCGAGCACCAGGCTGGCAAGCGGTTTTAATGGTTGTGACGCGATCAGCTGCAGACACGCCAGTTGTCACGCCGACTTTTGCTTCAATAGAGACAGTAAAAGCGGTTTGGTTAGCGCTGTTGTTGTTTTCGACCATAGGTGGCAAATCGAGCTGTTTGGCTTGCTCATTAGTCACGCATAGGCAAACAATGCCGCTACACTCACGGATCATCAGTGCCATCTGCTGGTTAGTGAGATGATCAACGGAATAGATGATATCGCCTTCGTTTTCACGATCTTCGTCATCGAGTAGCAATACGCCACGGCCTTCGCGAAGCGCTTGTAGCGCAAGTTCAACACGCTCTAAAGGTGTGCCAAAGTCGGCAAGAAGTGAAGTTTGGTTCTGATTCATGGTAATACTCCTAACTTTAAGTACCAGAATCAGGGCATAGATATGGGGACGCACCATCATCATTACTGACGTGGTTTATCCAAAGATAGAGCTAAAGCGATACGACAGTCATACCGCTAAAAATCGAGTTTAGACACATATAGTCTACCCACCCAATCAGCAACTGATAAGGTGACTCGATAGTCTTATCCTCTCCCATCCGGACTGTAACCGTCGGCTCTGGATTCACACCAGATCTGCTGACCCTGATACTCTGTATCAGGCGCTCGCGGGCTTATCATGATGATTTACCGCCGGTGGGGAATTTCGCCCCGCCCTGAGAATAGATGAATGTCATTTCGACCTCTAAATGGTAACGATAATTCAGTCAGTTGAAAACCATAATCTGGCTATGTGGTGTTTATGCCAGCAAAAAATCGATTGTGGCCGAATTCTTAGCTTTAATCTTCGCTAGCAAAAACTTTAGGTTTGCGTCACAGAGCAGAAGGATAAAACAGATTCGCATAACGGATTGTGAGCTACTATTCTCAAACACTCCTATAAAGACGCAGTTCGTCCAATCAAACAAGAGAATATAATGGCGCTCCATCTAGAAACTGAACGACTTATCTTAAGAGACTTCGAACTTGGTGATATTGAATCGTGGCTACAAATTACCTCGCACCCCAAGTATCAAACCTTCTATCCAAAAGAAGAATGCTCCCCAGAGTTCAATGCGCACTTATTGGAAATGTTTGTTGAGCAAGCGCATCAAGTCCCCCGCACTAAGTTTCAATTGGTGATTGAAGGCAAAGAGAGCCACCAAGTCATTGGTACTGTCGCGTTTCGTTTAGAGCCTAACGACCAAGCCTCGATTGGATTTGGTCTGGCGGTAGATAGACAAGGACGAGGGCTCGCAGTGGAAGCGATGTCGACGCTTATCGCTTATGGCCGTGAGCAGATGGGGGCACGCTGTATTTTTGCTGAGACTCGCGTCGGCAATAAAGCGGCGATTGCGGTCTGTCAGCGACTTGGTCTCCACAAAGTGAACAGTGAATCTAATGATCTCACGCAGATGAGTGTAATTCGTTTAGAGCGCTGTTATTGATCAGCTGTTAATGAATGATAGACCAGTGTTACCCTAATCGAACTCAATGCTAGATAGGGATAGACGATGCAACAACAATGTCAGATTTCGTTGCCAGGAAATAAAGAATACTCTCCAGCCAAGACGTTTGCTCAAATGTCTGCATGGTGTGAACAGCACCAAATCACGCATGACCGTTATGGGGAAGGGGAGTTAATACAAAGCTTCGAACAGAAGCTGGCAAAGCTACTTGGCTTTGACGCTGGGTTGTTTGTTATCACTGGTACCATGACCCAGCCGACGGCGTTGCAGATTGCTTGTGAAATGAAGCGCAACAATAAGGTTGCGATGCATCCTTCGAGTCATATCCAGCTGCACGAAAATCAAGGCTATCAGTTGCAGCAGCGTTTTAACCTACTTCCGGTTGGTAAGCCGTTTAAACCTTGGGTACTGGAGGATTTAGTTAAGATTCCAGACACGCTAGCAGCCGTACTTTACGAACTTCCTATGCGTGAAATCGGCGGACAGCTGCCAAGCTTTGAAGAGCTATCACGCATTAAAGCTCACTGCCGTCAAAACGATATCCACCTTCATATGGATGGTGCACGACTGTGGGAAACCGCTGCATACTATCAAAAGGATTACGCAGAGATATGCGAGGGCTTTGATTCGGCCTATGTTTCTATGTACAAAGGCATTGGCGGCTTAGGCGGTGCGATGTTACTCGGTGATCAAGCGTTTATCGACCAAGCGGCAGTATGGATGCACCGTCAGGGTGGCAGTGTCTATCACCGTACTCCTTATATCGTTGCAGCAGCTATGCAGTTCGAACAAAGGCTAGCCTTAATGCCCGCGTTATTCGAACGCACGGAGCAAGTCTACAAAATACTGTCAGAATTCCCATTGCTGAAGCTAAACCCAGTCAAGCCACAAGCGAACATGCTGCATATTCATCTACCTATTAGCCAAGACAAAGCAATAGCGCTTCGAGACAAGCTTGCCACAGAGCACAGCCTATGGATTGGCAACCCACAACAAGGCATGTTAGCAGAGCAAAGCTACATTGAGTGGTATGTGGGAGATAGACTACTAGACATGGCAGATGACGATCTAAGAGGTTATCTCCAGTTGATTGAGCAAGGGTGTGTTTAGCTTTTAGTCGGTGATAGACCTTTTGGCCTATCGGTGACCAAAAGGTCTTGATGCTTAAACGATTTGCTTGCTGCTAAGATACAAAAAGGGCGCTAACTGTTAAGTTAGCGCCCTTTTCAAACGCTGTCGTAAGTTGAATCTGTATTCTATATCATTGTTATTGTTGAATTAATGTTGATTTGATTTTTTATTGTGTACCTGATGGTGTACCCATTGGTTTTTGTTACCTCGATTTTTCTCATTTTTAAGCGTTTTTCTGAGCATTCCTCACTTTCACGGTAAGATTGCACAAACAACTTTTAGGTTGTTAAAAGATGCCGTGACAACTTAAAAGTTGTTATCGGACTTATATACAACTAATATGTTGTTAATGGCATTTGGTACAACTCTTTGGTTGTCTGGTGGGAAGAATGAAAAGCTTAGAAGAAATCTCAACCGTGCTCACTGAGCAGCGCAGAAAACTCGGTATTGAGCAAAAAGACATGTACATGCGAATCGGCATGAAGCAGCAACAGTATCAGCGCATAGAAGCGGGTAGTGACGTAAAGTTATCGACTTTACTTAGAGTGTTGGAAGGGCTTGATTTGGAACTTTCTATCTCGCCGAAGCAAAGCAAAGGGCATACCGCTCCAATAGAGGATGCTTTTAAAAGTCAGAGTCAAGAACCTAAAGGTGAGTCGTTGCACGACGATGAGGATGATCTAGGGTTTTGGTTTGGTTCTGAGGATAAATGATGAGTAAGCAGATAGAGAAGGTGGAAGGTCTAAAGATTCAGCTCCATGGTATCGATGTTGCTGTAATAGCCCATTATGCTGGTGGCAAAAATATACTGACTTTCAACCCAGACTTTGTCGCAATGCCTGATAATCTCCGACCAGTTTTTACTCTGAGGCAGATGCTTGACCCTACTTATTTGAACAAGCCGCAGATTAGAACCGATAAGATCCCTCCAGTCCTTTCCAATCTATTACCTGAGGGAGTATTAAGAGAACTGACGGCGAAAGCGCTTCGTTGCCACATCAACAATGAGTTTTCAATTCTTGCCTATCTTGGCTCCAACTTGCCGGGGGCAGTCATTGCCAAGCCGATTAAAGCGGGCGATGTGCCCGTTTGGGCATTGGAGCAGCGTTTGTCGACAGAGCCCCAGCAAATAGATGTGAAACATGCTAACACCAAGTTCTCTCTAGCTGGCGTACAGATGAAGTTCTCGTCATCTCATGTGGATGGTCGTTACCATATTGATCAGGAAATATCTGAAGACATGTGGATTATCAAAACGCCGTCAACCGTCCACAAAGGTGTACCTGTTAATGAGTATAGCTGCATGAAATTGGCGGCGGCGGCGGGGGCTGACATTCCTGAGGTGCGATTAATTGAGCTTAGTGAACTAGAGGGCTTGCCGAGTATTAGGTTGCCAGATGAGCAGTACGCCTACGGTATTAAACGGTTTGATCGCAGTAGTTCCGGTCGTATTCATACCGAAGACTTTGCTCAGGTTTTTGGCCTCTATCCGGCAGACAAGTACCAACGAGTCAATTATGAACAACTCGGCAACGTGCTGTATCGAACCAGTGCAGAGCGGCTGAAGGACATTCAGCAAATGGCAAGAAGGCTGCTTATCAATATCTTGCTCGGTAACGGTGATGCTCATTTGAAAAACTGGACGCTCATTTATAGCGATAGGCAATCTCCACGCTTGTCTCCGCTTTATGATGTGGTGTTTACCACACCCTATATCGAACACGATAACCTTGCTCTCAACATGGCGGGTACCAAGCAGTGGTTCGATATCACGATGGAGAGTTTTAAATTATGGTCAGAAAAAGTAGGTGCGCCTTGGGTTGCCATCAAACCGCACATTCTGGATGTCATGGAAGTGGCGAGGACTCAATGGTTGTATCTGTTACAAGGCTTACCAATGTTGGATGAACACAAGGTTGCTCTCATTCAGCATTGGAAGCAGTTGAGTGCGGATTTTCAGGTCCTATAAAGGGAAAAGAGCCAACTTTTCTTCTCAAATTTGGTTGGTGTCATCTGAGATGCATGATTGACAACTATTGTTACTGAGCCGCTGGATACAAAAAGGGCGCTAACTGTTGAGTTAGCGCCCTTTCCAAACGTTTGGTGGAGCTGGAAAAAATTGAATCCGGCGACACGGTAATGTTAGTAAAAGCCTTGCCCCACCTGCTCTGAGGGCGATTTATATTGAATGAGCAAGAATAGTCTAATCGTGACACTTGCTCGTACAGCGACTTGAAAAATCTAGGCTATGTTTTCTGCCGTGTCTAGATGCTTCGGGTTTAATAACAATCGTAGTTCCTGAAGAATATCAGACGCCGGTTCAACTCCCTCTTTGATCCGTCTTTGAAGCGCAGCCCTACTGTCCAACTTATCTCTCCCAGTGGTATGCGGGTTTGAGTTCAGAAGCTCTTTGGACAGTAGCAGTAGATCTGATTGTTGCTCGATCAATACTATTGCCCTTTCTACAACTTGAACTTTTTCACGTTGAGCAAAAGAAGCACTTACTTCAAAGCAGTCCGCTTTTTGGTACTCTCGGCACCAGCGCCTTACCGTGCTTGTAGCTACGCCAATATTCGAAGCCACCATCCCTCCCGTTAGTCGACCTGAAAGGACTTCACTTGCGATGCTGTGCTTGAATGTTTTATCAAATTGCGTGACTTTTTTGTTGCTCATGGTGCTTCAGTTTAGGTGTTACGATTTCGCAGACTTTAATGCATCTAATCTGGAAAGTAAAATTGAATTTTTGACTTAAACTGTTGAATTTTAGGGGTTTTTGTTGGTTTGGCAATAAGGGCTTACTGAATAATTTGGCTTTCTAAAGTGGAGCTTTTGACTGTAACTCATTGAAGGCTTGGCTTTTTGCTCAACCTTAAGTGTTCTTCGTCAACGCCCTAAAAATACAGAGAGATAGGTTTTGCTATTTGAGCAAAACTACATCCCCGCTTGGGTGGGAAAGGGTAATCGTCAGTTTTCCACCCAGCGCTCGTACATATTGATTGAGCTGAGAGACGGTCAAATCGGACGACGCATTTTCTAAACGTTCTAATGCTTCTGGCGTCACTACCGGTGATTCTAGCAATTGAGCTTTTGTTATACCCAGCTGCCGCATCAGTTCATTCAAACGAATATGTGTCAGCATGGCATTTGATTTGCACTCAACCAACGCTAGTTCGTCTTCAGTAAAGCAACGGTCTAATTCGCTTAACGGCTGGCTTTTTGACATGAGCAGATCCTTATCGTTGTTGTCCACTTTTATCTGTGCTTGTATCGGATACTAGCACTAAATGAATTTTGATGATCTTAAGAGCTTGCCGCAAAGTCGATGCATTGATTTTGTCTATGAAAAAGTGAACGTCTATCTTTATGGCTCGTTAGATGAATGCTCTTGTTTTATCGCGCGTTGCACCGTGGATGGGTTGCAATCCAATGCAAGCGCAATCTTGCGAATAGACTTACCTTCCGCTCTCATTTCGAGAATTCTTGAGGTGCGCTCACGGTTTGGTACACGGCCTTTGTACTTTCCAGCCGCGGTTGCTTTTGCGATCCCCTCTGCTTGTCGTTCTCGAATCATGGCTCGTTCGAACTGAGCGACGGCTCCCAACATGTTTAACATCAATTCGGCAATGGGGGTGCTGTCGTCCGCGGTGAAGAGCAACCCTTCTTTATGAAAACGCACGGTAATGCCGTCATTATTCCAGTCTGAGACTAGCTTACGAAGATCATCGAGAGAACGTGCTAATCGGTCGATTGAATGCACATGAATCGTATCGCCCTCTCGGGCATACTCGATGAGCTTAGTAAGCTCGGGACGATTGGTACTCCCGCCACTGGCTTTGTCCTCGTAGATTTTGTCAAACTTAACGCCACATCCGGCGAGCTGACGTTCGGTGTTTTGTTCAATGGTACTAACGCGGATATAGGCGAGTTCGGCCATAATGTGCTCCCTGTATGCAATAGACTCTAGACACTTGTCATACTAGCGTGTGCAAAAAGGGAAATCGGGTCTAATACATACGCTTTTTGGGGTTGGTCACACGTGTGCTTTTGGGTGTACTTAATTGCATTCACATCCTCCTCATATCTTAGAAAAAGCTCTCGAATACTTCCTAGTTGAGTTCTTACATATTAACAACAGGTTACGTCAATATGGGCGTTTTTTTGCTAACTCAATGCTAACGGTAAACCGCGTTTTTTTATTGAAAAGTTAACATTTTAGCCCCGACAAGATTAGAAATATCAATCCCTTTCTGTTTGCCTCATATGGGCAGTTTCAAAATATGTGATTCGTCGCAAATTCCATCAAACTGCCTACAAACTGCCCATTGAAACGCCGGATTTTCGCGCCCAAGATTTGTTCTTTATTTGGGCTCCTTTTGAGGGAGTCGATGGGTCATTCAAGCGCGAATCATGTTTGCGCATTTTGGCCAAAATGGGGTGAAGGTATGGAAAAGAAAATCAGCGAGAAACCACGGTTGGCAAAGGGTTTGAGGATGATGGAGCTGAATGGTTCCGAGTATAGGTCTATTACGTCAACTAGACCTAATATAAATACACCCATTACATGCCCTACGAGAAGCAGTGGTCAGCATGAAATTAAAGATACTTTTAGTACTAAATCATACCATCATAATGATGCGTTGACGGTGGCGTCTATTTTGTTGGCAGAGAAGGCCAAAAAAGAACGAAGAGAGGCTGTCTTTATTACAGTTCTATTGGATGATGAGACAAACTTGAAGCTACGAAGTCAGGATTCAGACAAAAGTAAGGAAACGATGATTCGCTGTGCTGCACGTTGGCTCCGAGCTTACGAGTATATTTCAGGTGCAATTGTAGTACTTGAAGAGTGCTCTGAATCGGTGTTGCCCGATATGCAGACTCGAAGGTTGCATCTTCATATTTTCACTGTTTTGAATAGTAATGAACAGGAACTCGCTCGGAGAGAGTTCCTGTTAGGTAAACGTACACGAATACAGCTTCAAACAACATGGACTGACAGAAGGCCTTATACGTCAGATGACGAGTGGGAAGAAGAGGAGTTTGGCACAATGCCCAAAGACAAAGTCGACGAGGGAGCGGAGCATTGGCTCAATACCTATACTCGGGAGGTTGTGAATAAGACGACGGGCAAGGTTAGCAAAGAAGTGTGCCGAGTACTTCCTGTCTGCTCACGAGCAGTCGACTATATGACTAAAAATCTGGAGCGTCCGATTGGGCGAGGAAAGAACTACACAATACTAGGCCTAGAAGGCCACAGAGAGCGTAGAAAGGAGCTTGCTCGCCTCGGACGTGAACTACTGGCTGAATAGATTAAAACTGCTTCTGTCACGATACAGGAGCTTTCTCCAAAGACAATGTCCTAGAAAAAAACACGTTTTGAAAAGGGGAGTGAGCCTAAGTTTGAGATGACGACGGCTCGCCCTTATAGCGCCGCAAACACAACAAGGATGGGAAAGAGTGCATCTAAGAATATGGAATGACTTCTGTGACAGAGAGAAGGTTGTGGCACAGGCGGTTCCGTTGTTTAAGACCGATTCGGGTGGCCATGTTGAAACCCGCACCATTGGTCGTCGGAACAAGCGAGAGATCTTAGCACGTAGTGAGCCTATGGAGCAGCTAGTCATCGACCAAGTGAACTTGTTAATAGCTGACGTAGACAACGGACAGGCAACCTATGACGGTTTGATTTACATGATGCTGTACATCGAAAGTGGCAGCGTTAAACCTCTCTACATTGGTAAGACGGAGTTACGAGGCAGAAAGAACGACCTATCCGTTAATATCACCAAGCTTCAAACAGACAAAAGCAAGTTTGCTCGTTGGGGTGACAATTACCAATATCATATTGGTGATTTAAGTGCGGTTGTCTTGAATGGCCATCATCCCAAACAACAAACCTTCAAATACACGGACTGGGCGAAAGCTATGTTCACGGACTTCCCAACAGACTCTCCCGAATTACAGCGTCCAGTATTCTTTTGGTGTAAAGCGTGGCGCAGTGATGAAGTAGGGATATGGGAAGAGTTTGGTGCGACTCGGCTGACTTTCCTAGAGTATCTGTTGATAGGTGTCGCCAGTGCCTCATTTCCTGAGTTGTTACTAAATCGAGAGGGGCAAAACCGGTAACTTGATGAACAGGATTTGTTGGGAATCATAGAGAGATTTGCTTCTAGGTATAAGAGTAAATGGTATGTTCTTTCATTGTGAGTCTGTATTTGAAAATTTCTTATAGGTAGAACTGGTTATCGCTTCGAGCGGCGGAATAGAAGGTTGAAGCTGTCTCATCGATAGCAAAGTTAGATTTGTTGCGGTGTGTTGATTGACGTCACAGTTAATAGATCACCTAGCTGTATAGCGTGAACCTAGTCACAGCGACATTGTTTGTAAGATGATGATGATTAGATGAACTCATGTTAACTTGGTGGCATATGTTATGGTGGTTATTGCAGAGTAGTTGGCACTTTTAGAAGCGTTAGTTGAAGACTAATAGATGTTATGTAGCTAGGAGAGATATGGAAGTTTCGGTACAAATAAGCAAGGAAATCCAAGACGGAGAAGTCATTGAACTATACCGTGCTAATGGTTGGTCGTCAGCAGAGGTACCTGAAAAGCTGATACCCGCTTTATTGAATTCAGATACGTTAGTGACCGCACGTATAGGTGGCAAGCTCATCGGAATAGGTAATGCAATTTCTGATGGCTGTTTAGTTGTCTACTATCCACACATGCTTGTTGACCCAAATTTCCACGGGTTGGGAGTTGGTCGAAAAATGATGGAGTTGATGCAAAGCAAGTATAAAGACTTCCATCAACAAATGCTGACTGCGGATGGTGAAGCCGTAGATTTTTACAGAGCACTAGGCTTTGAGAGGGCGGGTAAAACCGAACCTATGTGGGTTTACGCTGGTAATGATCACTAATTTAAGCACCGCTACATAACAAATTGTTCAAGCAGACAGCTAACAGCTGGCGGTTTTGGTTTGAATTGAGTTTAGTGATTACGGTGGCTTTGTTGGAGTTTAGTGGTGGTTAGCTGCTACTGAACAAGGCGTTATGCCTCGCGTGATTACAATCGCGACATAAAGGTTTATAATCAATACTTTGCGCAATTATTCGAGGGTTGAAATGGTACCACCTAAAGTTTTTATTTCGTATTCGCATGACTCAGTTGAACATAAAAAGTGGGTTTTGGACTTTGCTACGACTTTGCGTAATCGTGGTGTTGACGCCGTAATTGATCAATGGGATTTAAAGCCGGGTGATGACTTACCTCATTTTATGGAAACACAGTTGGCATCTGCAAAGTATGTTTTGATGGTGTGCTCAAATCGGTATGTTGAGAAAGCAAATGCGGGTGAGGGTGGTGTAGGCTATGAGAAAATGATCCTAACTTCAAACTATCTTTCGAGAATTGATGGGTCAAAAGTTATTCCTATCATTCGCCAGCCTTCAGGTACGTATCATGTACCGACTTTTCTTAGTACCAAGCTATTTGTTAATTTCTCCAACGACTCAGAGACTGAGTATCGCTTTGATGAACTTCTTCGGCATTTACTTGACGCTCCTTTATTTGAAAAACCAGAAATAGGTACAAATCCATTTAAACCAATGGCAGGTTCTGCTCCAGATAGACAGTCAGACGGAGTTAAAGAAATAATGAAAGGGGTGGCTTTATGCTACAACCGGACATCAGGAAGCTTTATTCGGTTTTCCAACTTACTGAATATCATGGAAATGCACCGTATTACTGCAGACAAATATCTAGCAGATGCTAAAGCCGCAGGTTTACTGTCTACTCCTCACGGTTATCCAGATCGCTTGGTCATTAGCAAAAAAGGTAGAGAGTACTTGTTTGAGCACCAGTTGGTGGAACTTTAGGCATAACAATCTGTTTAAGAGTGATTCGCAACGCTTGGCATTTTTGCTATGCGTAGCGTTTAGTGTTTAAGGTGGTATGCGGAAGTTAGGTAAGTAGTTGCTCACACCTTAACAGGGCGTTAGAGCTACTTGATTAACGAATATGAAGAGGTCAATTTGAGTAATAAAATAGAAAGTAATGAAAAGAGTTATTTAACTTTAAGAAATTTCCGAGATGTCAGCATCCTAGCTTTTTTTGGTGTTATGTCGGTTAAGTTGTTTAGTATGGAGCTTAAGGTTGATATCAAAGAATTTACGTTTACTGACCTACTATCAATGGTATTGGCATTTTTTGCTATAGCACTTTCAGTTGCTTTCTATTTTAAGGCAACAGATACAAGTAACAGGTTTTATGATAATTCATATGCTTTCACCAAAGAGGTGTCTGAAATATTGGGACGTATTGAGGCTGGCTTTGGTGAACGATTGCGACATCTTGATGAAGGTTACAGTGGTATTCGTGACAAGTTTGATAAGTTGCCATACGATTCAACTCAAGTTAAAGCTGAAATCGAAAAAGAGAAAGAGGAAGTCCGCAAAAAAGAGGCTGAACAACAAACTGTATTAGAAGATTTAGCCAAAAGAGCACATTTGGCTGAAGCCGAGAAAGATGAACTATTCTCACGTATGAAGCAAATTACGAAAGAACTCGATGATGCAAAGCGTGAAAGTCGCAGGTTAACAAGAAGCATGAGACTTCATGCTGTTGAAAGTGATTCACGGTATGAGGCTTTGGATTATCTGCAAAAACTAATGGACGATATCAGACCAGCAAATCTAGATCCTCTCTCTCGTAGGGGGAGTTATGGTTACTTATTTCAAGATATTGCAAATGATATACCACGAAGTATGTATCGAGATCTTGAGCGCTATGGCTATGTTGAGAATGGCTCTTTAAGTAGAGAAGCCATTCGTTTAATGAAGAGTAAGCAAAATCGGCAGGCGTCGTAGCTCTAACAAAGCATTTAAGAGTGATTCCCAAAGCATGGCATTTTTCATTCCATCGTTGGGTTTTGTGTTTACGGTGGTTTGGTTAAGTTTCATGGTAGCGTTGCTAACACTTTAATGCGGCGTTAGGATTCATCAGGGAGTATTTCGTTGAAAAATTTATTCATTGATACAAATGTGTATTTATCTTTCTATCACCTTAGCAATGATGATCTTGAAGAGATTCATAAGCTTGCTGTTCTAATCAAAAGTGAGAAGATAAAGTTATGGGTAACACAGCAGGTAAAAGACGAATTCTATCGTAATAGAGAAATAAAGATTCAAGACGCAATAAAGAAACTTAGCGATCATAAAATCAAAGGGGTTTTCCCACAATTTTGCAAAGATTACGATGAATACGCAGAGCTAAAAGAGCTGCAGAAAACCTATGGAACATTGCATTCGAAGTTGCTTAAGTCTATTACAGAGGATGCCATAGAACATAAATTCAACGCAGATGACAGAATAAAGGAACTATTTAAACTGGCTGAGTATGTTGAAACAACCGATGAAATATTATCCGAAGCAAAATTTAGGCTCGCGGTGGGAAACCCTCCAGGCAAAAATGGCTCATTGGGGGATGCTATAAATTGGGAGGCCATTCTCTCAGAAACCCCAATAGACGAAGATCTGTACTTCGTTGCAGACGACAAGGATTACTATTCAGTACTGGACGAGAATCGCCCTAAAGATTTCCTACTAGCTGACTGGAAGGAGTTTAGTAAATCTGATCTTTTCTTTTACCGTCGCTTGTCTCAGTTTTTTAAGGAGCACTATCCTGAAATAAAATTAGCCAGTGAGTTAGAAAAAGAAATTGAGATTAATAACTTGGCTCAAAGTGGAAGCTTTGCTCGAACTCACACTGTAATCAATAAGTTAAGTAAGTTTGAAGGATTCTCTCAAACTCAAGTAAATCAGTTAGTTGAAATAGCACTTTCAAACGATCAAGTCACATGGATCTTTGGTGACGAAGATGTTTACGAATTTTATACTGCGTTGCTTGATCGACATGCTGATGCTATTGAGGATGACATTTTCGAAAAAATACAGGAGCTTGTAGCTCAATACGCAGATTAATCCTAACTATCTGTTTTAGAGTGATTCGCAACGCATGGAATTTTTACTGTGCGTTGGTTTGAGTGATTAAGATAGCATGAGGCGGCTGCGGCATTGATTTGCTTGTACCTTATCAGTAGTTCAGGTGTATTTTGGTTCATCTGTGTTTACTACTTGGAGACGAGATGGATAAATTAGAAACGATTATCGCTAGTATAGGCTTTTTAGCGATAGGAATACCTGCAGGGTATTTTGCATTTTTGATTTTTAGAATATCTATTCGACAGGAAAAGTTCTCGTGGACGGGATCTCTAGCTGTTGTCACTACGCTATGCGGCGGTAGTTATTTGGCTTATCTAGATAGGCCTCTACATTTTGGCTTGTATGCTATCGGTTTCCTTTTGGGATTTTTATGGTACTTACGCAAGCTAACAAAGAACAATAGTGTTTCGTCACGTTACTAGAACGACGAGCGCCATATAGTTATGCGTTCAAGTGACAGCCGTCACACGATGCTAAGGGGCGTTTAAGTTGTTTTTAAGTCCGCCTTGTATGGGGGCAGTGGATGTTTTTCTTGTAGGCATGTGATACACCCGAGGCAGCGAGATACAGTAGCATCAATAGAGAAGGGTGTTTTGGTAACACCCCCGCAAGCTTATTTTCTTGAAACAAATCGTTCGTATGACAGGCCAGACAGGTCTACCCCAAAGTCCATACTGTCCATGCCTTCCTTCATCTTACGTAGCCTTTGAATCCGTACATCGTGTGAAACTCGGTTGACGTGGATATAGGCTTCGGTCGCACCTTCGCGCTCTTCATACACCACTCCATACGTTTTAAAGTCGCCTTTGTGGCCGACAATGTTTTTGAGCAAATGAAGCGGTAGTCCCGATTCAAGCCACTTAGTAATGAACCCATGACGGAAGCTATGAAACTTCAATGTTTGGCTTTCGGACGGGTGCTCCACGCCGCATTTGTACAGATAGCCTTCCATTCTTGGCGTGCCATCCTTTTGTCGGCTGTGGACGTTGCGGTTAAAGAACTGACCAATACGATTGCTGTAATCGCCGCCTTTCTTCTTCAATGTCGGAAATAGGCTGGATGTGGTATCGCCTTCGCCGTCACTTAAGCATTGTGCTCGATACTCTAAGAAGCCCGCGTCCAATAGGCGCTGCGGGATAGGGAACGTGCGTATTCCGGCTTCTGTCTTACTCTTGGTGACTTGAAGGCACCAAAGACCGTCCAGCTCGACGACGTCCTGCAACGTCAGTGAACCAATCTCTTCCGAGCGCATACCGGTGTAGAGCGCAATCAACGGTATCCAAAAGTGCCATGGCACGCCATTGTCACGGAGTGGTTTGGTATCACCATACAGGTAACCGTCCAGGAACAGCTTGGCCAGATCGCTAGGCAGAAAGTTGACCACTTCCTTTTTGGTTTCTTTGGTGCGCTTTTTCGATACCTTGAGCATGGACACGAAATCGTCCTTCAAATAATGCTCATGCTGTGCCCACGTGAGGAACACGCGAACATGCTTGAAGTGGGTATCAATGCCTGAGCCTGACAGTGTGGCACCATTCCACGCCTTGATGGTGTCTTTGAACCATTTAGGGCGAGCAGAGCGTGCCCGCGGAATGGCAAAACCGCGCTTATCGAAGTTCGAGGGGATGGCGTGCATCATGTCTCTGTAGTGGCGGATGTCTTTAGCGGTTAACGCCGTGAGCGCCACCGAATAACCGACAATATCCAGAAAGCGGCTTAGACACGCGCGACGGGCTTCCTTGGTGTAGCGGCCGTAGGTGCTGGTCTGCTCTTCGTAACTCAGAAACTTCTCGACGTACGCGTGGAGCGTCTGAGACGCGCTGACACGCTTTTTGGGGCGCGATGCTGCTGTCGATGTCGCATTTGTAAGGTTTGTCTTATCTGTCGCTGTCGAGCGTTTGAGCGCGTCTGGTGACGCTTGTGCCTCATTGTTGATGGCGCTGGGTGTTGGATTGGAAACGGCGGCGGACACAGTGGGCGCTTCTGTTATGAGGCGCATGGACTTTAATGCCCCTTTGAGGCGTTGGTTGCTGTCACGCAAACGGGCGGCGTGCTCTGCTTGTTCTTGTAAGTCATGGTTCGCGCGCAGCAAATCACGGCGCACTTCAAACAGCTGGGTGTCCGTGGTGGCGAGCAGGGCACGCAATTGATTGTTGGCTTTCCAGTGCTTCACCTTGTCTTGCAGTGTGATCACGTCAATGTCTCCTTTCATCACAGATTCATGCAATGACCAACGAAATGTCCGCGCACAAGGGTAGAGCAGCATATAGCGCTCTTGTGCGATGACCGGATCTTTGGTCTCTATAGAAAGGGAGATTTCCTGCGGGGCGTTGGGAAGCGCACGGACGGATTGAGTGAAGATGAGGCGAAAGCAATAGACGCCGTATCGGTTCTTCGTTAAGTGGGGCAGTTTGCGCATGATCGTGACACTCGTTCGTGACACCCGCGATTCAAACGACCAAATATGAAAAAGGCCTGAAATCCTAAGAAAATCAGGCCTTTACCAAACGTTTGGTGGAGCTGGCGGGAGTTGAACCCGCGTCCAAAAACCATTCATCATTGGTACTACATGCTTAGTCGATCTTTAAATTCACCACCAACCTGCGAACCGACACGCTAGTTAATGGCTATCCTGAATTGAATTTCGAACTTCATCTCTCAGGCGGGAGAATCCGATCTAGCTAGTTTGGGTTTGACTCTTTGTTGTTCCCCGTCTTACAAGCGGAAGCTAGGGCAAAGAGGCTCTGAGCAGGTTATTAAGCTGCTAGTGCGTAGTTTTCGTCGTTTGCGACTATTTTTTTGCGGCTTTTTACGTGGCCAACCGCCCCACGGCATGCACCTCAGACTGCAAAATTCCTGTCGAATCCTAAATCAGCCCCAAAGTGTTCTTCGCATGTTACCAGAAAAGCATGGCCTGTCTAGCACTGCGGAGTTTAACTGGTCAGTTTTAGCGCAAATTACTCTTCATGATTCGCGCTTTATCACGTGCCCAATCTTTTTCTTTCAAATCAGCACGTTTGTCGTGAAGCTTTTTACCTTTCGCGACGCCCACTTTGATCTTAGCCCAAGAACGCGACCAGTACATAGTCGTAGCAACAAGCGTCATGCCGTCACGGTTAACTAGACCAATAAGTTTGTCCAGTTCGCGGCGATGCAAGAGCAGTTTGCGTACGCGTGTTGGTTCGGCAACAATGTGAGTTGATGCTTGGTTAAGCGGAATGATTGACATGCCACTGATGTAAGCTTGGCCATCACGTAGGAAAACGTAGCTCTCAGCGATATTCGCTTTGCCTGAGCGTAGGGATTTTACTTCCCAGCCTTGCAGTTCGATACCAGCTTCGATCTCGTCTTGAATGTGAAATTCGTGGCGAGCTTTCTTGTTCTGAGCGATGGTATTGCTACCCGCTTTATTCTTTGAATTCTTCTTTACCATAATGGCGTCATTATACGGCGAGTTTTTGCGTTTAGGGAAGGGTTTTATTTGCCAAGCTTTTGTTTTGTGTGAGCGCGCGTTACCTCCCGATTATTAAAGGGTATGAGCGTGTGACTTGAGCTAACTGCTGCTTAACAGTAGAATCGGAGGCAACCTTTTAGTTTGGGGAGTTTTTATGCAACAAGTGACTCGCTCGGCGCTCGTGATGTTTAGCGCTGATCAAATGTTTAACTTGGTTAATGATGTCGCCAGTTATCCTGATTTTTTGCCGGGCTGTTCAGGCTCGCGTGTACTAGAGACAACAAACTCAGCGATGGTTGCGTCGGTAGACGTTTCAAAGGCAGGGATCAGTAAAACATTTACCACTGCGAATACTTTGGTGCATGGAAGCGAGATTCTGATGGAGCTGGTGGACGGCCCATTTAAAATGCTTAAAGGCGTTTGGTCTTTTATTCCACTCGATGATCAGGCGTGCAAAGTTGAGCTAAAACTTGAGTTTGAATTCTCAAGTAAAATGATTGAACTGGCGTTTGGAAAGATCTTCCACGATGTCACGAGTAATATGGTGAACGCATTTACTAAGCGTGCCAAAGAGGTGTACACCTATGAGTGCTGACGCTCAGCTTATTCACGTAGAGGTGGTTTACGCCTTGCCTAATGAACAGCGTGTTTTTCAGTTGGTGGTTAATCATGAATCGACGGTGGAAGAGATTATCCAAAAGTCGGGCGTGCTGTCGGTGTATCCAGAGATAGATTTGTCGACCAATAAGGTTGGCGTGTTTAGTCGCAACGTGAAGTTGGACGCAACGGTAAGAGATAAAGACCGTATTGAGATTTATCGCCCGCTACTTGCCGATCCAAAAGAAATTAGACGTAAACGTGCAGAGCAAGCCAAAAACGCGGGCAAAGCCGATCCGGTGACGGGCGGTAAGCCATCGCCAGTTCGAAAGAGTGCAGAGGCAAGCTAACGCTACAGCTTCAATAGAAATGAAAAAAGCTCGCCTAGGCGAGCTTTTTTGTATTTTAACCATCTAGTTCAGTGCGTCGAAGAAGTTATCGCTTGCTTCGTAGTCGCCAGCGATAGACGCCAACACGCCGTTACCGTCAAAGTTGACGACTAGGTTCTGCTGAACAGAATCGTCGTGTCCCTTGGTTGCGTGGTAGATGTAGTACCAAGTATTCGGGTAGCCGTTTTCAATGAGCATTGGTGAGCCAAGAACGAAGCGAACTTGTTCTTTGGTCATGCCATAACGTAACTGGTCTACCGCACTCTGCTCAACGAAGTTGCCTTGGTTGATATCAATGCGATATACGATTTTTTCTATTACTGAACATCCTGTCAGCACACTAAGTGCTAGTGGTAATGCAAGTAACCACTTCTTAAATTGCATAGCTTTAATTTACAACGTCGATTTGTGAAACTGCAAAGATAATAAACAAGGATGAGCCAGAAGTAAAAACTTGTCTGCGTAAGATTGTCGCTCAAGCTCGGTTTTATGAGTTAAGCAACAATCCTCGGTTAATCTTGGCTTGCTAGGGAACTATCTCATCACAGTGCAATCACGCGGCGATCAGTAGTTCTTTAGCGTTGGCGAGTGTTGAGTCGGTGATTTGGCTGCCACCAAGTAGTCGAGCAAGTTCGGTGATACGCTCTTGCTCGTTTAGAGTCAACATACTGGTCTCGGTTTTATTGGCTTTGGTCGTTTTGGTAACAAACAATTGCTGATGGCCATGACCGGCCACTTGCGGCAAGTGGGTCACACACAGCACTTGCGTTGACTCACCAAGCTTACGAAGCATTTTACCCACCACTGCAGCAGTAGGTCCGCTGATACCGACATCCACTTCATCGAAGATTAGGCTTGGTGTATCGACTTTTTGTGCGGTGATCACTTGGATAGCTAAGGAGATCCGAGATAACTCACCACCAGAGGCCACTTTGGCGATCGGCTGCATAGGCTGGCCTGGGTTGGTGGAGACCAAGAACACCACGCTATCCATGCCTGTTGGGGAAGGATGGTCAGATTGGAATGCGACATCAATGGCGAATTTGGCTTTTTCCATACTGAGTTCATGCATGCTTTGAGAAATCAGCTTGTTGAGCTCTTTTGCGTAGCGTCCACGAGATTTATTCAGTTTTTCACTGACTCTGACATAAGCATCAAAGTGGTTGGCCACTTCTTGCTCCATTTCTGCCATTTTTTCATCCGAGCAATCTAGAGCTTCGATTTGTGCGAGCAAGTCCTGATGGTGCTGGTATAGCTCCTCAGGCATCACATGGTGTTTACGAGCCAGCGACATGATTTTAGAAAAACGCTCTTCAACATAAGCCATACGCTCAGAATCAACATCAATTTTGTCGAGATAATTGCGAAGCTCAGTATTGGCTTCCTCAATTTGGATGATGGCTTCTTCAATCATGTTAGGAAGTGGCGTTAGGCTAGTGTCGAGCTCGGCAAGCTGCAGCAATTTGCTGCTGGCGGTTTGTAGCATAGCAAGTGCGTTTACTTCATCACCCTCGTAGATGATGTCGATGGCTTGTTGGCACGTCACTGCCAATTCACCACTGTTGGATAAACGCTTGTGTTCTTGTTCAAGACCGGGGAATTCGTCTTCTCCAATCGCTAGCTCATTGAGTTCTTTGATTTGATATTCAAGCAACTGTAGCTGCGCCAGGTTGTTAGCACTGTTTTCTTTCAGTTTGGTGAGTGCAATATCGGCACTGCGCCAGGTTTGGTACTTTGAACGAACCTGTTTAAGCAGCGCAGTGTGGCCTGCGTATTGGTCAAGCAAGCTGAGCTGATAATCGCTCTTCATCAATTGGTGATGCGCATGCTGACCGTGGATGTTTATCAACAGTTGGCCAAGCGATTTTAGCTGTGACAAGGGAACCGGACTGCCGTTAATGAAAGCGCGCGAGCGCCCTTCTTTGGTAATGGTGCGGCGCAAAATACATTCAGTGCCATCAAACAGGTCATTGTCTTCGAGCCAGCGTGTCGCTTGTTGATTGTTCTCAATCGCAAAAGCGGCAGTGACTTCGGTTTTGTCTTCACCAGCACGCACGGCGCCAGCGTCGGCACGGCCACCTAAACACAGCCCAAGCGCGTCGATAGCAATGGATTTACCTGCGCCAGTTTCGCCAGTGATGGTTGTCATACCTGTACATAGTTCTAACTGCAGCGATTTTACGATAGCAAAATTATTAACACTTAGATGAGACAGCATTTTATTTACCTGTTTAAATGAACATTACTGTATGTAAGCTCAGTATATACTGTTTCTTTATACAGTAAAGTTGCACAGGTAAATTTTTATGTGACAGGACGCACTGTTGCCGATTATTTGATCGAAAAGAAAGGGATTTAACCGGCAGATACAAAAAAGCCTCAATGGCAATATTGAGGCTATCGATAGGAATGGAGGCTATCTATCTGATTTATTTAAAACAGTTTACTCGACCATCCGAGTTTATTTCGCAGTACGTGATAGTAGCTATAGTCTTTTGGATGGATAAGTTTTAGCGCGTTCGGACTTTGATAGATGTGGATTTCGTCACCAGGCGAGACAGGTAGCGAGATTTGTCCATCGCAGCTGACTTCTTGTGTGCCACGGTTATCAGGGGATACCACCAGCTTAATACGGCAGTTGCCATCAACCACCAATGGGCGACTCGACAAGGTATGTGGGAACATCGGTACCAATGAGATTGCATTGAGTTGTGATGATAATATAGGGCCACCGCCGGAGAGCGAGTAGGCAGTGGAGCCTGTTGGCGTAGACACAATAAGCCCGTCAGATCGCAAACTGAACGCGAATGAGTCATCAATATAGACTTCAAACTCGATCATGTGTGCGACTTGTCCCGGGTGAAGAACCGCTTCATTGAGTGCTGCGTTATGACTTTTTATTTGGCCGTGTCGATGAATTTCCGCTTCTAGGAGAAAACGTTTCTCCTCAAGGTATTCACCATTTAGCACGGATTCGAGTGCAGTTTCAAAGCCTTCAGGATTTAGATCTGTAAGAAAGCCAAGGTTGCCACGATTGACGCCAATTACAGCCACATCGAATCGAGACAGTACTCGAGCTGCGCCAAGCATATTTCCGTCGCCGCCAACCACAATAGCTAAGTCGGCTTCTCGGCCTATACGAACTAAGCTGAAGAAGTGCTGCCTTGGGATGTCGACAAGAATATCGATCAGACGATCATCGACAAGAACCTTGTAGCCTTTCGAGGTGAGCCACAAAAACAGCTCTTTATGGGTTTGAATGGCTTGCTGAGCTCGAGGTTTGCCTATGATGGCGATCACCTCAAAGGGTTTTTTCATATCACTTCCAAACTAATAGTGCTTGAATCACAAATCTTCATCCCCATAATATACCCAAAGTATGTATATATGCAGTGTTTGGTGCGATTTAGTTCCTAAGAAATGTGAGTGAGTCGTATTATGCATTGCCTTGAAGCGAGTATTCCGGAGAGACCATGAGCAACGAAGAAAACAAGGTAAATCAAGAAGAGCTAAACACCCAAGAAGCGGAAGCAAAACAGGAAGATGCAGAGGTGGTAGGTTCTGACGCTGACGTGGAATGGAACGAAGAATCCGAGCAAGACATCCAAGAAGCTAAGATTGCTCAACTAGAAGCGGCTTTGCTGTCTAGCGAAGCGAAAGTGAAAGAGCAGCAAGATTCTGTTCTACGCGCGAAAGCAGATGTTGAAAACATGCGTCGTCGCACAGAGCAAGAAATTGACAAAGCTCGTAAGTACGCACTGAACAAGTTCGCTGAAGAACTTTTACCAGTGATTGATAACCTAGAGCGTGCTATCGCAGCCGCAGATGCTGAAAACGAAGCAGTAAAACCGATCGTTGAAGGTGTTGAAATGACGCATAAGACGTTTGTTGATGTGGTTGCTAAGTTTGGTTTAAAAGAGATCAACCCAGAAGGTGAAGCATTCAACCCTGAGCAGCACCAAGCAATGTCTATTCAGGAAAGTGCAGATCACGAGCCAAATACCGTCATGTTTGTTATGCAAAAGGGTTACGAGCTCAATGGCCGTGTTATCCGTCCTGCCATGGTAATGGTGTCAAAGTAGCAGATTATTTCTAGGGGTTGACACTAGAGGTTTATCCCAACGAATTTGCCTATTCTATAAAATGAAGCCTTATTGGCTTCATTTTTTTTGGTTTATTATTCTGGTATTTTCTATAAATTCGGAGTTATAAACTTTAAGAAATGGATAAGAAAATGTAAAATTTATGCTTTCATTTTGACTTCACATCTGTAATATCCCCTGAGCTTTCTATAAATAAGAAAGTAAATAACTATAAAAGTGCAGGGAATAAACACAACATTCTGGAGTTTTTGAATGAATAAATCACTATCCCAAAAGATCTTTGTAGGTCTATTTGCTGGCCTTTTGATTGGTACAGCGATTCAATACCTTTTCGCAGGTGTTAGCCTTTTTGACCAATATCTACTTGGTTTTGCAGAAGGCGTAGGCGGCATGTTCGTCTCATTAATCAAACTACTCGTTGTACCATTGGTATACGTTTCTATCGTTTGCGGTATCGTAGAACTTAAAGACATCAACTCTTTCGGTCGCCTTGGCGGCAAAACCTTTGCGCTTTATATTCTTAATACAGTGATCGCGATTACTTTTGCACTTGCTATCGGTATGATCGTTCAGCCGGGTGCAGGCGCTAACCTAGGTGGCACAGTGGCTGAAGCTGTTGAGCTCACGTCAACCACGACACCTGATATCTTCTCAATGATCACCAACATTGTACCAAGCAACCCTATTCAGGCGTTTGCTAACGGTGACATGTTACAAATCATCTTTATGGCGATTCTGACTGGTCTGGCTATCCAGGCTCTGGATAAAAAAGGCGGTCCTGCTATCAACGCATTCAAAGTAGCGAATGACGTGATGATGAAGCTGATTGGTCTTGTAATGAGCCTAGCGCCTTACGGTGTATTCGCACTGATGATTCAACTTGGCGCAACGCTTGATGCCAACACATTAGCGTCGGTAGCGGGTTATGTGGCACTGGTGGTGGGTATTCTTGTTCTGTGGATCTTTGTGGTTTACCCACTTATGGTTGGCGCAACGACGAAAATGACGCCAGCACAGTTTATTCGTGCGACACGTGAGCAGGTTCTGTTCTCGCTATCAACGGCAAGCTCTAACGCGACGATTCCAGTGACTATGCGTACTTTGACAGACAAGATTGGTGTGTCTAAATCTGTAGCTGGATTTGGTGTACCTCTGGGTGCGACTATGAACATGGCAGGCGCGTCTATCTACATCGCGATTGCGGCTATCTTCATCGCTAATGCCTTCGGTCAGCCTATCCAAATGGGCGATCTGTTTACTCTAGGCTTTACGGTACTACTACTTTCAATTGGTGCTGGTGGTGTTCCAGGCGGCGGTGTAGTGATGATTGGTGTTATCCTTCACCAATTAGGCTTGCCACCAGAAGGTCTAGCAATTGTTGCTGCTGTTGACCGTATCAACGATATGTTCTGTACTAGCTCAAATGTTGTCGGTGATACTGCAGTGAACACGATTGTTGCTGGTAGCGAAGGTGAAATTGGTGAGCCAGCAGAGCAAGAAGCTGACGCAGTGCTTGCTCAGAGCCGTGCGTAATAAAAAATAGTTTCGCTAGATAAAAAACGGAGCCCATTATGGCTCCGTTTTTATTTTTCAAACAATTACAACGTTAGTCATTGGGTGTAAATGATGTTCAGATGCACAATGACAACAGAAAAAACTTAAACTTTTTTCACTTCTTCCCTTGAAAAGCATTTTGACGCCCTTATCTATGGGTCATACAGAAAACAAACCTATTGCGAGCGGACAGTTTTGTCGGCTCTCAGCCTCACACTGAGGCAGCAAACGAAACAATAGAATTATTCGGAGATAGCCTGATGGGTAAAATCATTGGTATTGACTTAGGTACTACTAACTCTTGTGTTGCGGTTTTAGACGGCGACAAACCACGCGTAATCGAAAATGCTGAAGGTGAGCGCACAACCGCATCGGTTATCGCTTACACAGACGGCGAAACGCTAGTAGGTCAACCTGCAAAACGTCAAGCAGTTACAAACCCAGAGAACACGCTATTTGCTATTAAGCGTCTTATCGGTCGTCGTTTTGAAGACGAAGAAGTTCAGCGTGACATCGAAATCATGCCTTACAAAATCGTTAAGGCTGACAACGGTGATGCATGGGTAGAAGCAAAAGGCCAGCAAATGGCTGCTCCTCAAGTATCTGCTGAAGTACTTAAGAAAATGAAGAAAACTGCAGAAGACTTCCTTGGTGAGGAAGTAACTGGCGCAGTTATCACAGTTCCTGCCTACTTTAATGATGCACAGCGTCAAGCAACGAAAGATGCTGGTCGTATCGCAGGTCTAGAAGTTAAACGTATCATCAACGAACCAACAGCAGCAGCTCTTGCTTACGGTCTAGATAAGAAAGGCGGCGACCGCACTATCGCAGTTTACGACCTTGGTGGTGGTACATTCGATATCTCTATCATCGAGATTGATGAAGTTGAAGGCGAGAAAACATTTGAAGTTCTAGCAACTAACGGTGACACACACCTTGGTGGTGAAGACTTCGATAACCGCATGATCAACTACCTAGTTGAAGAGTTCCAGAAAGAGCAAGGTATCAACCTTAAGAACGACCCACTTGCAATGCAGCGTGTTAAAGAAGCAGCAGAAAAAGCGAAGATCGAGCTTTCTTCTACTTCTCAAACTGACGTAAACCTACCTTACGTAACTGCAGATGCAACTGGTCCTAAGCACATGAACGTAAAAGTGACTCGTGCGAAACTAGAATCTCTAGTTGAAGACCTAGTACAACGTTCTCTTGAGCCACTAAAAGTTGCTCTAGCTGATGCAGACCTATCAGTAAGCGACATCAACGACGTAATCCTAGTTGGTGGTCAAACTCGTATGCCTATGGTTCAAGCGAAAGTGGCTGAGTTCTTCGGTAAAGAAGCTCGCCGTGACGTGAACCCAGACGAAGCAGTAGCAATGGGTGCTGCGGTTCAAGGTGGTGTACTAGCGGGTGAAGTTAAAGACGTGCTTCTACTAGACGTTACTCCTCTGTCTCTAGGTATTGAGACTATGGGCGGCGTAATGACTAAGCTAGTTGAGAAGAACACAACTATCCCTACAAAAGCGAACCAAGTTTTCTCTACAGCAGAAGACAACCAGAACGCGGTAACTATCCATGTTCTTCAAGGTGAGCGTAAGCAAGCGATGTACAACAAGTCTCTAGGTCAATTCAACCTAGAAGGCATTCAAGCTGCACCTCGTGGTATGCCTCAAATCGAAGTGACTTTCGACCTAGATGCGGACGGTATCCTACACGTATCTGCGAAAGACAAGTCGACAGGTAAAGAGCAGAAGATCACTATCCAAGCGTCTGGCGGTCTGAGCGATGAAGACATCGAGAAAATGGTACAAGAAGCAGAAGCTAACAAAGAAGCGGACAAGAAGTTCGAAGAGCTAGCAGCTGCACGTAACCAAGCAGACCAAATGGTTCATGGTACTCGTAAGCAAGTAGAAGAAGCTGGTGAAGCGCTACCTGCAGAAGAGAAAGAGAAGATCGAAGCGGCAATCACTGAGCTAGAAGAAGCTCGTAAAGGTGAAGACAAAGAAGCGATCGACGCGAAAGTTCAAGCGCTAATGGCAGCGGCTCAGAAGCTAATGGAAATCGCACAGCAACAAGCTCAAGCACAAGGTGCGGGCGCTGAAGCTGGCGAACAGCCTAAGCAAGACGACGATGTTGTTGATGCTGAGTTCGAAGAAGTAAAAGACGAGAAAAAATAATTTCTCGTCGCTATAAAGCCCAATCTCGGCGTCGGAAATGCTCATTTGCACTTTCTCTATGAAAACTAAGCAAACTGCGCGTTTCCTCCTTGAGCTTGGACTTTATAGCTTAGAGAATTCAGTGAGCTGGGTTCTCGAAAAGTGATTGTTGCGGGCGTTTGGGGTAACCTTTACGCCCGCAAATTTGTAAACAGTGAGTTTACGAGAGTCATGTCGCTCTAGATAAGGACACCAATCTTTATCTAGAACGATACAATCCCCAAACAGCGTCGGGCTGTTTGTCGAAGTAATTGGTAACAAGCAATATGTCAAAACGTGATTTTTACGAAGTATTAGGCGTTGATCGTGACGCATCAGAGCGCGACATCAAGAAGGCGTATAAGCGTCTTGCGATGAAGTATCACCCAGATAGAAACCAAGGTGATGAAGCGGCTGCTGAGAAGTTTAAAGAAGTAAAAGAAGCGTACGAGATCCTAACCGAGCCTCAGAAAAAAGCAGCGTACGACCAATACGGTCACGCAGCCTTTGAACAAGGCGGCATGGGTGGTGGCGGCTTCGGCGGCGCTGGTGCTGACTTCGGTGATATTTTCGGTGACGTATTCGGTGATATCTTTGGTGGCGGTCGTCGTGGCGGCGGTGGTCATCGTGCTCAGCGCGGTGCAGACTTGCGCTACAACATGGAGCTAACGCTAGAAGAAGCGGTTCGTGGTATTTCAAAAGAGATTGAAGTACCTACATTAGTAGAGTGTGATACTTGTGACGGCTCAGGCTCGAAGAAAGGTTCTTCACCACAAACCTGTGGCACCTGTCATGGTCATGGCCAAGTTCAAATGCGCCAAGGCTTCTTTGCAGTTCAGCAAACCTGTCCGACTTGTAGCGGTACCGGTAAAATCATTAAAGACCCATGTAACAGCTGTCATGGTCAAGGTCGCTTACAGAAGACTAAAACACTTAACGTTAAGATCCCAGCCGGTGTGGATACAGGCGATCGCATTCGTCTATCTGGCGAAGGTGAAGCGGGAGAGCATGGCGCACCAGCCGGTGACTTGTATGTTCAAGTCCATGTGAAAGAGCACCACATCTTTGAGCGTGAAGGCAACAACCTTTACTGTGAAGTGCCAGTAAGCTTTGCTCAAGCTGCATTGGGCGGTGAAGTTGAAGTTCCGACACTTGATGGTCGTGTAAGCCTTAAAGTGCCAGAAGAGACTCAAACTGGCCGTATGTTCCGCATGCGTGGCAAAGGTGTGAAAGGCGTTCGTGGCGGTGGCGTTGGTGACCTAATCGTGAAGCTTGTGGTTGAAACGCCAGTGAAACTGAGCGCTCGCCAGAAAGAACTTCTGCATGAATTTGAAGAGTCATGCGGTGGTGAAGCAGCGAACACGCATAAGCCAAAATCAGAAGGTTTCTTCAATGGTGTGAAGAAGTTCTTCGATGATTTAACCAGCTAAACGCTCGAAAATCTCAATTAAATCGGCCCGCGATAATGACAGTTATCGCGGGCCGATTGCTTTTCTAAAGGCTGATTTTGCACGCTCAGCTTTACCAGCATTCCAGTGGAGTCACATCACCATTGGACGTCAAAGTCATGGTTTTATCCGCCCCAAGGCAGGTATCGTCAGACTGGCTGGTCATCGTTTGTGCGATGGCTTTAATGGTATAGGCGGCGCCAGCGCTGCTCACTACTTCAAATTGATAGCGGTTGACCTGAGATTCACACACAGTGCAACTTCCACCGGAAATAACAGATGCAAAGTTGTAGCCGCTACTATAAGTGCGTTCGAGCTCCAACTGCATTTCCAGTAAATCACCCAGCGCGATCATTCGGTGACTTTCTCGCACCTGCTGCGTGTAGTTTGGGTAGGCAACGGAAGTCAGAATGCCGAGTATGGCTAACGTGATCAATAATTCGATCAACGTCAAACCTCTTTGTCTACTCCCGCCTTGTTTGCATTTCATTATTTTAAGTCAATCCAAGCGACTATTTTAAAAGACTTTTCTAGTGTTCTCTGCTGCTAGGATTAACGCAAGTAGATAGGTTTGTTTGTTACCAGTTTCATAGGATTTTGGGAAATGGTTCGCGGCTTTACGTTTTTGGAATTGATCATCACAGTAGTGATCTCGGGTATTGTCCTTATGGCGATGGCACCGACGTTTACTGATGTCTCTAAATCAAACAAAGTCGAACGCGCAGCTCTTGAACTCTACGGGGTGATTGTGCAAACCCAAGCGGAAGCGATTCTGCGCAACGAACCGTTGTGGATCCATTTTGAGGGCTTGCCTGAAGGCGCATCGGATGGCAGTTGGACAGCAGTAGTGGCGAATAAGGGCAGTCTTACGGATAGTGACGTAAAGCGGTTGTTTACCGTGTCTGGTGCGCCTTTTGATGGCGCGACCATTGAGTTGGATTTTAGTAGTGAACAACTCAAGATTGATCATATCACTGGCGCGGCTCGCGTGGGTGGTAATATCACTATAAAACCTTACCCGCGCAGTGAAAAGTTTGCCAAGATCGTCAGTCACGCCGCATCAGGGCGAGTGAAAGTATGCCAAAGTGGTGGCGAGTATGGGTTGGGGGACTGCTAAGATGAAGCGGCAAACAGGAGTCTCTATCATTGAAATGCTGGTGGCATCAGCGGCCGGTATTATGGCAATTTCTCTAGTGGGTTCTTTGTACATATCGGTACAAAACCACGCCTCAGAGCGCTCTCAACTGTTACTGCTCAATCAAGCTCTTTCGACAACGGCGCGCCGTATCCAAAACGACATGATCCGCGCCGGTTATAATGGCGAGGAAAGTGAAAGCTGGGTACCTTCTGGAGCCAGCAGTACGATTTATGTGTCGCAGAGTGGTGCGGTGGCGCAGTATGCGTACTACGACAGAAGAGAAATAGGTAACCCTAAGGAAAAGAAAAAACTAGAGAATGTCGTTTGGGCGTTTGATAAAGACACTGGGAAACTGTCGATTTGTCGCTCTAGAACATTGGTTGAGAGTGGCGCTAGGTCAACGCTTTATTCTGCCCAGACTGGCTGCACCTCAAACTTTGAACCAAATCTTATTAAAGTCACCAAATTCTCTGTCGGAGCGATTACGGTAGGGACTAATAGTGCCACCCATCAATATATCAATCTCACCATCGATGCGGAGTTAAGAGGTAATTCCAGTGTATTTAGCTCATTGACACGAGCTTTTATGGTAAGGAACGGCCAATGAGAAAGCAAAACGGTGTGATTACGCTAATGACCACAAGCTTGCTTCTCGTCGTTGCGCTAGCGTTAACTATGGGGGCGTACAAGACCTCGCTTTATGAGATAAAGCGAGCGCAGAATGAGGTGGAGTCGCGCAAAAACTACTGGAAAGCGGATGGGTTACTGGAGTGTACGCTTGGCTATCTTCGATTCTCAGGAGAGGGAATAGATGTTCTTGAAGATGTGGCAAGTCGACCTGAAGAGTTCACTGCCGGTTGTATAGCGAATCGAGGGAGCGTCTCACTTACAGTGAAAAAAGAGACAGACTATGTTCTTACCGCGAAGTCAAATACAAGTAGTTTATCTCGAGCAATGTTTAAAGGTGTGAATCAGCCTAAAGGTGCTATTCAAGTGAGTGGCGATTTGGAGATGATAGGGACTGTCACAATTACCCCAAGTGCGGGTCCTAATAAAGTTGTAGGAGAGTCTGAAGATAAGTTCGAGTGCACTAGCATACGCTTTTCCAATTCGATCAAGATTAAAACCGACTCCGGACTAGGAAATAGTACCTTGGACTATGGCTACACGACATCCCCTTCGAGCAATGAAAAAAAATGTCATCAAGACTATCTTACCACGTTGGGCGATAAAGCTGTGGCATCGATTGATGCATCGAACCCAGCGGGCTCTCCCGAATTTGCAAAAGATTTCTTACCCGATCCCAAAATGGACTTGTTCAAAGAACTCTTTGGTATTGCTGGAAACAAAAAAAATATTGAGACGATTTCTGGCAACTCAGAAATGTTTGTTAGGAGGGAGGTCTCAGGTAGTGATTGCGGCACATTGATTAGTGATCACTTTAACAATACTGAGAAGCGTGGCCTTTGGTTAGTTGGAAATTGTGAAGTTTCTGGCGCAGTGAACGAGCCCGATACGCGAGGACAGATGTTGGTTATAGAAAATGGAGCGTTTGCTTTCAATGGCGCTCTTGTATTCAATGGTCTTGTATATCATCGAGTTGACTCCAAAGATTCAGCGGTGAACGATCGAATTAAAGCTTTTTGGGATGAAAAAGCGAAGTCAGTCCTTCCAAATGTCTACAAAGACTACATCACAGAAGATACGGTTGGTATTCAGTATTACTCAAGCACTCCAAACGGGGGGTTAATATTTGATGCAAAAGGCAAAAAGTCAACTTTAGTCGGTGATATGGTTCTTAACTTCGATGACAGTAACCGCCCAGCTTTCCACAAAGGTAGTTTCACCTGGAAAAAAGGATCTTGGCGTGATTTCTAAACAGCGTGGTTTTAGTCTTGTCGAAGTCCTGATTGCCATGTGCCTAGTTGGGGTTGGGGCGCTGGGTTTGGTTAAGATGCAGGCGTACATAGAGCAGCGTTCTGATTATGCGTATCACAGCATTCAAGCGCTGGGACTTGCAGAGGCGAAGCTTGAGTGGTTTCGCACCCGTGGCGCAGATAGTACAACTTCAGATATGCCAGTCGCTGATTTTGATACTGACATCGTTGCAGGCTCTGACAATCACCCCCCTTACGTTGTTAATTGGCAAGTTCCTACCACTTCCATGGATGGCAATGTCAAAACGGTTCAAGTGGATGTCGATTGGACCGACCGACTTGGCGAGTCTCGTCGTCTGACTTTGACAACCCAGATTTCCCGTTACAGTGAGTTTGACTAGCGGTCCTAGCGTCACTAACTCAAGCAAGACATGTTAATTTTTTTACTGCGTCGCATGCGCTGTTAATCTCCTGATTTTTAAAATGATGCAGAAACAGGCTTACCTGACTCTCTCCGCTGCATCTCTTTCCCCCTTTAGATTGCGTTCAATTTATAAGCTATCTTTATATCATCGGGCATTTTGCGTGCTAGTTAGATAATTGTTTTGCAATTGTGCGCTTTAGTGTTGGTTAAATGTTATGTTAATCGACGTATTTTGCAAAATAAGTCTACAAATATGGAAAAAGTTCCGAATTATCTACTCTTTTCATCTTTTTTAAATAGAATGGTGTCGCAGATTTTATGTCACAGTGAAACTTGCCTTGAGATTCACAAATAACAACATCACACACACGGAGTTACCATGAGTAACCAATCGATTAATCAAGCGCCTGCTCCAAAGCCGACTGGAATGGATCGCTTTTTAAACTTTATTGAGAAAGCGGGTAACAAGATCCCAGATCCTGCTATCCTGTTTTTCTGGGCACTCGTTATTGTTTGGGTTGCATCAGCACTTTTGTCTAATGTCAGTTTCGATCTGATTAACCCACGTACCGGCACACCTCTAGAAGTGACTAACCTTCTAACGGGTGAAGCACTAGCAAGCTTCCTTGCTAACATGGTAACGACGTTCACAGGCTTTGCGCCACTGGGTATCGTACTGGTTGCGATGCTAGGTGTAGGTGTCGCTGACTCTTCAGGCTTCATCACAACTGGCCTTAAGAAAATGCTGAACTTCACGCCTGCGAAACTGCTAACGCCAATGCTGATTCTTGTAGCGATCGTATCGCACACAGCAGCGGATGCAGGTTACGTATTGGTTATTCCTCTAGGTGGTATCATCTTCCACGCGGCGGGTCGTCACCCACTAGCGGGTATCGCAGCAGCGTTTGCTGGTGTATCAGGTGGTTTCTCTGCAAACTTTATCCCTTCAGGTATCGACCCGCTACTAGCAGGTTTCACGCAAACATCTGCACAGGTTCTAGACCCAGAATACATTGTTAACCCACTAGCAAACATCTTCTTCACAGGTCTTTCTTCTGTGATCATCGTTGCTATCGGTTGGTATGTGACTGAGAAAATCATTGAGCCACGTCTAGTAAACACGCCGGTTGATGAAGATGCTGAAGAAGCACCTGATCTAGGTACGTTCACTGAGACAGAATCTAAAGCGTTCCGCGCGGCAGGTTGGTCAATGATGGCGGGTATTGCACTGCTTGTTGCTGCGATCATTCCAGAGACATCAGCGCTTCGTTCTCCAGAAGGTGAAATTACAGCGTTCTCTGCACCACTAATGAAGTCTATCGTTCCATTGATCTTCATCCTGTTCATCATTCCAGGCTACGTATACGGCCGTGTAGCGGGTACGTTCAAGACTAGCAACGATGTAATCAAAGCGATGTCAGACACAATGGCAACAATGGGCGCGTACATCGTAATGTCGTTCTTCTGTGCACAGTTCCTATCTGCATTTGGTCAGTCAAACATCGGTACTATGCTGGCACTTTACGGTGCTGAAGGTCTGAAAGCGATGAACCTACCAGGTCAGGCGACGATCGTAGGTATGATTCTACTGACTGCATTTGTGAACCTACTGGTTGGCTCTGCATCAGCAAAATGGGCACTGATTGGTCCAATCCTAGTTCCAATGCTAATGGCGGTTGGTATCTCTCCTGAGCTATCTCAAGCAGCTTACCGTGTTGGTGACTCTGTATCGAACATCATCTCACCTCTAATGGTATTCTTCCCATTGGTTGTGGTTTACTGCCAACGCTACGTGAAGTCTACGGGTATCGGTACGCTTGCTTCTCTAATGATGCCATTCTCAATCGCAATGCTGATTGGTTGGACTATCTTCTTGCTAGCTTACTGGGCTCTAGGTATCCCACTAGGTATCCAAGCACCTTACACTTACACTATGTAAGTTGAAGTAAGAGATTAAAAAAGCCCGCCAGGCAGATTGCCTAGGCGGGCTTTTTGTTTTCAGGTTCTGAGTTAGATTTCCGCTGTTTTTACTCGCTATCCTTTTAAGAATCCAGCGTGAAAGCGCAAATGGTCATCGATAAAGCTTTGGATAAAGAAGTAACTATGATCGTAACCAGGCTGCGTACGAAGTTTCACATCACTGCCTGAGCTCTCGGCTGCGGCAAGCAATAACTCTGGTTTGAGCTGCTCTTGCAAGAAGCCGTCATCTTCACCTTGATCGACCAGGATAGGCAGTGTGGCTTGTGCCGCTTGCAGTAGCTCAACACTGTCGTATTGTTTCCAATCCTCGGTGTTGTTACCTAGATAATGGCTAAGCGCTTTTTGTCCCCAAGGGCAGTTCATCGGATTGCTGATTGGGCTAAACGCAGAGATAGAGCGGTAGCGTTCACTGTTCTTCAAACCAATGGTCAGTGCGCCGTGCCCACCCATGCTATGTCCAGAGATAGAACGAACGCTGGTGACTGGAAAATGCTCTTCAATTAGCATTGGTAGTTCATCAACGATGTAGCTGTACATCTGGTAATGCTGATTCCATGGTGTTTGAGTGGCATTGACATAAAAGCCCGCACCGAGTCCAAAATCGTAGGCACCTTCTGGATCGTCAGGTACTTCCTCTCCGCGAGGGCTGGTATCCGGTGCGACGATAGCAATACCAAGTTTGGCAGCTGCGCGAAACGCGCCCGCTTTCTGCATGAAGTTCTCATCGGTGCAGGTTAAACCAGATAGCCAATAAAGGACTGGAACTGGATTGTCGGCACTTGCCTCTGGTGGCAAGTAAATAGCAAAGCGCATTGAGCAGTTGAGTACATTAGAACTGTGTTGGTATTGCTTGTGCCAACCACCAAACACTTTTGCTTGGCTAAGGTTTTCTATTGTCATTCTATTAACCTAAATGAAAATAGGGCTCTGTATGCCAGAGCCCTAAGTCAGAGTTTAGTAGTGGATTACGGTACGAATGCTCTCGCCTTTATGCATAAGGTCGAAGGCTTCGTTGATGTTCTCTAGAGGCATAGTGTGAGTGATGAACTCTTGTAGCCCAAACTCGCCTGCCATGTAGCGATTTACGATCTCTGGAAGTTCACTGCGGCCTTTAACGCCACCAAATGCACTACCACGCCATACGCGGCCAGTTACAAGTTGGAATGGACGAGTGGAGATCTCTTGGCCTGCACCTGCAACACCAATGATGACAGACTCACCCCAACCTTTATGGCAGCACTCAAGTGCTTGACGCATCACGTTGACGTTACCAATACACTCGAAAGAGTAATCAACACCACCGTCAGTCATCTCGATGATAACTTCTTGAATTGGCTTATCAAACTTCTGTGGGTTAATCACGTCAGTTGCACCAAGTTGCTGAGCAAGCTCGAATTTGCTTTCGTTGATGTCTACACCAATGATTTTGCTTGCGCCAGCCATGCGAGCACCGATAATTGCAGACAAGCCGATGCCACCAAGACCGAAGATAGCGACGGTATCGCCTTTCTCAACTTTCGCCGTGTTTAGTACCGCACCCATACCGGTGGTTACGCCACAGCCAAGTAGACACACTTCTTCAAGTGGCGCTTCTTTGTTTACTTTAGCCAGTGAAATCTCAGGGAGTACGGTGTACTCAGAGAACGTAGAACAGCCCATGTAGTGGTAAATTGGCTGACCATCTTTGTAGAAACGAGTCGTACCATCTGGCATCAAACCTTTACCTTGGGTTTCACGAACCGCTTGGCACAGGTTAGTTTTACCCGACTTACAGAACTTACATTCGCCACATTCAGCTGTGTATAGCGGGATAACGTGGTCGCCGACTTCAACGCTTGTGACGCCTTCACCAACCATTTCAACGATACCGCCACCTTCGTGACCAAGAATGCTTGGGAAGATGCCCTCTGGATCGTCGCCAGATAGAGTGAATGCATCAGTATGGCACACGCCAGTTGCAACGATCTTCACGAGTACTTCGCCAGCTTTTGGCAGCATGACATCGACTTCTTCCATTTTTAGTGGTTGGTTTGGACCCCAAGCGACAGCAGCACGTGATTTAATAAATTGTTCAGTCATGGTTTTTCCTTTTTCTTTTAAGGTCATGGTTTCAAGGTCACGAATCTATACATAAGAACACAAACGGCTAACTTACTAAGGTTAGTTCACTTCATCCCGTTTACATCGGATGACAAGCAGTATATTTATTTCTTAAAAAATGATAATTACGTAATTTTGAAATACACTATTACTATTTTGTAATAGTTGGATTTGTTCATGGCAAACTGGGAAGGCATCAACGAGTTTGTTGCGGTTGTGGAGACGCAGAGCTTTACTGCCGCAGCGGAGCGGCTATCGACCTCGGTCGCAAACATCAGCCGAAGAGTTAATGCATTAGAAGATAAACTCGCAGTAAAGCTATTTGTGCGCACCACCAGAAAAGTCTCGGTCACAGAAGTGGGGGCGACGTACTATCAGCACTGTAAACCCTTAGTTGAGGGCTTGATGTTGGCTGAGCTAGCCATTACGCAACTGCAAGCGAGTCCCACTGGAAGAATTAAGATGACTGCGCCTGTGACCTTTGGTGAGCAGGTGCTTGCTCCGCTGATGCATCAGTTTTTACTGCAATATCCGCAAATCGAGCTGGATTTGGTGCTGTCGAATCAAAAGATGGATCTGGTCCAAGAGGGTTACGATCTCGCGGTGCGTCTGGGTAAGCTTGATGATTCGAGCATGATGGCACGTAAGCTGCTCGACCGGCACATGTTTGTTTGCGCAAGTCCAAGTTACCTGGCGAAACATGGTGAGCCGCATACTTTATCTGAGCTTAAACGACACCAGTGTCTTCGCGGTTCAACCAAATACTGGCGCTTTGAAGATAAAGGCACAGAACGACTGATCCATGTTGATGGCAGAGTGCAATGCAATAGTGGCTATGCGCTCGTCGATGCCGCGTTAAAAGGGTTGGGAATTGTCCAGCTTCCCGACTATTATGTGCAACCTTATTTAGAAACGGGTGAGCTGGTGGAAGTGTTGACCCCATATAGAGGTGACCAAGAGGGCATCTGGGCGCTCTATCCGCAAAATCGGATGCTAACCTCTAAAATAAGAACCTTGATTGACTATTTATCTGAAGCATTAAACTGAGAGCCTCATGACTGACAAGCCAACACCGCCCGCGATTTCGACATCTACCGAGTTTAGTGAACAAGACCATGCCTTTATGCGCCGTGCGATGGAGTTGGCCTCTCAAGCGGAAACTGAGGGAGAAGTCCCGGTTGGTGCATTGCTGGTTAAAGACGGTGAGGTGGTAGCGGAAGGTTGGAACCAGTCGATAGGTGCGCACGATGCCAGTGCTCACGCAGAAATGCAGGTAATACGTAAAGCAGGTAAGGTGTTGGAAAACTATCGACTGCTTGATACTACGCTGTATGTCACTCTAGAGCCCTGCCCAATGTGTGCTGGCGCGCTTTTACATAGTCGCGTAAAACGAGTGGTGTTCGGTGCTCCCGATTTGAAAGCGGGCGCTGCAGGCACAGTATTAAACTTGTTTGAAAGCCAAGCGTCCTATCACTATGCAGATGTTGAATCTGGGTTACTTGAGCAAGAGTGTCGTCATCAGTTGCAAGCCTTTTTTAAACGACGCCGAAAAGAGATCAAAACGGCTAAGCAAGAGAAACAGAGGCAAGAAAAACGACAGCAGGAGCAGATGGGGAAGAAAACCGATTGATAACTGAAAGGGCAGTGAGGGGATATTTAGCAAACATCTGCGTGGCAGATGCTTGCTGTCTTTGCTTTGCAGCGTCTCTTCTACGAAGACAGTAGCTGCATAAACGAACGATGACGCCAAATAACTTTCTTCTTATTGTTTGCCATCATACGTCTGCGGCGGTTTGCGGCCACCGTCTTATTAAGGTGTTTAGCCTGGTTTCGTTTCTTCGCCAGCATAAAACAACCTCCTTTTACTACGGGTAAACCTCTCCGATCTGAATCCCTACGCACTGGGCGTATTCGATGTCCTTATTTGTGGAGCGTTGTCGGAGTCCCAAACACACGATTACCACTCAATAGGATAAGTAGTCAAAGCGTATGCAAGTGTTGGTTGGTACGGATGTACCTGCCAGGTGAGAGCGAATAATGCATCAGAACAATGGATTAAAACGAGGTATCAGTACGATGTTCTCGCTGCTCTCAAACAGTAATGTACGGCCTTGCTGGTCGGATTTCAAGTGTGCGAAAGCAGTTTGTTTCGCACACATTGACACGGGTATAGAAACTCTCAATAGTTAGCGACCCGTATTACCACCTACATTGGGTTTTACTAAGGTCTCGGCACCACTTAACGTGGAGTCCGAAGCAGAGACTGCACCTGATACAGGAGGCAGTGGCGGTATCACAATCAGTCCGTCGGTCGTCAATTCTTGCTCTGCTTGTTCGGCAAGCTGTTTGTCCACATGGCCAATGATACTTTGATAGTAGCGACGGATGTTTTCAACGTAGTTACGCGCTTCATCGCCACGCGCATAGCCATAGCGTGTTTGACTGTAGAATTTCTTCTGACGCAGCAGTGGCAGGCGATCTTTCACATCCGCCCAAGCATCCGGGTCGCCACCTTGACGTTTGGTCAGGCGTCTTGCATCCATCATATGACCAAAGCCAACATTGTAAGACGCCAGTGCAAACCAGATCTTTTCGTGTTCAGTGATGGAGTCCGGCACGCGGTCAACGATACGTCTTAAGTACTCAACACCGCCACGGACAGACTGCTCTGGATCCAGACGATTGGTGACATTGACGCTTTTTGCGGTTGGCAGCGTCAGCATCATCATACCGCGTACTCCAGTAGGCGACTTGGCAATTGGATTCCAGTGCGACTCTTGGTAGGCCAATGCCGCAATCAAACGCCAGTCAAATTCTTTAGAGTACTTCTTAAACAGCGGTGACCATTTAGGTAGTTTGTTGTCGAGAGCGCGAATGAAAGCGCGTGTATCGACGTAATCAAATACACCAATGTGACCGATATACTTCTCTTCTAAATTAGCCAGCTCGCCAGTTTGTTTAAGCTGGCCGAAGAACTCAATGAGCAGGGCATATAAGCTCTCATCTTCTGATTGGCGCATATACCAAGAAATCGGTTGGTCTTCGGTCATCTCGAAAGCGAGCGCCAAATCAGGATAGATACGTTGTGATAGCGATAGCTCAACCGAATCCGCCATAGTAAAGCGCAGTTTACCTTCTGACACTTGCTTAAGCAGATCATTGACGTCTGCATTGGCATCGACGTAGTAGCGAATATCTGGATGCTGGCTGGCTACCGTGGCTAAGGTTTTTTCGAAATGTGAGTCTTTGACAATGGCAAACACCTCTTCGCCATCGGCTTTATCAATCAGCTCTTGTTGAGTATTCAGCAACTGCTCTAGGTTGCGTGGACGCCACTGACCTTTTTTATACACCACTTGTTGGCTGACATAGTAGTAAGCAGGGCCTGCTCGAAAACTCTGAATACGCTCTGGCGACTGACTTAGGCCGGCAGCGATGATATCAATCTCGCCCTTTTGCAAAGCAGGAAATAGGCTCGCTTGGCGAAAGGCGGGTTTCATTTCTAGCTTCACGCCCAACGCATCGGCAAATTGTCTTGCAAGCTCGTAATCCAGTCCGGTTGGACCGTCGGGGCCGATGTAGTAGGAGAGCTGGTTATTGAGAGTACCGACACGAAGTACACCGCGCTCTTTGATGTTTTCCAATTCACTCTTTGGATCAGAATCGATTTGACAGCCGGCCAAGCCAATAGTGAGCAGACAGGCAGACAGCAATTTTAACCAGCGGCGGTTAGGCCAACGAACAACAGATGGACTTTGCATTAATTCATAGATCTCACAACGTTAGTGCTGCCTTTATACCAAAGCTGTGCGTGTTGGCAAAGCGAGATAGCAGAAACACCCGAGAGTGGTCACTTTATCATCAATCTCTATGGTATTTCGGCAAAAGCAAAAAAAATGACGAAAACGTTTGCGCCAACGCTTACGTCACAAAAAAAAATCCTCTATAATACCGCCGCATCAAGGTAGGAGAAATCGTTATAAGTTCAGTTTTTACTATTAACTGATTGAATTTATAAGAATTTCACCTAAATCAACTGCATAAGAGACCTAAGCACATGAGAATTTTGCGTGGTTCCCCAGCTCTTTCTGAGTTTCGTGTTAACAAGCTACTAGAGCTTTGTCGTGAACTAAACCTACCAGTAACAGGTATTTACGCTGAGTTTGCCCACTTTGCCGACCTAACGGCAGACCTGGATGCGTCTGAAGTTGAAAAATTAGAGAAGTTGCTGACTTATGGTCCAACTATCGAAGAGCACGAGCCAACGGGCACACTGCTACTAGTGACACCTCGCCCAGGTACTATCTCGCCATGGTCTTCTAAATCTACGGATATCGCGAATAACTGTGGTCTAGACAAAGTGACTCGTCTAGAACGTGGTACGGCATACTATGTAGAGACATCAAGCGAACTGACTGAGCTTCAACTTGTTGAGCTTAAAGCGGTTATCCACGACCGTATGATGGAAGTGGTTTTCTCTGATTTCGAATCAGCAGCAGCGCTGTTTCAAGTAGCAGAGCCAGCACCAGTTGCAGATGTTGATCTACTAACAGGTGGTCGCAAAGCACTAGAAGACGCGAACGTGACGCTAGGTCTTGCACTTGCAGAAGATGAAATTGATTACCTACTTGAAAGCTTTGTTACTAAGCTAGAGCGCAACCCAACAGACATCGAATTGATGATGTTTGCACAGGCGAACTCTGAGCACTGTCGTCACAAGATTTTCAACGCAGATTGGACTATCGACGGCGTGAAGCAAGACAAGTCGCTGTTCAAGATGATCAAAAACACATTCGAAACGACACCAGAGCACGTTCTGTCTGCATACAAAGATAATGCAGCGGTTATGGAAGGTTCTGAAGTGGGTCGTTTCTTCCCAGATCCAAAGACTCGTCAATACGGCTACAACCACGAGAAAGCGCACATCCTAATGAAGGTGGAAACACACAACCACCCAACAGCGATTTCTCCATGGCCAGGTGCATCGACAGGTAGCGGTGGTGAAATCCGTGACGAAGGCGCAACAGGTATTGGCGGTAAGCCAAAAGCAGGTCTTGTAGGCTTTACGACTTCTAACCTTCGTATTCCTGGCTTCGAGCAGCCTTGGGAAACTGACTTTGGTAAGCCAGGTCGTATTGTTAACGCACTGGATATCATGCTAGAAGGTCCACTAGGTGGCGCGGCGTTTAACAACGAATTTGGTCGTCCAAACCTACTTGGTTACTTCCGTACCTATGAAGAGAAGGTAACGTCTCACGCAGGTGAAGAAGTACGTGGTTACCACAAGCCAATCATGATTGCTGGTGGTATGGGTAACATCCGTGACGAGCACGTTCAGAAGAAAGAGATCCCAGTAGGTGCAAGCCTAATCGTACTTGGCGGTCCTGCGATGAACATCGGTCTTGGCGGCGGTGCAGCCTCTTCTATGGCGTCTGGTCAGTCTGCTGAAGACCTAGACTTTGCCTCAGTACAGCGTGAAAACCCAGAGATGGAACGTCGCTGTCAAGAAGTGATCGACCGCTGCTGGCAGCTAGGTGAAGATAACCCAATCGCATTTATTCACGATGTGGGCGCGGGCGGTATCTCAAACGCACTTCCTGAGCTTGTTGATGATGGTGAGCGCGGCGGTATCTTCCAACTGCGTGACGTACCAAATGATGAGCCTGGCATGAGCCCACTTGAGATTTGGTGTAACGAATCTCAAGAACGTTATGTCATGGCAGTAGCGCCAGAGAACATGGCAGCATTTGATGCTATCTGTAAGCGTGAGCGCGCACCCTACGCTGTAGTGGGTGTTGCAACAGAAGAGCGTGAACTTAAGCTTGAAGATTCACACTTCGACAACACGCCAATCGACATGCCGATGGACATCCTTCTAGGCAAAACGCCGAAGATGCATCGTGATGCGAAAACACTGAAAGTAGACAGCCCTGCGATCTCTCGCGAAGGCATTGAAATGAACGATGCGGTTGACCGCGTTCTTCGTCTACCAACCGTTGCAGAAAAAACATTCCTTATCACCATTGGTGATCGCACGGTAACGGGTCTGGTTGCTCGTGACCAGATGGTTGGTCCTTGGCAGGTACCGGTAGCAAACTGCGCAGTAACCGCAGCGAGCTACGATACTTACCACGGTGAAGCCATGTCTATGGGTGAGCGCACACCTGTCGCTCTACTAGACTTCGGCGCTTCTGCTCGTCTAGCGGTAGGTGAGTCTCTGACTAACATCGCAGCGACAGACATCGGCGATATTAAGCGTATCAAGCTATCAGCCAACTGGATGTCTCCAGCAGGCCACCCTGGTGAAGACGCAGGTCTTTACGAAGCGGTGAAAGCGGTAGGTGAAGAGCTATGTCCTGCACTGGGTCTAACGATTCCAGTAGGTAAAGACTCAATGTCGATGAAGACCAAGTGGAACGAGAACGGTGAAGACAAAGAAGTGACGTCTCCACTTTCACTGGTTATCACTGCATTTGGTCGTGTGAACGATGTTCGTAAGACGGTAACGCCGCAGCTTCGCACTGACAAAGGTGACTCATCACTTGTTCTTGTTGATCTTGGTAACGGTAAAAACCGTCTAGGCGCAACGGCATTGGCACAGGTTTACAAGCAGCTTGGTGATAAGCCAGCAGACGTAGACAACGCAGAGCAGCTAAAAGGCTTCTTCGATGCGATGCAAACGCTTGTTCGTGATGATAAGCTAGTGGCTTACCACGATAAAGGCGATGGCGGTCTATTCGTAACCCTTGCTGAGATGGCATTTGCTGGTCACTGTGGCGTGAAAGCTGATATCGCGGATCTAGGTGAGGACGTACTAGCAGCACTATTTAACGAAGAGCTAGGTGCGGTTGTTCAGGTTAAGAATGATGACCTAGAAGCAGTGACAGCGGTTCTAGCGGCTAACGGCCTAGAAGCGTGTTCGCACGTAATCGGCAGCGTAGAAGCGTCTGACGACTTCGTTATCACCTCTGGTGACGCTGTTGTTATCGAGCGTTCTCGTATTGAGCTACGTACTATCTGGGCTGAAACCACGCACAAGATGCAGTCACTGCGTGACAACTCAGCGTGTGCAGACCAAGAGCACGAAGCGAAGAAAGACAACTCTGACCCAGGCCTAAACGTTAAACTCAGCTTCGATGTTAAAGAAGACGTTGCAGCACCATACATTGCGACGGGCGCTAAACCTAAGATGGCTATTCTTCGTGAGCAAGGTGTTAACTCTCACGTTGAAATGGCCGCAGCGTTTGACCGTGCTGGCTTTGAAGCGACGGACATTCACATGAGCGACATCCTGACAGGACAAGCAGTACTTGAAGAATACCAAGGTCTTGTGGCTTGTGGTGGCTTCTCTTACGGTGACGTTCTAGGTGCGGGTGAAGGTTGGGCTAAGTCTATCCTGTTCAACGACCAAGCGCGTGACCAGTTCCAAAGCTTCTTCCACCGCGAAGATACCTTCTCACTAGGTGTATGTAACGGCTGTCAGATGCTATCGAACCTAAAAGAGCTGATCCCAGGTGCAGACCTATGGCCACGCTTCGTTCGTAACGAATCTGAGCGCTTTGAAGCTCGCTTTAGCCTAGTAGAAGTTCAGAAGTCTGACTCTATCTTCTTCGATGGTATGGAAGGTTCACGCATGCCAATCGCAGTTTCTCACGGCGAAGGCCGCGTAGAGGTTCGTGATAATGACCACCTAAATGCGATTGAAGCATCAGGTACAGTAGCGGTACGTTACATTGATAACAACGGTAACCCAACGCAGCAGTATCCAAACAACCCGAACGGTTCACCAAACGCAATCACAGGTCTAACGACTCGTGACGGTCGTGTGACTATCATGATGCCACACCCAGAGCGTGTATTCCGTACGGTTGCGAACTCTTGGGCTCCTGAATCTTGGGGTGAAGATAGTGCTTGGATGCGTATGTTCCGCAACGCTCGCGTGAACGTAGGTAAGTAATCGATCTGAGGTGATTGCCTCAAATGTTACAGCCAAATAGTTAATGAAGTCCTCAGTGGAAACACTGGGGACTTTTTCTATAAAAACTCTGAGCGTCAGCGCTGGATTTGTGTTCTAATACCGCGCTGGCTTAGGGATGGTCAGTATTACATTGCTGGAATATCCCTTAACAAAGTCTTTAGGAAATACATAAATGTCTGAAAATAAAAAATTTACTATCCGTCTAACGGAAAAGCGTAACGGCTGGTCTGCAGAGATCATGCGTCAAGTAACTTCTCGTCGCACGGTTGTGTCTAAGCGCGAGATGGGCTTTGAGAGCCAAGAGTTGGCTCAAGCGTGGGCGGATAAAGAGCTCGCTGGTTTTATTGAAAACCAAGCAAAGCGCAATGAGCGTAAAGCAGAAACTCGCGCAGCGAAAGCAGAAGCAGCTGCGAAAGCCGAAGCTGCAGCAGATAGCGAAGAGTAATCCTTTTTGCTCTGATGGTGGTTCCTAGGGATGCCCCTAGGAACGCATTGTCATTCTCAATTCAATCTACTGACTTACCTGAGCGTTCAGTTGCTCAACCAAACCACCCTCTAACCCAAGCTGGGTTGCCAACTCTTTCAAATAGGCCTTTTCCATAAAGTTTTGCTCATCGGCTACTAATAGGCTGGCTAGGTATATTTCGGTTGCGTGTTCTGGTGATACGGCCAATCGCGCGATTTCTGAAGGATCGAGAGGTTTCGCTATCTCCGCTTGAATCAACTGTTGCACTGATGCGTCAGCATCGATTTGGGTGAGTGCTTGTTCGATCTTAGCCATCTCTTGCTCGTCAATATGTCCATCTGCCTTGGCCGCTGCGATCATCGCTTTGAGCACCGATTCATCGTGTTGCGAGGTTTGGGTAAAGTTAGCTGGAGTTTGCGGTGAACTAGAAGGGTTGGACTCCCCTTTGTTGTAGTCGTTGTATAGCTTGTAAGCGAGTGCACCTAATGCTGCAGCGCCACCAACACCTAGTGCGGTTTTGCCCATTTTTTTGGTTTTCTTAGAGCCCACAAGCATACCGAGTAAACCTCCGCCTACCGCTCCAGCACCAAGAGCGCCAAGGGTTTTCTTATCACCGAGAGCTTGGCCGATGCTTGACGAGGACTGGCTCGCTTTCTGGGTGGTTTGATTGACGATATCTGAATTAAGGGCTTGGTTAAGCAGTGATTTTAGGTTCATCTATTACTCCTAGTCAGGTGGTATTCCACCATCATAAGAAAGCGAACATGAACAGAGTATGAAGGCAATAAAAAAGGCCGCATAGCGGCCTTTAGGATAATCTGGGTAACGATTAAGCTAGCTGAGCTTTCACGTGAGCCACGATATCGTCGATAGCAATTGGCGTTTTGTCACCAGTGCGGCGGTTCTTGTATTCGAAGTTACCTTCGTCCATGCTGCGGTCACCAATAACCACAGTATGAGGAACACCAACAAGCTCCATGTCAGAGAACATGACACCTGGGCGCTCTTTACGATCGTCAAATAGCACTTCGATACCAGCTGCAGTCAGTTCTGCGTATAGCTTCTCTGCTGCTTCTTTAACGCGCTCAGACTTATGCATGTTCATCGGTACGATCGCTACCTGGAATGGGGCGATAGCGTCAGGCCAGATGATGCCGTACTTATCATTGTTCTGTTCGATAGCAGCAGCTACCACACGAGAAACACCGATACCGTAACAACCCATCTCTAGGATAACGTTCTTACCGTCAGGACCAAGCACGCCACAGTTCATCTTCTCAGAGTAGTTTTTACCAAGCTGGAAGATATGGCCGACTTCGATACCACGCTTAAGCAGGATAGTGCCTTGACCACATGGGCTTGGATCGCCTTCTACGACGTTACGCAGATCTTCTACTTTACCAAGCTCAACGTCACGACCCCAGTTGATGCCAAAGTAGTGCTTGTCATCAATGTTAGCGCCAGCGCCGAAATCGTTCATTACCGCGACAGAACAGTCTACGATGAATGGCAGTTCAAGACCAACTGGGCCTAGTGAGCCTGGGCCTGCGCCAATTGCTGCGCGAATTTCTTCTTCTGTTGCCATTTCTAGAGGAGAGGCAACTTCCGCAATTTTCTCAGCTTTGATTTCGTTAAGCTCGTGGTCACCACGGATGATAAGGCCGATAAGCGGCGCTTCGATTTCATCAGAGGCTTTAACAAACAGCGTTTTCACTGTTTTCTCGATTGGCAGGTCGAACTGCTCTACAAGCTCAGCAATGGTTTTCGCATTCGGCGTATCTACCATTGTCATATCGATAGTTGGAGCGGCTAGCTCTTCTGCAGGTGCTAATGCTTCTGCTTTTTCGATATTTGCCGCGTAGTCAGACTCAGAAGAGAAGGCGATAAGGTCTTCACCACTTTCAGCCAGTACGTGGAATTCGTGTGAGCCGTTACCACCGATAGCACCGGTATCAGCGAGCACTGGACGGTAATTTAGACCCATGCGGTCAAACGCTTTGCAGTAGGCGTCGTGCATCGCTTCGTAAGACTTCTCTAAGCCTTCTTTGTCGATGTCGAAGCTGTACGCATCCATCATAGAGAATTCACGTGCGCGCATCACGCCAAAACGTGGGCGGCGCTCATCTCGGAATTTAGTTTGGATTTGGTACAGGTTCAGTGGTAGCTGCTTGTACGAGTTGACTTCGTTACGCACAAGGCTAGTGATCACTTCTTCTGCTGTTGGGCTAAGTACAAACGGACGCTCATGACGGTCAGTGAAGCGAAGTAGTTCATCACCCATCTTTTCAGATCGGCCTGTCTCTTCCCATAGTTCAAACGGCTGCACTACGGGCATCAAAGTCTCAACTGCACCTGCATTATCGATCTCTTGGCGAACGATGTTTTCGACTTTACGCAGAACACGTAGACCCGTTGGTAGCCAAGTGTATAGACCTGAAGCTAGTTTACGAATCATACCTGCACGCAGCATTAGCTGGTGACTTACAACTTCTGCGTCGTTTGGTGTCTCCTTCAGAGTAGAAAGAAGATAGTTACTGGTACGCATTTATGGGTATCCGTTCATCATGTTGATAGTAAATCTGGGCAGAGGTGCCCAAATTGAGTTAAGCCGTCTATGATATCAGCCAAATGCCTTTCTACCAAATGACTTTGCTAGCAAAAAGGTCTCATCAATAAACACCTAGAATCAGGCGTTTAGAGAGTCTCAATGGTGGTGACGTCAATGTGATCGCTATTGGCTTTAAACTTTACGTTCCAATCGAACAGTCTTACGCCATATTCTTTGTCATCGATCTTACCTTTTTTATAGGCAGGCCTTGGGTCTTGCGCCAATACTTCGCGGATGATTTGTTGCTTATGCTGGCCCTCTGGTGCCTTCGATAGAACCTCAACTGCAGAGGGTGAGAATGTCACCTCGGTTGCTTCCGGCTCGGATTCTGCGTACCCCCCTTTAGCATAAGTGATGGAATCGGAGTAGGGGATATAGGGTTTGATATCAATAATAGGGGTACCATCGACCAAATCGACGCTACCGACATCGATAAACACTTGTTGACCTTTCTGCCTTACCCCTCGAAATTCAACCGCAGACATCCCAATACCATTTGGTCTAAATGTGGCGCGGCTAGCAAGCACGCCAATGCGTTCATTGCCACCTAAGCGTGGAGGTCTTACCGTTGGTTTCCAGCCCGCTTCTAGGTTTTGGTCAAACAGAAATAACAGCCATAGATGTGAGAATTGATCGAGACCGCGAACGGCTTCTAGACAATTAATGTCTCCCTGTAAGGCAATTGAGGCCGTGGCACTTGGCACTAATCTGGGTTGCCTAGGGACGGCAAACTTCTCTTTATAGGGGGAATGAATGGTACCAATAGGGTGCAGAGAGTAGCTCATCGACTGAGTCCTGGTTCACATAATTCAATATCCATCATTTCAGACGCACGGTTTTTTTTCAATCTCGATATGTTGAGGTTTTTTTAGAGCTAATTCCCTGTCATAAGAGTGAAAAGATGAATATGTCACAGGAATGTTATAGTTTATTTTATATTTAGATCAATATAAGTCATTGTATAGTTGCTAACATAATGGTTGAAAATTGCACTGAATTTACAATTGGCAACATTTTAGGCTTTTATTATTGAGCTCGCTCACGTACCCTGCGCCTGCTTTTTACAAAGTTGTCAGAAATAAGACCGATGAGTGTCATCTGAACTAAAGAACTTTGTTAACAGCTAGGACAATATAAAAAAGGAGGGGACAGATGAGTTCATCTGCCACAATGAAACACAACAAGCCAAAAAAGCCTCTATTTACCCGTTTTCTAGACGGCGTTGAGTACTTGGGGAACCTATTGCCCCACCCAATCACACTATTTGCAATTTTCTGTCTAGCTATTCTTGTCATGTCTGGCATCGCTGGCTACTTCGATGTTGCCGTTGCTGATCCTCGCCCTGAAGGCGCTGCTGGTCGTGCTGCTAACGGTATGATTGAGGTTGTGAGCCTTGTTAATGCTGAAGGCCTACAGTTAATTGTGACTAACCTAGTGAAAAACTTCACAGGCTTCGCACCACTTGGTACCGTACTCGTTGCGATGCTTGGTGTAGCGATCGCTGAGCACTCAGGCATGCTTTCAGCTGCAATGCGTGGTCTAGTTATGGGTGCATCTAAGCGCATGGTAACGGTGACAGTCGTATTTGCTGGTATCATTTCTAACACAGCTTCAGAGCTTGGTTACGTCGTACTTATTCCGTTGGCAGCGATGCTGTTCCACTCTTTAGGACGTCACCCTCTCGCCGGTCTTGCTGCTGCGTTTGCTGGTGTATCGGGTGGTTATTCTGCGAACCTACTTATCGGTACGGTAGACCCACTGCTTTCAGGTATCACTGAAACAGCTGCGCAAATGATCGATCCAACCTATACAGTTGGTCCAGAGTCGAACTGGTACTTCATGTTCATCTCTACGTTCTTCATTGCGATTACAGGTGCATTCGTTACTGAGAAAATCGTTGAGCCAAAACTTGGTAAATACAACGATGAAGAAGCCTCAGAAGATTTGTCTAACGACAGCATGGGCTCTTTGACTGCGGTTGAGAAGAAAGGCCTAAAAATGGCGGGTATTGCGGTTCTAGTAGTGAGCGCAATTATCGCATCGACAGTTGTTCCAGAAAACGGCGTACTTCGTACGGCTGACGGTCAAGTTGCAGGCTCTCCATTCCTTAAGAGTATCGTAGCCTTCATCTTTGTATTCTTCGCAATCCCTGGCTTTATTTACGGTAAAGTAACGGGCTCTATGAAGAATGACCGTGATGTCATTGATGCTATGTCTAAGTCTATGTCTTCGATGGGCATGTACATTGTGTTGGTGTTCTTCGCTGCGCAATTTGTTGCCTTCTTTAAGTGGACGAACTTTGGTCAAGTATTCGCAGTAGCGGGCGCAGACTTCCTACAGACTATTGGTCTAACAGGTCCTGCACTGTTCTTCGCATTTATCCTAATGTGTGGCTTCATCAACCTGATGATTGGCTCTGCATCGGCGCAGTGGGCAGTAACGGCTCCTATCTTCGTGCCTATGCTAATGTTAGTCGGTTACGCTCCTGAGACCATTCAGGCGGCTTACCGTATCGGTGACTCGACGACTAATATCATTACGCCAATGATGAGCTACTTTGGTCTTATCCTTGCGGTAGCGACTCGCTATATGAAAAACCTAGGCATTGGTACGCTGATCGCGACCATGCTGCCTTACTCAATCTGCTTTATCGTAGGCTGGAGTATCTTGTTCTACGTATGGGTATTCCTTCTAGGTCTACCAGTAGGCCCTGGTGCGGCAACGTACTACACGCCTTAAGCGAAAGCTCAATTATCGATATGAAAAATGCTCCCAATAGGGTAATGCTTGTAAGTTAAGAAGCTAACACCTTTTAGAAGGCCTAGTCGCATAGCGACTGGGCCTTCTTTTTACCGCTCTTGGATAGCTCCTATCTCGCCTTTCTGGCAACGTAAAACTCTCAGCCATATCTAGGATATAGTTCATCACCTCCGGGATTCTTCCAGGTGCGACGGCAGGAAGGAGTTGTAACTGTCCTATTAAGAACAACGAAGCTTGTTTAAAGCCTATCTGGTAAGGCATTACCTTGTTTTGGTCGTAGGCCATTTGGCACATTAAGAACCGAAGTAAGTTATAGG
>NZ_JAKJST010000026.1:0-117999 GCF_050337275.1 Vibrio wakamikoensis | reverse complement strand
TGGCCTATAACTTACTTCGGTTCTTAATGTGCCAAATGGCCTACGACCAAAACAAGGTAATGCCTTACCAGATAGGCTTTAAACAAGCTTCGTTGTTCTTAATAGGACAGTTACAACTCCTTCCTGCCGTCGCACCTGGAAGAATCCCGGAGGTGATGAACTATATCCTAGATATGGCTGAGAGTTTTACGTTGCCAGAAAGGCGAGATAGGAGCTATCCAAGAGCGGTAAAAAGAAGGCCCAGTCGCTATGCGACTAGGCCTTCTAAAAGGTGTTAGCTTCTTAACTTACAAGCATTAGGCGAACTGGTGGCCTTTTAGTCAAACAGACATACAACTCACGCTTAGCACGTGCATTCTTCATTTATTTCTATATACTCCCGCGCCGTTTGTCAGGTGAAAGCCTGAACACAACCAATACAAGCCGTCACCACGGATCTGTGAATGACCCCAAGGAATCGGACCAGCTTATTTCACAGCTTGTAAAGGTTACTCAATGACAACTTTATTCAATTCCTACCACACTATGTGGTTTCCGCGTCCATCACTGGCGGCTTCTTGGTATCACTTTGGCACATCGACCATTCAACTGTTTGGAGGTGCTGCTCAATGATCGCTATTCTTTCTAGCCTCCTTGGCATCGTTTCGCTTATTGCTATCGCGTACCTATTCTCTGAAAAACGTTCAGCAATCAATTGGAACACCGTACTTCGCGCCCTACTTCTACAATCGCTAGTCGCAGCGTTTGTCCTCGCATTTCCACTTGGCAAAGATATTCTCGGCGCCATGAGCAGCGGCGTAGCCACCATTCTTAGCTTCTCAGACCGTGGTATTCAGTTCTTGTTTGGCGACTTAGCTACAAACGGCTTCGTGTTTGCCATTCGCGTACTGCCAATTATCGTGGTCATCAGTGCACTGATTGCGGCGCTCTATCACCTTGGCATCATGCAACTGGCCATTCGCATTATCGGTGGCGGCCTGCAAAGATTCCTTGGCACCAGCAAAGCTGAATCGCTGGTAGCTACTGGCAACATTTTCTTATCGCAAAGTGAATCACCGCTACTTATTCGCCCATTTCTAGGCACAATGACACGCTCAGAGCTATTTGCCGTAATGGCCGGCGGTATGGCATCGGTCGCGGGAAGCGTGCTTGGCGGTTATGCAGGACTTGGTGTTGAACTCAAGTACCTCATCGCCGCAAGCTTCATGGCCGCGCCAGGCTCGTTGATGATGGCTAAGCTGCTTGTACCAGAGCAACAAACTCCGTCTGACTATAGCAATATTGAACTCGATGACAGCAAACAAAGCAACATCATTGACGCGCTCGCTGCTGGCGCAATGAACGGCATGAGAGTCGCTGTTGCGGTTGGTACGATGCTTGTTGCTTTCATCAGTGTGATTGCAATGCTAAACGCTGCTATTGAATCTATCACTGGCTGGTTTGGTGGCAAAGGTATGACATTGGAGCTGCTGTTTGGCTTCGTGTTTGCGCCTGTTGCTTGGCTAATCGGTGTGGACTCTAGTGAAGTACTGACAGCAGGTTCATTTATCGGTCAGAAAGTGATTTTAAATGAGTTTGTTGCCTTCATCGACTTTGTGGAAGCAAAAGCCATGCTGTCTGACAAAACTCAGGTCATCATCACCTTTGCTCTTTGTGGCTTTGCCAACATCGCCTCTATCGCAATTCAAATTGGCGCGATCGCGTCCATGGCACCAGAACGCCGCTCTGATGTTGCAAGCCTTGGCATTAAAGCCGTTCTAGCCGGCACACTCGCTAACCTAATGAGTGCTTGCCTTGCTGGTCTATTCTTTGTGCTGTAAAGCTTAGCTAACGTACAACCAGGGGAGCTGATACCTCAAGCTCAAATAAGGTGTCAGTTCCCCGCTTGGTAATGCGTGGCGCGTCAAACGCTATGCAAACTTCGCCAATACGCTATCCGATGCGTCCTCAATCAAATCCAACACCAGTTCAAACCCTTGGTCACCACCATAATAGGGATCGGGTATCTCAGTATGACTCGATGAACCATAGCTCAGAAACAGCGATAACTTATATTGCAAATGCGCCGGGCAAAGCTGTTTAAGATCCGCCAAGTTATCTCTATCCGCCGCCAAAATCATATCAAACGCTTCAAAGTCATCATCCGTGACCTGCCGTGCTCGAATACCAGCAAACGAGTAGCCCCTCGCCTCCCCCGCTTGTCTAGACCTTGGGTCTGGCGTATTTCCTTGGTGATACCCAATCGTACCTGCTGAATCTATTGTCACAGCTACGCCACTTTGCTCAGCGCGCGCACGAAGAACTGCTTCACCAGTAGGAGAGCGGCAAATGTTGCCCATGCATACTACTAGGATTGATGGTTTCTTTTTATTATTCATAGAGTTAACACCTAATTTCGGCCAATTTTCACGTCAAAGATACAAAAAATTTTAGTTGATAAATCAGGTGCTTGTGAATAGTTTTGGAGGGATTTTGCCCTCAAAACTACCACTTCGTATCAAAGTAAAAGTTATCCCCGTAAACTCAATTTCAAATAACCAATTGAAAAATAGATATATTATAACTTTCGATGCGTTCAAAGGCTGCTTGTCAGTTTTATTTATCATAAAGAGCAAAAAGCAATCACCAAACGGAATGCGACAAGTTAATAAACATTAAGTAATGTCTACTTCCACCAGAACCCCAAAGTGATCCGATACAACCGGATAAAAGTCATTATTAAAAATCACCTGATGCTGCCTTACCACCACTGGTTGATTACTAAAAACCAGATCAATCCGAAGCGCTTGGATATTTTGTTCCCAACCATCAATATTTTTAATTACAGTGGTTCCAGTATCTTTTATTTCTGCTATTTCATAACAATCTATCAAACCGCGCTGTAAAACATAATCATAACCTTCATTACGCATATGGCTTGGGTTGTTGAAATCGCCTAATAGAAAGTTCAATTCCGTTGATAATGTCGCACTTATTTGGTTGAACTGATCCTCAAATGAGTTCTCTGAGTCATTCCACCAGCCGCAATGACAATTATAAAGATTGAAATCGCCTTGTTGAGAAGTAACCTTAATACGCACTGCTCGCCTATGTTTCCAGTAGTTCACATCATAATTATCACTTAGGTCAATGACCTCATGTTCGATAATCGGCAGTCGCGTCAAGAATGCCAGTCCCTCTTGATATACGTCATAACTTTGATGAACGAAATCCCATGTAAGTTGGTAGTGACAACCGTATTCCATGAGCTTTTTCTGTAACAAATAACCATAGTTATCAGCGAACACAGTGTGATTCGTTAATATATTGGCATCAACAGCCGGGCTGTCTTGATGTTGATTCACTTCCTGTAATGCAACGACATCGCACCCTTGCTCGATTATGGCTTGCGCTACCACATCCAACTTTTCTAGCTGTTTCTCTTCTTGCCAACTATGGGTATTTAACGTCATTAACTTCATTTATTATTCACTTATTGATTGTCGTGAGTTAAACGCAGCGCAAGGCTGCGTTTTTCGATGTTACTCTATCTAAATAGAGAAATAATTACGCTGGTTGTGCTGAAAACTTCGCAACTAATCTAGATTTAATGACATCCACTCCAGGACCATAAATAACTTGTACTCCTTGCTCTTTAATCACAGCGCCAAGTGCTCCTGTTGGCTTCCATAACTCATATTCGGCAACCAACTGCGGATCATTAACTGTAACGCGCAAGCGTGTCATACAAGCATCAATTTCAGCAATATTGGTACGGCCACCTAAATTCTTAATAATAGTTTCCATCTTCTCATCTTCTGACATGGATTCCGAACTGTCATCGAGGTAGTTACCCATGCGTCCCGGTGTTGGCAATTTAAATTTGACAATAAGCACACGGAATAATCCATAGTTAACACCAAAGAAAACAATAGAGACTAATGCGAAGCGAACCAAATCACCACCGATGCCCGCTGAAGCCATCATAGGTATACGAGTGACTAATTCTATCAAGCCAAAGGCATGTACACGTAGGTCCATAACATCGACCAACGCAAATGCAACCCCTGTTAACACCGCATGCGCAACATACAAAACAGGAGCAATAAACATAAACATGAATTCAATAGGCTCTGTTACACCTGTTAATAACACTGCAAGACACGCAGATAAAAACATTGGCTTGTATTGTGCGCGCTTGTCACCATCAACACAGTGATACATGGCAAGCCCAATACCAATCAATGAAGACGCTGCGATAATAACTTGACCTGCCTTAAAACGTGCAGGATGTACTGTATCTAGTAGATGTTGGTAAGCTGTCGGATCGCTTAATTTAAGATTATTTAGATCGCTAACCCAAGCAAGCCATAATGGATCTTGACCATAAACACTAGAGCCCGCATTCGTACCAGTCAAAAGCTCATAAGTACCACCCAACTCAGTGTAATTCATCGGAATAGTTAAAGTGTGGTGTAAGCCAAATGGCAGTAATAAACGCTCTAACGTACCATATAGGAAAGGAGCAGTGATCGGTGCTGTGTCTTTAGAGGTTGCAATCCATTGACCAAAATCATTAAGTGCACCTTGAATTAAAGGCCATACGATTGATAAAGCAAACGCAATAATCATCGAATAGAAAATAACTACAAAAGGTACAAAACGCTTACCGTTGAAAAATGCTAATGCTTGAGGTAAGCGAGAGAAGTCATGATAGCGGTTAAATAAGTTGGCACCTAAATAACCAGACATAATACCGATAAACACACCCATATTTAGAGCAGGAGCACCCAAAATATTAGTGAAGAATTGAGAGACAGGTAACTCAGAACCAAATAGGCTCATCACAACCGCCTCTGGATCACTGAGCATAGCGTTGTCCACGCCCAATATAACCCCGGTGATGCGGTTGATTAAGATGAAGGCAATCAGAGCAGCAAATGCGCCTCCTGCTCTTTCTTTAGCCCATGAACCACCGATAGCGACAGCAAATAATAGGTGAAGGTTAACTATAACCCCCCAACCTATGTTTTCCATAATAGCGCCTAGTGTTTCAATAGCGCCAATACCACCGGCATACATTGCGACAACTTTACCGAGTGATATCATGATACCCGCGGCTGGCATCACCGCGATAACAACGATAAGGGATTTCCCAAATCGTTGCCAAAAATCAAACGACAGTAACTTACTCATAAATGATTCCTTGTTTTAAATACAGGGTAGCTTTATAAATGCCCTGCGATAAATATAAATTAGTGTTTTCTTGCAAATATATACGCTGCATAAGCCGGGACAATTTGCGTCGCTATAAAATCAGAGCGAACGTGTTCGTTTTTGATATTCTGATTATCAAGCACTAATTCGCCTAATTGCGTGCAGTCGATATCAACGATGCTCTCTTGTGGACTTAAATTGGTAATAATGGTCCATGTCATATCTTGACCAACACGTTGATAAGCATAGATATTGGGATCGCTAGCTAGCAGCAATTGATAGCGGCCAACCACTAAACTTACATTTGACTTACGCAGAGCGATCAGTTTCTTATAGAAACTCAAAATCGAATTTGGATCTTTCTGTTGTTGCTCAACATTGATATCTGCGTGCTGTTGATTGACCCAGAACCAAGGTTGCACCTCAGAAAAACCGCCAAAATTCTGGTCATTCCATTGCATTGGCAAGCGACTGTGGTCGCGAGATACCTGATTTAACAAAGCTAAGATGTCTGCGTCACTTTGACCTTGTTGAGATAGTTTTTGAATTAAATTTCTAGCAGACACATCATTAAATTCGTCAAGAGACGTAAACTGATGATTTACCATACCAATCTCTTGGCCCTGATAAATAAACGGAGTCCCTTTCATCAAGAAATAACAACTCGCTAATGCGGTAGCACTGGCATACCTAGAATTAGGGTCGGCAAAAGTATCAATACTACGTGCTTGATCATGGTTTTCTAAATAAAGCGCATTCCAACCTTTACCTTCTAATGCATCTTGCCAACGCGATAAAATGCGTTTGAACTCCACCAAATCTAAACGCTCGTTGCTTTGTTCTTCCGACCATAGCTTCATGTGTTCAAACTGAAAAATCATGTTGAAAACGCCACCTTGATCCTGCTCGGTCGCTTCGGCAACCCACGGTAATGCGTTATCGGCAGTAACCCCATTGGCCTCACCAACTGTCACAATGCCAAAGGGATCAAACGCCTGCAGTTTTAACTCATGCAGATGCTTTTCAATACCTGCCACATTCATATGATAATCAAACGAGGAGACATACTTTTCACCCTTTGGATTGGGTAAAGACGGTAAATCTGGTTGTTTCTGAATATGGCTAATTGCATCAACACGGAAACCATCAATACCGCGCTCCAACCACCAATGAATCATTTTAAATAGTGCTTGCTTAACTTCAGGGTTTTCCCAATTCAGATCCGGTTGTTTTTTGGAAAATAGGTGCAAGTAGTACTGCGCCGTTTTTTTATCATATTCCCATACACTGCCATGAAAGATACTTTCCCAGTTGTTTGGATCGCAAGTCAGTTTTTCATCGGTAGGCTCACAACCATCACGCCAAATATACCAATCACGCTTAGGGCTATTTTTGTTATCTCGAGATTCGATGAACCATGGATGTTCATCACTAGTATGGTTGATCACCAAATCCATAATGATGCGAATGCCACGCGTATGAGCAGCAGCGATCAGTGTATCCACATCCTCCAGGGTTCCAAAGTCAGGATGAATCGCTTGGTAGTCGCTAATATCGTAACCGTTATCATCATTCGGTGATGCATAGAATGGGCAAATCCATATTAAATCAATGCCCAAATCAGCTAGGTAATCCAGCTTAGTAATGATTCCATTGATATCACCAATACCGTCTTGGTTCGTATCATAAAAGCTACGGGGATAAATTTGGTAGGCGGTCGCTTTTTTCCACCACTCGAGTGGGCTTGAATGTCTGTTATTGGCGCAAATCATCAATGTTATGCTTTGTGTTATGCTATGTGTTATCGATAACACATGAGGTTAAATGGATTGCGTTTAGACTCAATATAATTTCAGACAAACTGTGAGGTAGCCCTCATAACCTCAAGAGAACTGTGAGCTTTCTCTCATTTTTAGGTCAAATGTGCCTTCGACGGAACTGAAATCGCGCTTTATCAATTTTTTGACAGCTTGATAGCCCACTTGATAGTAGTTAAAAGCCACAGTAGTCAGACTCGGGACTAACAGATCGCTGTAATCATAGTCGCCCATGCCTACAATCCATACGTTATGACCAATCTTGAGTTGCTGTTCTTTGGCGCGACGATATAAACGAATGGCAATATTATCGGTGGCGCAAAAGTAGACATGATTGGGCTGTAATTGAACTGCCTGGTAGTCGGTTTTTTCCTCAGAGTTGGCTAAGGCTTGCAGTGAAAAATTTAACTCGGGTACGGTATCGGTAATGGTGGTTTGCATCAACTTAGTTCGGCTAGAAAGCATACGCTCATCGTAAATATAATTTACGGCTACCAGCGGTGCTTGCTGCTGTTTTAGTTGAGTAATGGTTTGGGAGACGAGTGCTTTAATAGCAGCGTGATCGGGGTAATATAAACAACAATGATGGGGAGAGTTTTTGCCAATAAATAACACATTATCTAAGGTTCGATAAAAAGTCTCTTCAACACTGTGTTTTGAAGCGATAATAATCGTGCCAAGTGCATTTAAGCCGTTAAACTCTCTCACAGCTTGGCATTCTGACTCATGATTAAACCCTGTGGAATGAAACAGCATTCGTACTTGTGATTCGTTGGCAGCAGCCAGCGCCCCTTTAATCACTAAACTCGTCGTATATGACTCGATACGAGGCGCGACGAAACCAATAATATTGGATTGGCTACGAATAGAGCGAGCAAATATATTAGGTGTGTAATGACTATCTTTGACGATAGCTTCAATTTTAAGGCGGTTCTCAGCCGAAACATAACCGCCATTAAAGTAACGTGACACAGTCATTGTTGAAATTCCAAGCTGTCTTGAAATCGCAGCCATTGTCATCTTTTTACTCATTACATACTTCCTTCAATAATGCACTATTGTCATACACCAAAGTGACTTCAAGATGCAGGGTTATGTTGAGTCACTTCGGTATAGTATCCAATATATTGACTTACAATACAGTAAATACAACTGGGTGTGAGCATGAGTGCTCGATTTTTACTCACAAGATTCGGATCTACACGCAAGACCAGAGAGGGAGCATACCTTGAACAAGCCAGCCCCCCAATACTGACGGATAGAATATGGTGTGCCAACAATGATTAAAGGAATATGACTTTTCTCTTAAAAATTAGGCACATCAACCCCATAACTCACGCTCTAGTACGCAAGTTCATTGAGATAGGGACTGAAACGAAACAAAAGCTTCACGTAATTTGAGTCATTAATTAATAAAACTCATGAATGATTGTCATCAAACGGAATTATGGTGACATGGCATGAGCCTTTCGATTAAAAACCTCAATAAAAGCTTCGGTGACGTTAGTGCGCTTCGCGACATCAATCTATCTTTAAATCAAGGTGAATTGGCCGCACTCGTTGGGCCGTCTGGATGCGGAAAAACGACATTACTCCGATCCATAGCAGGATTAGAGCACCCTTCTTCAGGACAAATTAAAATCAATGAGCGTAGTGTTTTCGACGGTGAGTTGAATGAATCTATCGCTATTCAAGATCGAAAGCTTGGAATGGTGTTTCAAGACTTCGCGCTTTGGCCACACCTTACTGTCTATGAGAATATTGCATTTGGCCTACGTGCACGAAAAGACACCAAAGATCTGGATAAGCGAGTAAACGATGCACTGGCACAAGTTCAGTTAGCCTCGTTCGCTAAACGATTTCCAAGCCAGCTCTCTGGCGGTCAGCAACAGCGCGTTTCTATCGCGAGAGCCATAGTTACCAAACCACAACTGATTCTGCTTGATGAACCACTTTCAGCGCTTGATGCAGTTCTTAAAGATCAGATTCAGCACCTATTGCTACAAATCCTCAAAGATAACCAATTGACCGCTGTCTATGTCACACACGACCAGGCAGAGGCTATGTCTATGGCAGATAAAGTGGTCATCATGAATGCTGGTCAAGTTGAACAGTTCGACTCACCGGAGGCGATTTATCACCATCCTAAGTCAGAATTTGTCGCTCAGTTTATAGGGAAGAGCAATCGTCTTCCTAGCCCTCAAGGCCATGCCTTTATCCGCATGGAAAAGCTGAAACCTCATGCTGCTGCCAATGACAATGATTTGCAGTTTGAAGGTTCGATTATCAACGCTCGATTCCAAGGGCAGCACTATCTCGTTGAGGCCAATGTTGCAGGAGAGAAGTGGCACTTCTTCGCATCACAGCGACCGACCCCTGGAGAAGTAATATCTCTTTATTGCGCCCCTGAAGATATTCAAAGAATTCACTTATAAGGAAATGATGATGAAAAACCTATCCGTACTAGCTCTCGCCCTTGGACTTGTGTCGGGCGCGGTTGCCGCTGCAGATCTCACGCTCTATACCGCAGGCCCTAAAGGACTAGCAAACCAGCTAATAAAAGACTTTGAAAAAGTCTCGGGCAACAAAGTTCAAGTCTACCAAGCAACGACTGGACGAATCTTGGGCCGATTAAAAGCGGAAGAAGCTCGCCCGGTCGCAGATGTGGTTATTTTAGCCTCTTGGCCAGCGGCAATGGGTCTTCAGAGCGAAGGGCTTTTACATACCTTTACTCCAGAAAACGCAGATAAACTGCATGATGGATGGAATGGTAACAATCAGCTGTTCGCGTATTCAGGCTCGGCTTTAGGGATTACCTACAATACCCGTCTGGTGAAAGATGCCCCAGCATCACTCACAACTTACACTGAAGACAACTGGGCAGGACAAGTCGTTATTCCTGACCCAACTGAATCAGGCTCTGCTTTGGATTTTATCTCTGGTGTCATAGCTAATGATGCGGACAAAGCATGGACACTATTCAATGCATGGCAAGAAAACGATATCGATGTTAATGGTGCAAACCGTCCGGCACTGAACCAAGTGGTTAATGGCTCGAAAAGTGTCGTACTGGCTGGCGTCGATTACATGGGATACGGCGAAAAGGCCAAAGGAAATCCAATCCAGGTTATCTACCCGGCTGAGGGCACTGTAATCGCACCAAGACCAGTCATGGTGCTTGAATCTAGCGAAAATAAACCACAAGCAGAGGTATTTGTTAACTACCTGCTGACTGAACGTGCACAGAACATTGTTGCTAAGAACTTGCTGCTACCTGGTCGTAGTGATGTAAAAGCGGATCCATCTCGCCCAGACTACGCTGAGATTAAGCAACTGGATTATGACTGGAATTGGATGTTTGAAAATCAAGCAAACGTCACTAAGAAGTTTAGCGCGATGTTTCGCTAACCCACCTCAAGGAGAGGGTTAACCTCTCCTCTTTTACCGCCGCCTCGCTTTATATCAGATCTCTATGAACACACTCCAATCCCAAGATACATTCAATAAACCCACGTTATTGGCGTTGCTAAGCCTCATTATCTTAGTGCTAATGCCAATGGGTACGATTCTTATCAATAGCGCCTACCAAGATGGGCATTGGCACCTGACATCTTTATTTCGACAACTTGTTGATAGCTACACACTCGGTGTGCTTTGGAACTCTATTCAACTCGCTTTTTTAGTCACCATCGTTGCAACATTGTTTGCAGCCCCTTTGGCATGGATTACAGCTAAAACAGAGATCGGTCACCATAAATGGCTAGATATCGTCATCTTGATCCCATTCATGACTCCACCGTTTATCGACTCTATGGGGTGGATGATTTTTATGCGCCCGAGGGGTTATCTAGAGCAGTTATTACCTGGCTTGGCGGGATTACAGACTGGCTTCTTCTCATTGGCTGGCATGGTGTTAATAATGAGCCTGTCGCTTTTCCCATTCATGTACTTAGTTATCAAAAATAGCTTGTTGAGAATCAATGCTAGTGTTGAAGAAGCGGCAATCATATATGGTGCATCCAAGCTAAGAATCCTTGTCAAAGTTTTCTTGCCGCTGTTGATTTCAGGCTACCTAATGGGGGCATTACTGGTATTCGTCAAAACAATTTCAGAATTCGGCACGCCAGCAACTTTGGGTAAGCAGATAGGCTATTACGTGCTGACAACGGAAATCCACCGCTTTACCTCGACTTGGCCGATAGATTTCGTAAAAGCATCGGTGCTCTCTTTGGTCTTGCTAACAACAAGTATGTTGATGTGGATGGGACAGCTCTATATCTCGAACAATTACCAATACCAGCTCATTTCGGGCAAGGGGAACAAACTAAGAATTATTGCGTTATCGCCTTGGCAACGCAGCGCTTGTTGGTTGGTCATCGCTTTTATACTTGCGTTATCAATTGGTATTCCCTATTTCTCAATAACCGCCACCGCACTCATCGATTTAGCGGGATTTGGACTTAGCTGGGATAACTTAACCTTTAGACACTTCGCGCAAGTCTTTAGCTTCGACAGCGAGGCGTTTTCCGCGTTGCTAAATAGTATTCAGCTTAGTCTATATGCCGCGACCATCTGTACTGCACTCGGGATTTGGTATGGATTGACGGTGGTGTGTGGACAATCCCACCTAACGAAAGTCATCGACTTTGCGAGCTTATTGTCCAATACGGTGCCGGGGATCGTTGTTGTCTTTGGTTTGATTCTATTCTGGAACTCACCAAGTAACCCCTTTCCTCTTTACAACACCAAAGGGATGCTGATCATCACGTATGTTGTTCTGTTCCTTCCCTATACAGTGCAGTATGTAAAGTCGGCTGCAGAGCAAATCAGCAGCAGTCTTGACGATGCTGCTAAGGTATCAGGTGCTTCTGAATTCTATCGATTTAGTCGAGTTACACTGCCACTAATTCTACCCGGGGTAATAGCAGGCTGGGCAATGAGTTTTATCATCGGTCAACGTGAATTGGTTGGCTCTCTCATGGTGAAACCGCCCGGCTTTGAAACCAGCGCAACCTTTATTTTTAGTGAGTTTGACCAGGGCAACACCAGCTTAGCAATGGCGATGGCATTAGTGGTCGTTTCTGTAACGGTATCCATGCTGGCTGGCTTAAAGGTAATAGAATCTCGACACAGAGAGCGATAATTCTTTGCATCTACCATGAAATGTGTGCAGTTAATTTTGATAAGAGTCTGATTTAGAATTCAACGTCTACTAAAAGAACAGTCACAGTATAAATTTTTACTTTAAGGGAACACGTTCAAATATGCCCAAGGGGCATATTTGAACGTCTCAACAGATTATTGGCACTTTTGTTTTACTTGATTCATATATGGATAGAGAAAAATGAAGCGTCCCAAATAAAACAGTGTAAAAGCCAGCCATAGTCCGTGATTGCCCCAGTACCGAACACCAACAAACTGAACAATTAAAAAGACCAACAGTGTCGCGAAAGTTGAATTGCGCACCGGTCTAGTCGTCCCTGTTCCAGTGAAAATGCCATAAAAAGTCAGTCCGTAGCCTGCCACCAGCGGGAACACAATGAGCCACGGGCTCATTGTTGAATAGATCTCAACTAGTTCTGGTAGAGTGGTGAAGAGCATCACCAACTGCTGTTTAAACACGACCAAAAGTAGCGATAATACAATGACAAAGCCAGTAGTCCACTGGACATTCAGTTTGATAACACGGCTAAGCAGTTGGGGATTTTTTTGTCCCACAGACTTGCCGGCAAAAACACTGGATGCATTCGCCACGCCGTCAAACAAGTAGCTGGCAATGAAGGTGACTTGCATCAATATTGCATTCGCTGCCAGTACATCGGCTCCCAACTGTGAACCAACACGAGCCATCATGTTAAAAAACACCAGTATGCAGACCGTGCGGAGCAACAAATCAAGGTTTGAGAAAACAATGACACTCAGATCCTTACGCGACATTTTTGTGGTGCGAACGTAGTCAAGCAGCGAGAACTGGCACGTTTTGAGAACGAGGACAGCACCAATAACAAAGGTGGTGATTTGAGCAATAAGAGTGGCAATAGCGACTCCCGCTATCCCCATATCAAAGTAGAGTACAAACACCAGATCTAAAATAATGTTTAGCACGTTGCCAAATACTTGGGTGAACAAGGTCTCCTTCGCTTTCGCCTGACCCATTAACCATCCGATGATGGTGTAGTTAAGCAGAACGAAAGGAGCGCCGTAGATCATAATGTCAAAATAGATCTTGGCATTCTCTCCAACGACCGGCTCTGGGGAAATGACCCACTCAGCCCCGAGCCAAATCAAAGACTGCATAAAAACAAAGCTCAAACCCACAAATAATGCGAGCACCAAGGGACGTAATAAACTGCTAGCTTGCTCTGTTTGATTGTTTTTGCCCAGAGCAATAGCGCTTTGACCTGTCGTACTCACTCGGAAAAAACCAAACAACCAATATAACGTGTTCATGATGACCGTTCCGATGGCTACGCCACCAATAAGCTCTGCAACACCTAACTTACCAATGACCGCTGTATCAACCGCTCCCAATAGAGGCTGGGTGACCGTCGACACAATAAATGGGAATGCAATCTTAAAATAGTCTTTATGTGTCAAATTCATTGTTGATTCATCTCAGCTTCAAAAGGGATCTCTAGATATCCTGCCGCTTCCAGTAATTCTTTGGTGTAGGGGTCTCGAACGTGTTTTAAGTCACGCATGTCCTCAACATGCTCAACAATTCGTCCACCTTTAAAAAACATCAGGCGATCACATAGAAAGCTCGCGACAGCAATATCGTGGGTAATAAACAAATAGGAAATATTGCGTTGTTTCTTTAGCTTCTGTAGAAGATCGAGTATTTGAACCTGGACGGAAACGTCAAGCGAACTTACCGCCTCATCGAGTAAGATAAACTTTGGATTGGGTGCAATAGCGCGAGCAATACACACTCGTTGCAGTTGCCCGCCACTAAGCTGATGAGGATAACGGTCTAGCATTTCAGGCTTAAGCCCGACTTCTTCGAGGAGTTCCACGAGCATAGCTTCGCGCTGTGCTTTGCTTATGCTCTCTGTTATTAGGGGTTCATTAATGATTTCCCGAACCGTCAAGCGCGGATTCACTGACGTATTGTAATCTTGAAAAACCACACTGATGGCTTTGTGGGTTGGCAAGCCTTCAATGGCTTGCCCCAACACTACCTCACCACTGTCCGCTATTTCCAAGCCCAGAAGGACTTTACCTAGCGTACTTTTCCCACTGCCCGACTCACCGACTATACCAACACATTCCCCTTCATTCACCGTGATCGAGACGCCGTTAAGCACCTGCTGATAACTCGAGAACAACCAACTATCATCGCTTTTAAAAGCCTTGGTGACATTTTGAACATCAATCAACATGGCTGACTCTCCATTACTGACTTAAAGCGATTAATTAATGCCATGCGCGTATCAACTAAGTAATGAGTATGCTCACTTTGTGGGTGAGTAAATACTTGCTTAGTATCACCATACTCCACCACTCTTCCTTGATTCATCACCATAACGTTATCAGCGATGTGCGACACTAAACTCAAATCATGACTGACAAAAATGAGGCTGGTACCAAATTGTTCACGAACAAATTGCAACTCTTTGATCACTTCACGTTGAGAAATGTAGTCAATGGCCGTTGTCGGTTCATCGGCAATGATCAACTTAGGTTTTAACACTAAGGCAAGCGCTACCATGATACGTTGCAACATTCCGCCACTGAGCTCATGGGGATACTTTTTCAGCAAAGATTGAACAGACTTTAGGTTCACTCGAGTTAACACATCGCAGAACAACTCCGTAGCTTCTTTACGACTCATAGCCGAATGCTGCTGAATCGTCTCAATCGCCTGATTGCCGATGGTGAATAGTGGATTGAAGGCCGTCATTGGACTTTGCATGATCATCGAAATTGTCTCTCCACGCATTTGACGACGCTGTTTTGGTGTCATGGTGAATAGATCTTGGTCATCAAATTTTGCTTCACCAGCAATAGAGAACTGCTCACCCAACAAGCCGTTAATCGCGTTGCAGGTTAGACTCTTGCCACTACCTGATTCACCTAAAATACCTAAGCACTGATCTTCTTTGAGGGTAAAACTCACATTGGAAACCAACTCTCGATGTACTGGTCTCTCAATTGCGACGGTAAGATTGTTTAGTTCTAACATCAACGCTGCTCCGTTTTTGGGTCTAACACGTCTCTAAGCGAGTCCCCCAGCAAGTTACAACACGCAACCACCACCATAATCGCTGCGCCGGGAATCAGCATTTGCTCGGGGTTTGAGAACAAAACCTCTTTTGCATCACTAAGCATCGCTCCCCATTCTGGTGTTGGTGGCTGAATACCAAGCCCCAAGAAAGACAGGGTTGAAATACTTAAAATGATCCACCCTAGATCCAAGGTTGCAAGAATGATGACTTCAGCAGCAACGTTAGGTGCTAAGTGCTTACGGAAAACAAAGCTTTGCGGTGTTTTTACCGTTCTCGAATACAGAATGTAATTTTGATGGTTGAATGAGATGACTGAGCTGCGAACGATGCGCACATACCATGCAATTTTGGCAATGAAGTTCGCTACAATGATGTTGGTAATGCCGGGTCCCATAATACCAACAATGCTCAATACGATAATTTCATACGGAAACGACAGCATAACTTCACAGCCGCGCATGATGACTGCATCGACCTTTCCTCGAACATACCCCGAAACAACGCCAATGAAACCACCGACAAATGCCGTGATAATCATGGTTAATAAGGAGTAATAAAGGGTCGTACGCACACCAAACAGTAGACGTGAGTAAACACAGCGACCTAGATGGTCGGTACCAAGCGGATACTCTGCCGACATAGGCATGAGTGTATTAATGACATCCGCTAAGTTTGGGTCATGCGGTGCAATAAACGGCGCAAATGCCCCCATCAAACAAATGACGGAGAGAATAAGCAAACAAACGATCACCGTCTTGTTGCCCAAGAGACGTTGCATCATTGGTGTTTACCTCCTGACTTCAAACGAGGGTCTACGACGGTATGTAATATATCGATGAGCAAATTAGAGACAACAAATAAGCTACCCATCGCTAATATGTACGCCTGAATAATTGGATAATCACGATTAAAAATGGCGGCTAACGCAAGCCTGCCCAAACCGGGAATCGCAAAAATACTCTCTATCACCACTGTCCCGGCGATAAGTCGTACGACTCCGATACCCAGTGCCGTCATAGAGGTTTGCAAAGAATTTTTGAGAAGATGCTTCCAAACTACACGATACTCAGCAATCCCTCGGGCTCGTGCGTAGACCACATAGTTGTGATTCATTGAATCCAACATTGAATTTCGGATTAGGCGGATATACGTCGCCACATACGCCATACACAAGGTAATCGAAGGTAAAATAAAATGACTAAATGTCGACGCACCGCTACTGGGTAGCCAGTACATGTAAATCGAGAACAACCAAATCAAAATGAATGCAAGCCAAAAGTTTGGCATTGCTGTGCTGGCAAAAATGAACACACGTACAATACGATCAAACCAATGGTCTTTGTAAACAGCACTTAGCACACCCATTGGAATACTCACACACACCAACAAGATCAATGACAGTCCAGCTAGCTTTAACGTGTGTGGAAAGCTACGAGCGAGTTCGTCAGAAACTAAACGGTTAGTATTGGTGTAGGATGCGCCAAAATCGCCTTGTAATGATGCCCCTAACCAATTTACATAACGAACTAGAAAGGGTTTATCCAAGCCAAGCTCTAAGCGAATTTCTTCAATCGCTTCAGGACTTGGTGTCGTATCATTCACTCGCAATGCGACTTCCGCAGGGTCTGCGGGGATGATATTGACTAAAGCAAACGCGATAAACGAGACAAAGAAAAGTGTCACAATTGCACTTAGTAGCCGCTTTAATATGTATTTTGCCATGCAGATACTTTCTCGACTTTGGTTAATCAGAAAACAAAAAGACTGACACTCAAATCTGAGTGTCAGTCGTCACAGGTGTAACGGGTTAAGTCGCTTTAGCAATAAGGTTACTTAACAGACATGCGTTGTAACGGAATCTCAAACTGAGACGGATTAAAGCTGACGCCTTCTACACGTTTGTTGAAAATGGTGCGGTTTTGTTCATAACTGATTGGAATGTAGATTGCTTGCTCATGCAGCGTTTTTAGTACGTAGCTGTAATGGGATTGACGTTCTGTCTCGTCAATTGACTCTAGTGCTTCAAGGATGCGACTATCGATCTCTTGTTTCTCAGGGATACCTTGTTGCGCTTCATAGTCACCGTAAACGGGTTTACGCATACCGCCAAGAAAAGACTGCGGATCATAAGGGGTACCCCAAGAGATATTGAACGAAAGATCAAAGTCACCATGTTTCAAACGATCACGGTGAGCCTGCTCTTCCTCACCAACGAGTTTCATTTTCAAGCCCACTTTAGACCATTCACTTTGCAAATACTGTGCAATCGTGCGTTCCACAACTTTGTCACTGTCGTAGGAAAGTGTAATCTCGAAAGGCTTGCCGTTTAGCTTGCGTACTTTGCCATCTTTCTTCCAACCAGCTTCATCCAACAGCTTCTCGGCTTGTGCAACGTCATACTGATACGGTGTCAAGTCGATATCTGCGTAAGGAACGTTGTTTGCCAATAGCGTGTCGGCCGGCTTTTCCAAACCTAGCATGATACGTTCGGCAATGATCGCTTTGTTGGTTAGATGAGTAAGCGCTTGACGTACTCGGGTATCACTTAGATTTTCTCTGGTCGAATTCAGAATCAGCATTCGGGTCGAAACAGGCTCTGAAAGCGTCGTGCCAAAGCGCGGATCTTTCTCAAATTGCTTGAATGATTGCGCGCTGATTAATTGCAGGCCGTAAACCATATCCACTTCCCCACTGCGCAGTGACAGCAAGCGTGATTGGTTGTCAGGAATCACTTTCGCGATGATCTTGTCAACTTGAGGTATCTGACCCCAGTAATTTGCGTTGCGTTCAAACGTCGCACGCTGATCGACCACGTTATCTGTTAGGACGTAGCTACCTGTTCCCACATAACAGCTAGTTCCGTTTTTCGTCGCGCCATCTTTGAAGCATTTCGGAGAAAGAAAACGGAACGGACGTGTCACACCGAGTTCAACGAGAAATGGGTAGTAGGACTCAGCAAACTCAACTTCAACCGTGTTGCTGTCAACGATGCGAACACTCTCTTTACCAGACTTTTCAACTTCTACCATCAGGCGGATAGATTCCAACCAAGTGTGACGGTTTGCGTTATCCAGCAAAGCATCAAAGTTTGCTTTAACAACACTAGCATCAAACTTAGTACCGTCAGAAAACGTCACGTCGTCTCGTAGTTTAAAGGTATAGATTTTGCCGTCTTCGGACGTACTCCAGCTTGTCGCCAACCATGGCTCTAAGACACCATTTTCACCGAGGTGAACCAAACCCTCAAAAATCAGGTTTTGCGCGAAAATCTCACCACCGTACAGATGTGGGTTAAGGTCACGAATATCTCGATAGTTTGCCAGCGTCAGAGTGCTTTCCTGAGCATGCGTACTTTGAATCGGGAGAATGGCGGATATGACGACCGCGCTAACGGTGATAAATTTTTTTAATGGCATAAACGAAACCTTAAGTCCTAATGTTGTAACAGGGCTATCTTGTCGCATCCAAGAGATTTGAAATGACGGTATTCTCGGCGTTCTAAGATGCAAAGTATTGGCGACACGATGTGTCTACTTACATACAAATTTTACAGCACGCTTAGTCTAATTTTTTAATCTGGATCAAGTTAACCTTAATGAGAAGGTAATTGAAAACGATTTGCATCTGCAATACATAACTTGCGCTTAGCAGTCACAACTGCAACATTTTTTTTATCGATAAATCAGAAATCAATGATGCGAAAGAGCTCATCACCATAAAGTCATGCAAGCACTCAGCAGCAATAATTGTTCACAATTTAACTTCCAGATTGCTAGTGTGCTACGTAAACAAACGGATACACAAACTCATAACGCAAGAGGTTAGCGACTCATGATTACTCTCCATCACCTCAACAAATCACGCTCTAAACGTATTATCTGGCTACTTGAAGAACTTAATGTTCCTTACCAAGTAAAAGCGTACCAACGTGACGCGGTGACCAATTTAGCACCAGCAGAGCTCAAAGCGATTCATCCGCTGGGTAAGTCACCGGTTATCGAAGAAAATGGCCAAGTGTTGGCGGAATCCGGTGCCATTACCGAGTATTTGGCGCAGCGTTTTTCTTCCGCCTCTCTTGCACCAGCGCAAGATTCAGCGGAGTATCCGCTTTACTTACAGTGGCTGCACTTCGCAGAAAGCTCAGCTGCGTTGCCGCTTTTACTCCACTACTTCCTAAAGATTGACGGCACTGAAACACGCTTTCTCGATGGCTACAGTAAACAAGAGTTGGCGCTGATCTTGAGGTACCTCAACGATCACCTAACAGCCAATACTTGGTTGGTTGGCAGGCAATTTACCGCAGCTGATATTCTGTTGTCTTGGATTGTCGAGGTGGCTGCTCAGCTAGAGCTTCTTGGCGACTATCCTGCATTGGCCGCTTATCTCGCGACGCTTCAACAGCGTCCTGCCGCGCAAAAAGCCGCAGAGCTTGAAGCTCAATACGACAAATCAAGCGCTTAAACGCATTAATGGTCGATATAGTGAATATTCTAAACCGAGTTATTTATTGACCAACATCAACAAATTAACAATTTGCATAAATATCGATTTCTTGCATAAATATCCGTATTAATGGGTGACGTAATAGTCTATCAACTACGTCACCCCATATTTTTTCATCCCTTCGAATTTAATATCCCCACAAAAAACTGTCGTTATTTTTACCGATGGTTTTTTGTGAGCAAGTCTAAAGTTATTTCCGCCTATCCATAGTACTTTTTAGCCACTACTTAGATTAGTAATTCTTATAGCTTCAATGTGGTAATTGAACGTTAAACGTACAGCTAAGCGGGAAGAAAGCACTTCCTGCTAAGGAGAATGCTATGACCGCCCACGTCGTCCAAGAACCGAAAAAGTCTGGCGGCTTTTTTACTCGTTTCAAGTTCCCTTCTGCCTACACCATATTATTTGCGCTGATCGCCATCGTGGCACTGATGACCTGGATCATTCCTGCCGGCCAATATGAGCGGGAAATGAATGAAGACCTAGGTCGAGAAGTCCCAGTTGCTGGCACCTACGCCAGTGTAGAAAGCAATCCACAAACCCCTATTGATGTGCTACTTGCACCGATTGACGGCTTTTACGACCACAACAGCTATGAAGCTGGTGCTATCGATGTATCGCTATTTGTGCTCGTCATTGGTGGTTTCTTAGGTCTTGTCACCGCAACCGGCGCGATTGATGCCGGTATCGAACGCGTTACTCGCCGCCTTGAAGGGCGAGAAGAGTTAATGATCCCCATCCTCATGGCGCTGTTTGCCGCTGGCGGTACTGTGTATGGCATGGCGGAAGAGTCGCTGCCATTTTATACCTTGCTGGTGCCGGTCATGATGGCTGCGCGATTTGACCCCTTAGTAGCCGCAGCGACTATTTTGCTTGGCGCTGGTATCGGCGTTCTGGGCTCAACCATTAATCCATTCGCAACGGTCATCGCAGCTAACGCCTCCGGCATACCTTTTACTGAGGGCATTATGTTGCGTCTGGCGATGTTGGTTGTTGGCTGGGTAATTTGCGTTGCTTATGTGATGCGCTATGCCAAGATGGTCAAAGCCGATCCAACCAAATCCATTGTTTACGATAAGTACGAAGAAAATAAAGCACACTTCCTTGGCAATAAAGGCGATGAATCGCTAGAGTTCACCGCTACCCGTAAAGTCATTCTCACCATTTTCGGTGGCTCATTTGCTGTGATGATTTATGGCGTATCGGTTGCTGGATGGTGGATGGCCGAAATTTCAGCCATGTTCCTGGCCGCATCAATTTTGGTTGGTCTCGTCGCTAAGATGAGTGAAGAATCCTTTATCGATAACTTCATTGAAGGAGCACGCGATTTGTTGGGCGTGGCACTGATTATCGGTATTGCGCGAGGTATTGTAGTGGTGATGGATAGAGGCATGATCACCGATACCATACTGAACTCCGCCGAACATATCGTTACCGGGCTCTCATCCGTGGTGTTTATTAACGTCATGTTCTTCTTAGAAATTCTATTGTCCTTCTTGGTGCCGTCAACGTCAGGGCTTGCGGTACTCACCATGCCAATTATGGCGCCACTGGGTGACTTTGCAGGTGTTGGACGAGATCTGGTTATTACTGCCTATCAATCGGCGTCTGGGCTGGTCAATCTCATCACCCCAACCTCGGCAGTGGTCATGGGAGGCCTCGCGATAGCGCGAGTTCCTTATGCGCGATGGCTCAAGTGGGTCGCACCGCTTATGGCAATTCTAACCGTGTTCTGCGTCGTCATGTTAAGCCTAGGTACCCTACTCGGCTAACTAAACTCAATTACCCCAATGTGTTGCCCGCTGCCTGTCAGCGGGCTTTATTGTATTAAACCCGGCTCAAGGTTCTAGGCTCTGGACTCTTGGGTCTTGGGTCTTGGGTCTTGGGTCTTGGGTTGAGACTAAACAGTGATATGAATCACATATTTGATTGAAATCCTGTTAACAAATGGCGTTTTGACGTGAGAAAAACCACTAACTAGTAGAGGGCGATGCATATTTTGTCGCATTAGCCACCACCATTAAATAAACTAATGCGAATTTAATTTCTTCCATCCTTGAACAATTCACTATCTTGGCAAGAAAGCCTGCATATTATTCCCATAAAAGTCCTATTTTAACCCATTGTCTATTCAACTTATTCCGAATAGATATTGTTAACAGCACCCTCAAATAACAATAGTTTGCAGCGATAATATGTGTGATCGTGATCTAATACGGCTTGAATATTTTGCTTCATATTATAACCACCACAGCGAAGCTAATAATAAATACCCTACATAAAACTCGATGAGTTTTAATAAATATTAGAGAGACTTGATTATGAATAAACTCTATGTTGGTTCTGAAGTTGGTCAGCTACGTCGCGTGTTAATTCACCGTCCACGCCGTGCTCTCACACACTTAACTCCATCAAACTGCCACCAGCTCCTTTTCGATGATGTGCTTGCTGTCGAGAAAGCCGGCGAAGAACATGACGTGTTTGCAAAAACGCTAGAATCCCAGGGCGTTGAGGTCTTACTACTGACTCACTTGCTCGCAGAAACACTAGCGATTCCAGAGGCGAAAGATTGGCTGCTAAACACCCAAGTATCCGATTTTCGCTATGGCGCAACCTTCGCGAATGATGTGAGATGCTACTTAGGCGACCTGCCAAACCTTGAGCTCGCGAAAGTGCTTACTGGCGGTCTGTCTTTCGGTGAAATGTCACTTGAATCATCTTCAATGCTGCAATCACTGTACAAAAAGAACGACTTCATTATCGACCCACTACCGAACCATCTGTTTACCCGCGATACCTCATGCTGGGTATATGGCGGCGTGTCAATTAACCCGATGGCGAAAGTCGCCCGTCAACGCGAAACCAACCATCTTCGTGCAATTTACCGCTGGCATCCAACGTTCGCTTGTCAAGATTTTATTAAGTACTTCGGTGATGAACCTTTGGCGTATGACCACTCGACTATCGAAGGAGGTGATGTGCTGGTCATTGGTAAAGGCGCCGTTCTGATTGGTATGTCTGAACGCACCACTCCGCAGGGCGTTGAGCACTTAGCGTCTAGTCTGTTTAAACATGGCGAGGCAAAACAAGTGATCGCATTAGAGCTTCCAAAAGATCGCTCTTGCATGCATCTCGATACCGTGATGACACACATGCGTGAAGATACTTTCTCGGTCTATCCGAATGTGATTCCAGATGATGTGAAGTGCTGGAGTTTAACCGGTGATGAATCTGGTCGCGTCAAAGCCGCTCAGCAAAGCTCGTACATCTCAACTATCGAAAAAGCGCTGCAAGTCGACAAGCTCAATCTTATTACTACCGGTGGCGATAACTTTGAAGCCGAACGGGAGCAGTGGAACGATGCCAACAATGTACTTACCGTGAAGCCAGGTGTGGTCATTGGCTACGAGCGCAATACCTACACCAATGAGAAATACGACAAAGCCGGTATCACTGTACTGCCCATCCCAGGTGATGAACTTGGCCGTGGCCGTGGCGGCGCTCGCTGCATGAGCTGTCCTATTGAACGTGATGGTATTTAACCATTCCCAAAGACTCAAATGCTCTGGATAAAGACTATGAAAAAACAAACCATTGTCGTCGCTCTTGGCGGTAACGCACTGCTAAAAAGAGGCGAGCCACTCGAAGCGGAAGTACAAAGACACAATATTGAAGTCGCGGTTAACACCATCGCTAAAATTGCTGAGCAATATAATGTCGTATTGGTGCATGGAAATGGCCCTCAAGTTGGTTTACTGGCGCTGCAAGGACTGGAGTACAAAAAGGTCAACCCGTACCCACTCGACGTACTTGGCAGCGAAACGCAAGGCATGATCGGCTACATGTTGATGCAAGAGTTCAAAAACCAAATGCCGGATAGAAACGTCACCTGCATGCTGACTCAAATGACGGTCGATCCGAAAGACCCCGCGTTTCAAAATCCGACTAAGCCGATTGGTCCGATCTATGAGAAGCAAGAAGCTTGCGAACTCGCTGAGAAATATCACTGGACGATTAAACCAGACGGACAGCATTTCCGACGTGTGGTACCAAGCCCTCAGCCAACAGGCATTATTGAACATGAAGCGATTACTTCGTTGATAGAACAAGGTCACTTAGTAATCTGTACTGGCGGCGGCGGTATTCCGGTTACGCGCAAAGAGGGCAAGTTGGTTGGCGTAGAAGCGGTGATAGACAAGGACATGTCAGCTGCCTTCCTAGCGAAGCAGCTCAACGCAGATCGTCTGTTGATTTTGACTGACGCCGATGCGGTGTACCTCGATTGGGGTCAACCAACGCAGCGTCCACTGCACGCCACGACACCAGCAGAGCTTTCCCAGTATCAGTTTGATGCTGGCTCAATGGGGCCAAAAATTGACGCCTCTTGTGAGTTCATTCAGCAAGGCGGAAAAATGGTTGGCATTGGCTCATTAGAAGACGGCCTTCGCATCCTAGAAGGCAATGCAGGCACAGTTATTACCAAACGTTAATTCACATTCCATCACAATGATATGACGCGCTGGCTCAATTTAAGCGGTATGAGCCACCGCTAAGACAGAAAAGGACACTATTATGGCTTTCAATCTTCGTAATCGTAACTTCCTAAAACTCCTTGATTTCACGCCTCGCGAAATCGGTCATTTGTTAGAGCTGTCCATTGAGCTAAAAAAAGCCAAGTACAACGGATATGAGCAGCCACGCCTTAAAGGTAAAAACATCGCGCTTATCTTCGAAAAAACGTCGACTCGCACCCGCTGCGCGTTTGAAGTTGCAGCATTCGATCAAGGCGCGCAAGTCTCCTATCTTGGTCCTACCGGTTCTCAGATTGGCCACAAAGAATCGATGAAAGATACCGCTCGTGTATTGGGCAGAATGTACGACGGCATCGAGTATCGCGGGTATGGTCAATCAATCGTTGAAGAATTAGGTCAGTACGCTGGCGTGCCTGTTTGGAATGGCCTAACCGATGAGTTCCACCCAACTCAAATTCTGGCTGACTTTATGACTATGATGGAGCATTCTCCGAACAAACCACTAAGTGCGATTACCTTCGCGTACCTTGGTGATGCGCGCAATAACATGGGTAACTCACTCATGGTAGGTGCGGCAAAAATGGGTATGGAAATCCGCCTTGTAGCGCCAAAAGCATTCTGGCCTGAAGCGTCTCTGATTGAGCAATGCCAAACCATCGCAGCAGACACAGGGGCGAAGATTGTCCTAACCGAAGACGTGCAAGAAGGCGTGCAAGGCTGTGACTTCCTGTACACCGACGTATGGGTGTCCATGGGTGAAGCCAAAGAGGCTTGGGCAGAGCGCATCAAGCTAATGCTGCCTTACCAAGTCAATATGGATGTGATTAAGGCGACGGGCAATCCAAACGTGAAGTTTATGCACTGTCTACCAGCCTTCCATGGTGAAGATACCATCGTGGGTAAAGGCCTAGCCGCTGACTACCCAGAGCTATCACAAGGGTGTGAAGTGACCGATGAAGTGGTTGAGTCTCCATACTCTATCGTGTTTGATGAAGCAGAGAATCGAATGCACACCATCAAAGCCGTTATGGTGGCGACATTAGGTCAATAATCCACTTATTCTATAGCACGAACAAAAGCGAGGGGTTTCTCTCGCTTTTGAGTGATTAAACAATAACCTGCAGTCAAAATGAGAAATGGGCATATATTTTACTTTTTCACAATTTGATAGTGTATGAGTTGCTATTAATAATAAATAACAACACATAAAACCACCTCAAGGATGAGTTTTACTATTTAGTAGGTGAAACATGTACGACACTCCTGATTTAGACAACCCTACTGTCGATGAGAAAAAACTCACCGAAGTGTGCAAAAATCTGCTGCAACAACAAAGCTTCACAACCCAGAACAAACTTAGGCAAGCCCTTGTCGCTCTTGGCTACCATGGGATCAGCCAATCTACAGTCTCACGCCTTCTTGCCCAGCTTGGCGTTGTCAAAATGCAAAATGCTTGTGGCAAAAAAGCGTACTGCTTAACCTCAGAAAGCAGCTCGGTTCGCGTTGAATCTTCTATCTCTTCTCAAATCGAACTCATCACTAACAATCAATCGTTGGTGGTGATCAAGACCCACCCTGGTAGTGCACAATTGATAGCGAGACTCATCGATATCGACCCACACGCCGACATCCTCGCAACTATCGGAGGCAACGACACCATTTTAGTGGTGCCAAAACATGTCAAAGATGTCGATCGCTGTGAGCAAGTCGTGCGAGCGCGATTAGGTGCATAGCACCTTTACTAAGAAGCAAAGGGGAAAAGACAAAGGATAAAAGGCAAAACGCAAAATCAAACCAGTACATAAAACGGGATAATCCCTTAGGATTTATCCCGTTTTTTTCTTTTGGGTTTGCTTTATGATGGAGCTTAGACACAACAAATTTGAGGAACCCCTATGTCAATGTCGGAAGAGTCTAAGCAGCAGCGTCATAAAGAGCGCCAACAGAAAGTCAAAGAGAATGTCGATCAGAAAATCGCCAATGCTCAAATTGAGAAAGGCCTGCTACTGATCATCACCGGAAACGGTAAAGGAAAATCGACATCAGGGTTTGGCACAGTCGCACGCGCCGTTGGACACGGCAAAAAGTGTGCAGTGGCACAGTTTATCAAAGGGACATGGGACAACGGTGAGCGTAACCTACTCGAAAAGCTTGGTGTTGAATTTCAGGTGATGGCGACGGGCTTTACTTGGGAAACCCAAAACAAAGCTGCGGATACTGAAGCGGCTCAAGGCGTCTGGCAAGAGTGCAAGCGTATGCTGCAAGATGAGTCTATTGATGTCGTCCTATTTGACGAACTGACCTACATGGTGAGTTATGGTTATATTGAGCTTGATGAAGTCGTCGAGGCACTTAATAAGCGCCCTGCTATGCAGTCAGTCATTATCACCGGACGCGCCGCGCATCGAACACTGATTGAAATGGCGGACACCGTTTCCGAAGTGAAAAACGTTAAACACGCCTTTGAATCTGGTGTGAAAGCACTTAAAGGTGTTGATTGGTAACTCATATGGGGTACAAAATAGGATAATTCGTGCATGACAATGGTTTGCATTTCGTTTAAATTAAACACAAATGCAACATAACATTAACACGGAGAGTTTTATGGAAAGTTGTACTCTGACCCTTTGGATGCATACGAGCGAGCATCAGTTTGTCCTAGGATGGGGACCAATACAAAGCATGCAGGACTCCACAGAGTGTTGGGACGACGTTGAACCCAGCACAGAGCCATCAAGCATATCGCTAACCATTCGCAGACCCGATGGTGCGATCGATAGCAAAATGGTCGACATGGCAACAGTTGCTGAGTTGATTACCCAATGGGAAACCATCGTCGAGACAGAACAAGATCTCGACCTACACTGGTAACCACATACCGATAAGAAAAATGCCAGCCTCGAAAGGCTGGCATTTTTTGTTTAAAAAGATAGGTTAGTTAAAGAGACCTTTTAGCAGGCTATCTACTGCTTTTTTCGTCTTTTCATCTTTAATGCCTAATCGCTCAGTGGCACGCTCGACTTCTTTTTTAGCTTTCTCTTTGAGCACATCGTCAAACACCAACGCAAATTTCGGATCCGTCCACGCACCGGTGATTCGAATTGGAATCGTGACATCTCTCAGCTCATCGATATTCTGGCCGCCCTGCCCTTCAAGGGTACCAACAACCGAAGTGCTCACGACAAAGTCAGCCGTCTCATTAATATAATTAGCAGAGCCATCACCTTTCACACGCAGTAGCGGCGATTCCGCCGTCATATCATTAGTCGACACCACACCATTGGCGAGCTTGAGTGTTGCTTTCATCGCACTAAAGTCGGTTTTCTTAGGGCCTTTTTCTCCATCCAAAGACTGGCCTTTAAAGCGAGCGTAGTTTTCACGAATAAGCTGCGCCACATTGATACCATTAACTGCGCCATCGGCAAAGTTGATTTTCACCGTACCCGACAAGTTCTTCTTCATCGCAGTGGGTGCAAGACCTTTACCTTTGACATTAACATCAATATTGCCCGTGCCTTCCAACATATCGTTGTTTGCCACATCAACCAGCAATGGCTGCACTTTGACGCCTTTGATACGTTTCACTGCGCTGTATGATGCTGGTGACTTGCGCGCATCCAGCTTGCCAGTTGCCGTAATGGAACCACCGTAAAGCTGCGAGCTGAAAGAGTTCAGCGTAGCCACGCCGCGATTCACAGCAAAATCGGTCTTCACTTGCTGCATATGAGCATTGCCCGCTTTGAATTTATCGATAGTGATCTTACCTTGAACATCCAAACCGCTAAGCGCCGTTAAATCAGGTTCAACCTCTTGTGCAGGCGCACTCGTTCCCGAATCACCCGTTCCAGATTCACCACCTTTAGAGTCAGTGCTAGCAGCTGTTTGGTTCAAGCCCAAAAACTCATCTAAATCGATATTTGGGCTATGCAGTGAGAAGCGCACTTTAGGGATGTCCGCCAACTGCACCGTTGCTTTACCATCCAGCTCAATCTTATTGACGGTCAATTTCTGCAATACAAAATCAAGGAAGCTTTTATTCAAGTCAAAGCTGAGATCCGAAGCCATGGTGATTTTCATAGGCGACTGCGGCAACGCAGCACCGTTTAAGGTCGAATCCAATGATAAACCGCTCAGCTTAACCAGTGAGATGGCTTTATCAACGGTAAACGTAGTACCGCCTTTCGCATCAAAGGTGAGATCAGCAGCATTGCCTTTCATTGAGAAATCGATGGCATTTGGCTTATCAAATTCAAACGTCGCCAGTTTTAACTGCGCTTGCTGAATCTGGTTTGCCGCATCCTTGTAGGTTGCATCAAACTCAATATTCTTAAGTGCATACTCAGCAAAGCCCTGCGCCAATTTAAAGTCAGCGATACCTTTTGCTGTGAACTGCTGATCGTTATTTTGGCCTTTAAGCTCAAAGTTCGCCGTCGTCCATTGGTCGACTGCGAACTCGGTCACATTCAAGCCCACATCATAAAGCTTAGTGAAAGTCCCTGTTTGCGCGTTTGATACCTCAAGCAGCGCATTTGACACTGTGACACCAGATAGAGAAATCTGCCATCCATCGGCGGCTGATGTGGACGCTTCCGCTGGCGCATCGCTGGTCGCAGCAGAATCTGCAACCGTCTCTGTTTGCGGCGCTGCCGTCAAGGCATCAAGATTTGAGCTGCCATCTTTAAGGGTTTCTAAATAAACCTGCGCGCCATCTAACGTTATCGAGCCAATCTCCAACGTTTTATCGAGTAGCGGCATCACAGCCACACTGACGCCGACTTGGCTTACACTAAATAGATTTGGGTTTTGAAAACCTTGTGGGTTTTTAAGGCTAGTTTGGCCGAGCTCTAGGCCTACCGACGGAAAGAACTGCCAGCTGATGTCACCGCTGATTTCAAGCTCTAGACCGGTTTGGTTTTTCACTTGCTCAGCGAGCATAGGTTTGAACTGATTAGGGTTGACGAACATCACCAGTGCGGCGACACCCAACACGATCACCAGCACTGGGATGGCGAGAATGAGGAGGAGTTTTTTCATTAGCAACTTCCTTGCAAGGCTGAAAACCTAAAAACAAAAAGTGGCACATAAAGTGCCACTAATTAGTTAAAAAATAAAGCAATTTAAACGCCGTTCAAGCACCCATTTATTATAGGACATTCTCACCGCGTTCATTGTGCGTTTTCAATCCGAAGTGAGTCAGGATTATGCACGAAGTAGTTTAGCGATGTGCGCTTTTAACACGTCGATTGCAATACGGTTTTTACCGCCACGTGGCACAATAATGTCCGCGTGTTGCTTTGACGGTTCAATAAACTGCATAAACATAGGACGAACTGTCGATTGGTACTGTTTCAAAACAGATTCCATTGTACGACCACGTTCTTCAACGTCACGTTTAACGCGGCGCAGTAGACAGATATCAAGTGGTGTATCCATGAACACTGTCGCGTGCATGAGCTTACGTAGACGAGGATCTGTCAGCAGTAGAATACCTTCAAGGATGATCACTTTCTTTGGTGTCATAGAGGTGCTATTTTCAGTGCGTGTGTGCTCAGTGTAGCTGTACTCTGGTACTTCAACCGCTTCACCATTGATCAACTGCTCTAGGTGATCACAAAGTAGATCGTGGTCAAGAGCATTTGGGTGGTCGTAGTTGGTTTTAACACGCTCTTCCATGCTCAAGTGACTTTGATCGTTGTAGTAACAATCTTCCGTGATGACACCGATTTGATGATCGCCAACCTTCTCGCGAAGTTCATTATAGATAGTGCTCGCGATGAGGCTTTTTCCAGAAGCAGAAGCGCCAGCGATACCGACGATGACACATTGATTATTATCAGACATTCTTTGCACCTAGTACATATATGGTGGTGAGGACAAAACCGCGTAATTATATGGACATCATTCAATAGATACTAGTCGATATCTCACTTATTTGACGTTCAATTTTGTCTCAGATCGAAGAATGAAAAAATGCAATCGATTACCCACCAACGCACTGTTTGCTTAATAACCAATCAAATTCATATCGAGTTATTCGACCATCTTAAACAAGATTGAGTCTGGTTTCGGTTTGCCACTCCAAAATAGATCCGAGCAGACTCTTTCAGCAAGCTCTCGATAGATGGTTGCATGCTCACTTTCTGGCTGTGAAACTACCGTTGGCGCACCATTATCAATCGACTCGCGAATATCGATATGAAGTGGTACCTGACCAAGAAGATTCAGACCGAATTTAGCCGCCATCCACTCTGCACCGCCAGCCCCAAAAATGTGCTCTTTAGAGCCACATCGGCTACAGATGTGATAGCTCATGTTCTCAACAATACCGACCACAGGTACCGAAACCTTCTCGAACATAGCTGCGCCTTTAATCGCGTCCGCCAAAGCAAGATCTTGCGGCGTAGTAACGATAAGTGCACCCGTTACCGGTATTTGCTGAGATAAGGTCAGCTGAATATCTCCTGTGCCCGGAGGCATGTCGATAACCAAGTAATCCAAATCTGGCCACTCCGTTTCATTAAGAAGCTGAGCTAATGCTTTAGACGCCATAGGGCCACGCCAAATTGCTGCATCATCAGTGCTCATCAGGTACCCAATAGATTGCGTGTAAATACCATGTGCCGGCACTGGTTGCATCCATTTGCCATCACGCACCTCTGGATGCGCATCGATTTGACCAAGCATGATAGGGATAGAAGGGCCGTATACATCGGCATCCAAAATACCGACTTTTGCTCCCAACTGACTGATTGCCAATGCTAGATTGACCGCCGTCGTCGATTTACCCACACCACCTTTTGCCGAAGTCACCGCAATGACGTTTTTCACGCCTTTGATTTCCGTCGCGACTGTAGTTTCAAGTGCTTTGGTACTGACGGATACGGAGAAAGGAAACTTAGCAACTTTGCCAGAGGCTTGTTTGCCCTCAATCCAGCGAGCTAACGCCTCTCGCGCAGAGAGGTTGGCAAACGGCAGAGCAATTTGAAACTCACCCGAGGCTGCAACCTTAACTACATCAGGGACTTCACTCCATCCCAGCTTGAGGTTTGAGTGGCTGAACTCCCCTAGCCATTGGCAAAAATCTTGTTTCGATTCGAACGTGCGCATCATGCATTCCTTATTATTGTTAGTCTTTAGCTAATCTTCCTAAGATTAGCACTCACTTAGCCGAACCAGAACCCTAAAAAAGTTGGGGAGATTGATGTCGGATACCTTGGAGTCATGCCACGCATCATGTAGTATTAGCCAATATTTTTACTCTGAATAAAGAAAGCGAAACTAAGTATGGCAACCGATCCAAGAAAACTGTTGGTCACTTGTGCACTTCCGTACGCTAACGGCTCTATCCACCTAGGTCATATGCTTGAGCATATCCAAGCGGATATTTGGGTGCGCTACCAACGTCTACGTGGCAACGTAGTAAACTTCATTTGTGCTGATGACGCTCACGGCACACCAATCATGCTGAAAGCTCAGCAGATGGGGATCACGCCGGAAGAAATGATCGCAGCAGTTAGTGAAGAGCACCAAAAAGACTTCGCTGGCTTTGATATCAGTTTTGACAACTACCACAGCACGCACTCAGACGAGAACCGCGAGTTGGCATCTCATATTTACCTTGAGCTGAAGAAGAATGGCTTCATTTCTAGCCGCACTATTTCTCAGCTGTTTGACCCAGAAAAAGAGATGTTCCTACCGGATCGCTTCGTTAAAGGTACTTGCCCGAAATGTAAGTCGGAAGATCAATACGGCGACAACTGTGATAACTGTGGCGAAACCTACAGCCCAACTGAACTGATTAATCCTAAATCAGCCGTGTCTGGCGCGACACCAGTCATGAAAGACTCTGAGCACTTCTTCTTCGACCTGCCTCAGTTTGAAAGCATGTTAAAAGAGTGGACTCGCTCTGGCTCGCTTCAATCTGAAACAGCGAACAAGATGCAAGAGTGGTTCGAGTCAGGTCTGCAGCAGTGGGATATCTCTCGCGATGCACCTTACTTCGGTTTCGAAATCCCAGGCGAAAAGAACAAGTTCTTCTACGTTTGGCTAGATGCCCCTGTTGGCTACATGGCGTCATTCAAAAACCTTTGTGGCAAACGTGACGATCTCGATTTCGATGAGTACTGGAAAAAAGACAGCTCGACTGAGCTTTACCACTTCATCGGTAAAGACATTGTTTACTTCCACAGCCTATTCTGGCCTGCAATGCTAGAAGGCAGTGGCTTCCGTAAGCCAAATAACGTTTTCGTTCACGGCTACGTGACGGTAAACGGCGCTAAGATGTCTAAGTCGAAAGGCACCTTCATCAAGGCGGCAACGTACCTAAACCACTTGGATCCTGAGTGTCTACGTTACTACTACGCTGCTAAGCTAAACAGCCGTATCGACGATCTAGACCTTAACCTGGAAGACTTCACGCAACGTGTTAACGCTGACGTCGTCAACAAGATTGTTAACCTAGCTTCTCGTAACGCTGGCTTCATCAGCAAACGTTTCGAAGGCAAGCTTTCTGACAACTTTGCTGAGCCTGAGCTATACAACGAATTCGTTGCAGCCGCTGACCGCATCGCAGAGCTTTACGAGTCTCGTGAGTTTGGTCGTGCAATCCGTGAAGTCACGGCACTGGCTGACAAAGCGAACCAGTACGTTGACGAGAAAGCACCTTGGGTTGTTGCTAAAGAAGAAGGCAAAGACCAAGAGCTTCAAGACATCTGTTCAGTGGGTATTAACCTATTCCGTGTTCTGATGACGTACCTGAAGCCAGTTATGCCAGATTTGGCAGCGCGTACAGAAGCATTCCTAAACGAAACGCTAACGTGGGAAGGTATTGCCGCGCCGCTTACTGGTCACGAAATCACTAAGTTCAAAGCCCTGTTTAACCGCATCGATCCTAAGAAAGTGGAAGCGATGATTGAAGCTTCTAAAGAAGACGCGGCAGCAGAAGTTGCGGCGAAAGAAAAAGCGGAAGCAGAGAAGAACAAAGCAAGCCAAACTGAGCTTGATAAAGATCCTATCGCTGATGAGATCGAGTTTGACGACTTTGCCAAAGTGGACATGCGTATTGCTCGCATCATTTCTTGTGAAGAAGTGCCAAAAGCGAACAAGCTACTTAAGTTCCAGCTAGATATTGGCGGAGAAACTCGCCAAGTATTCTCTGGTATTAAGTCGGCATACAAACCAGAAGAACTAGAAGGCAAGCTAACTGTTATGGTAGCAAACCTGAAGCCTCGCAAGATGAAGTTTGGTATGTCTGAAGGCATGATCCTAGCCGCAGGCCCTGGTGGTAGCGACTTATGGATCCTTGAGCCACACGAAGGTGCTCAGCCAGGCATGCGTGTGATGTAACACGTTAATATCGCTAGACTAAAGCCAGCATTCTTGCTGGCTTTTTTTGTGACTTAATTCACAGATAATGTGCAATTGCACCAAAACGCAGCACCTCTCCCTACCCCAAAAGTATTAAGTTACTGTTTTATATCAATATTCCATCTTGGCACTCCCTTTGCTCTATATCTCTTGAAGACATTAGACGACATAAAGGAGGTCGTTATGTTTGTATTGATATCTCTAGTCTTATCCGTGGCTATTTTGGCTGTCATTTATCGCTATGCAAAAATCACCGAGGCCAAGGTAGAGCGTAAATATCAATTGATCGTGCAATTGCGTGATCTCATTACTCTAATCCGCCAGCATCGCACCGCGACTCACTATCAATTAATGTTTGATCAGAAGAAGGTCAAACAACTGGAAAAAATTGAAATGGCGATGGAAGAATGCTGTCTCAAACTGATCACCATTGCCCACTTTGACAACAAACCGCTCTATCGAGTGTTGCACAGTAACGTCAAACTGCTTTCTCGCTCATGGAAGAAACACACTGTCAGTAAGAACCAAATTGTCCACGGCAAACTGATCCGTCAAACCCTATTCTTGGTTGACGAAATTTTCACCGCTTGGTTGATGGATTCAGAGCGAGCGGAGCTTGAGCAGGAATATCGCAATGTCTGGCAAGGCGTCATCGACTCGTTGGACAGTCTAACTCAGCTACGTATTTGCATTGATGGTGCAGACTCTGAGCTCGGTAGACAGCGCATTCTTCACTACTGTAAACAAATGCACCGCAAAGTGAATCACCTTAGCCTAATTGGCCCATTGAGCGTTCCATCACCTATGTACAGCACCACGGTCAGTAAAATTGAAGCCTTAATTGAAAATCCGGATACGCCACTAGACAAAGAGTTTATGTACCAACTTACAGCCGAGTTGTCAGAGCTCATCTTCTCTAGTTATGACGGACTGGTCAGTGAAATTGCGAGTGATCTCTATCAACCAGTGCCGAACATAATGACGGTCTGAGTTTGTCACTTACCTTTCATAATCAATAAGTAAGCTATTAAGGATATAACCCAAGGCACCATTTCAATAGGTCTCGATGAAAGCACAACCTTGGGTTAACCCCGTTCGCATGGAGGCGACAATGACATATTCTCTAGGAAAAACATCCAGCGCGGTTCGCCGCATGTTCAGCTTGACGCCAGAAGGTGGCGTGAGTCACGAATGCTACTATCGACGTTTAGCAGATCTGAGAAAGCTAATCGCCTTACTGAGAATGCACCGAGAAGCGACCCATTACAGCTTATTGTTCGGACACAATAACCAAAGGCAGCAAACTAGTGCACGTGTCCAACTTCAGCTACTGCTAGAGAGCCGTGCTCTGCATCACCTAGATGGATTTAGCGACATTAAGGCGTGTGTCACGCAGCAACTTCAACACTGGCAACAGCAAACTGTGCGAGACAATCAACTGGTGCATAGTCAATTGATTCGAGATGCGCTGATTTTGGTTCAAAGTACCATCTCCACTTGGGCAAAAGCAGATGGCCAAACTCACCTGCTGCCTACTCAGCGCAAAAGCTGGCAGGCCATTGTGCCCTACATGGACACGCTCACCACATTACGGTTGCACATTGAAACGCTGGAAAAAAAAGACAGTCAGAACGCAATCCGTAGTCTGATTAAGCAATTAAGCCACCAGCTCAGTGCGCTGCACATCAGCCAAGATTTAAGCTTGCAGCAGCATCTGCATGAGGATTTACTGGCGCGCATTGCCGATGTCGACGCAGACAGCTCAGCTGATGAGTTTAAGCAGCGTCTATACCGCATAACTTCACAATTGTCGGAGCTTATTTTTCACTGCTATGACCGCTCGGTCACGACGGTGGCACAGTCGATTTACTCAACACTGCCGAAAATTGCAGTGGCATAAAAAAACCGCCAATCGGCGGTTTTTTCTATTCGTAATCAACGTCTATTAACTGTCGTCTTCTGTAAAGTTGCTCGGCAGTGTGGTCTTCATCTGAGTCCAGATTTGGCCACTTTCCATACCGTATTGACGAATAGCGTTAGGCAGTCTGTCACGATCTCCCGTGCGGCATACCTCTAACAGCTCTTTATAGAAATTAAGTGCCAAAGTACGTGCTTCTGGGTTTGAAAAGTAGTACGAGCCAACACGGTCATACAGCTTCTTAAGACCATTGAAGATCAAACCATAGATTTGGTTTCCAGAATGGAACGCCAAACGCTGGAACAACGAGTAGTCGTAGAAATTAAAGGTTTGAGCGATAAGCGATGCCTGGCGTGCCGCTTCATCTTTATCGCCGTCATCTTTTACGTGCGCCTTGAGTTTATCGGCATACGGTGACGACGCAATGAACGCGTCCCAAGACTCTGCATTCAGCAAGCTTTCGCAAGACTCAATGATACCTTCGATAGTGCGTTCAGCATTTTCTTTGTTCGCTTTAAATGCATAGCGCATGAAAATTGGGCTGATGTTAGTGCGAGCCGCAAGCAGGTCTTCAACGATCGATGTCGCATTATCCGCATCAAGCGTCATGAGCGTATCAAGAATATGCAGACCCGAGGTCTCCATGAATTGGTTTACTTTGGTTGGCTTACCATGTTGGATAGTTAGCCAGCCATCACGGGCTAGTCGCTGCAACACTTCACGCAGCGTAGTTCGTGTGACCCCAATTAGTTCTGACAGCTCTCGCTCAGCTGGGAGAATTGAGCCTGGTGGGAAACGGCCGTTCCAGATACTCTCAATAATATACTTTTCAGCGAACCCTGCTGGGCTCTTCGCCTTAATTACCATTATGGGGTGTTTCCAATCTATTGTATTTATCGTTACATGAAACTCATCATACCACTACTTCCAGATTTTGGTAAACCTACACTACTTATCTATGTAACAATAACAAAATGGAGTAATAACTCTATTTTGACATTTAGACAGCTATATCCATTTATGGGTACGAAGCATGAATATTACATGAGTATTTACTTTTTATTAATATTACAAACTCCTGAATTGCATGATGTTAGTGAACTTCATTCGCCTGATCAATCAATAAGATATTTCCGATGAATTGGTAAGAATTCGCCTAAAAAACATGCTTTTTTGACAGCTGTGATTGTCATATCATCCTAGAGCAGTGTTTCATTCAGAACACGGTCAACAAAGAAAAAAATCAACCATTGACTGCAGCTATACCTAGCTTATTTCGTATAGATCGCGTTTTTGGCAAAAAGTGCCTTTTTCATTATGTCTAAAGGTAATTTTTGTTGACTAAATCTTACCGAGGAGTATCTTTTCGGGCGAAGCAAGGAGTGCTTAGCAGCTGAGGGACTTGGCAAGTGAACATACTCCCCACTCCGTTTATGCAGTGCGTGATTTTTGTTCGTTTTCTAAGTTTTTTAATTCTGCCGATTTATTTGGAAGCCCACTCAAATACTCTTCGTACCCTTTGCTACTGTCGATTAATAACAACATAAGAGTATTCCCATGCCGATGTCCCTTGGAAATGCATTTATCAAGAACTTTCTTGGTAAGGCACCCGATTGGTATAAACTAGCGATCATCGCTTTCCTAATCATCAACCCTATTGTTTTCTTCCTCGTTGACCCGTTCGTTGCAGGTTGGCTGCTTGTTGTGGAATTCATTTTCACTCTTGCTATGGCACTTAAGTGCTACCCGCTACAACCTGGTGGTTTACTCGCCATAGAAGCTGTCGCAATTGGCATGACAAGCTCCGACATGGTTATGCATGAACTGATCAACAACATAGAAGTATTATTGCTTCTGGTCTTCATGGTTGCTGGTATCTACTTTATGAAACAGCTCCTGCTGTTCATCTTTACTAAGATATTGCTTGGCATTCGCTCGAAGGCTGTGTTGTCTTTGGCCTTCTGTTTTGCTGCGGCTTTCCTATCTGCATTCCTAGATGCACTAACGGTCATTGCGGTTGTTATCAGCGTGTCAGTTGGTTTCTACTCCATCTACCATAAAGTGGCTTCAGGTAAGAACTACGGCTCGTCTCACGACCACACTCATGACGGTGAAATCACCGATCTGACTCGTGACGATCTAGAAGATTACCGTGCATTCCTACGTTCACTATTGATGCATGCCGGTGTGGGTACAGCACTAGGTGGCGTTATGACTATGGTTGGTGAGCCTCAAAACCTTATCATTGCCGGTCAAGCAGGCTGGGAGTTTGGTGAGTTCATTATTCGCATGCTACCTGTTACGGGGCCTGTACTTATCTGTGGCCTTGCTACCTGTTTCATTGTAGAGAAAATCGGTGTGTTTGGTTACGGCGCAGAATTGCCTGATAACGTGCGTAACATCTTAGTTGAATTCGATCGTGAAGAACGTAAATCGCGTACCAAGCAAGATGTGGCGAAACTTTGGATCCAAGGCGCAATTGCAGTATGGCTGATTGTCGCTCTGGCAATGCACCTAGCAGCAGTTGGTCTTATCGGTCTATCAGTTATCGTTCTAGCAACGGCGTTTACCGGCGTGATTGAAGAGCACTCAATGGGTAAAGCCTTTGAAGAGGCGCTGCCGTTTACTGCACTACTTGCTGTATTCTTCTCCATCGTTGCTGTGATTGTTGACCAAGGTCTATTTAAACCAATCATTGACGCCGTTCTTCACATCGAAGACAAAGGCACTCAGCTTGCACTGTTCTATGTTGCTAACGGTTTATTGTCGATGGTATCCGATAACGTATTCGTCGGTACTGTTTACATCAACGAAGTGAAAACAGCGCTGATTGATGGCGTGATCACTCGTGACCAGTTCGACCTACTGGGTGTTGCAATCAACACAGGTACGAACCTACCATCTGTTGCAACGCCAAACGGTCAAGCAGCGTTCCTATTCCTGCTTACTTCAGCGTTAGCACCGCTTATCCGCCTTTCTTACGGTCGTATGGTTATCATGGCACTGCCATACACCATCGTCCTATCGATTGTGGGTCTTCTTGGCATCATCTACCTGGTTGAGCCAATGACTGCATGGTTCTATGAAGCAGGTTGGATTGTTGAGCACACTGGTGCAGTAGTTGAGAGCGCTATCTCATCTGGACACTAATTTTTAGTTGATTGTGAAACTATTCCACGTTAAAAAGCTCTGAGTATTCAGAGCTTTTTTTATTTATCAAGGACGTGACAGTGACACTTCTAGCGAACATTAAGGCATTTTCAAAGACGCGATGGTCTTGGGGATTGCTGCTTCTAGCGATTATCTTTTTCGAAATCTGCGCTCTTTTCTTCCAGCATGTAATGCAACTCGCCCCTTGTGTCATGTGTATCTACGAACGCGTTGCGATGTTTGGCATCGGCGGTGCTGCGTTAATTGGCCTGATTAACCCCAATAATACCTTGCTGAGATGGCTTGGGTTAGGCGCGTGGGGAGCATCTTCTATCAAAGGTCTAACACTATCACTTGAGCACGTGGACTATCAGTTCAACCCTTCCCCATTTAAGACCTGTGATTTGTTTGTGACGTTCCCAGATTGGGCACCATTAAACGAATGGGCACCATGGTTGTTTGAAGCTTATGGCGATTGTTCAAAAGTGGTGTGGCAGTTCTTGTCGCTCTCTATGCCTCAGTGGCTGGTTGTTATCTTTGCGGGTAACTTGGTTGCGTTGGCGATTGTTGTAATTTCGCAGGGTGCGAAAGTGCCATCGGCTAGACATCGTGGGTTTCAATAAAACGGCGATGCGACGATAGGAGCTAGCCTATGGTTCTCCCCCTAATATAGGGGGGAGCTAGAGGGGGTATCTGCGGTGAAGTTACGACAAGTAAAAATTCAAAGTTGTCACCTGAGTTTTTTACCCAATCTGATCCTCTGAACGCTTCTAGGCCTGCGTATTTACCCCTCCTAGCCTCCCCTTATAAAAGGGAGGAACCAAGGCTCGCTTGCGCGTCGCTTAATCAAAAGGCGGTGCGACGATAGGAGCTAGCCCATGGTTCTCCCCCTAATATAGGGGGAGCTAGAGGGGGTCTCTGCGGCGGAGTCGCGACAAGTAACAATTCAGATTTGTCACCTGAGCTCTTTACCCAAGCTGACCCTCTGAACGCTTCGAATCCTACGCATTTACCCCTCCTAGCCTCCCCTTATAAAAGGGAGGAACCAAGGCTCGCTTGCGCGTCGCTTAATCAAAAGGCGGTGCGACGATAGGAGCTAGCCTGCGGTTCTCCCCCTAAGATAGGGGGAGCTAGAGGGGGTCTCTGCGGCGGAGTCGCGACAAGTAACAATTCAGATTTGTCACCTGTGCTCTTTACCCAAGCTGACCCTCTGAACGCTTCGAATCCTACGCATTTACCCCTCCTAGCCTCCCCTTATTAAAGGGAGGAACTACTGGCTCGCTGCGCATCGCTTAATTACTTACCGCAACACTTCTTAAACTTGTTGCCACTACCACAAGGACAAGCATCATTGCGCCCAACCCCTTTAAACGGGTTCACCGTTTGAGACTGATGCCCAACCATCATCTCATCCGCCGCCATTGCGACTTCATTCACCATCGCATCCAGTTGCGGCGCCAAGTCTGCATAGGTTGGCAGTTGCTCAAAGCCCGCTTCACGCATTTGAGCATGCGTTTGCTCTTCGTCCATTGCTAACATCAAAGTCGTCAACAGAGCTTGAAGCATGCGCTCTGTGCCATCAGATAGCGTTTTACCTTGCCATTGCGTCTCAACAACCGGCCAAACCGTCATGAAGCCCTCAGCAAAGTCTGCCGCTTGCTCTTGGTTGTCATCAAGCAAAGCCAGCAATGCGTATTGATTGGTTTTTAGAAGCGCATATTGAGCATGCAGGTGTTCAACGACCCAAGTCTCTTGCTCTGATGTAAAATCGCCGATGACTGAAGATAACCAAGCCTCTGGTTTTAGCGGCTCAGCAGCAAAGTTAGCGGCTAGGATTGCGCCTTCAATAAACGCGCTAGATTCGCCTGTCCAGTCGACAGGAAGCTCGATGAATTTCATTTGTTCACTACACCAATCAAAATTTTCGGCAAGTATATTTACCTCGCCCTAGAAACACAATGGTCGATTCTTTGTTCTATAACGGGTAGAATCCCCGCTCCCTGAATATGATGAGAACTGGTATGCGTGTTGTTTTGGGCCCGATGGAGGGTGTGTTAGATCATTTAATGCGAGAAATTCTTACCGAGATCAACGACTACGATCTTTGTGTGACTGAATTTGTTCGCGTTGTTGACCAAGCTTTGCCTGATCACGTGTTCTATCGCCTGTGTCCTGAACTGGCTCAAGGTTCCATGACCAAATCCGGTACACCTGTTCATATTCAGCTTCTCGGCCAAGATCCCCGTTGGATGGCGGAAAACGCCGTTAAAGCAGCGTCACTTGGCGCGAAAGGGATTGATCTCAACTTTGGCTGCCCTGCAAAACTGGTCAACAAGAGCAAAGGCGGCGCGGCGTTACTGCAGCACCCAGAGCTTATCCATAGCGTAGTTAAAGCATGCCGAGATGCGGTAGACCCCTCTATTCCCGTTACTGCTAAGATTCGCTTAGGCTGGGAAAATCCAGATGACTGCTTTGAGATTGTTGATGCGATTGAACAAGCAGGCGCCAATGAACTTACCGTACATGCACGCACCAAAACTGGCGGATATAAAGCTAGCGAGATCAAATGGGAATACATCAACGCGATTCGCAGCAAAACCAACTTGCCTCTTATCGCGAATGGTGAGATTTGGAACTACGCCGATGGACAGCGATGCATTGAAACTACAGGCGTGGATTCTTTGATGGTCTGCCGCGGCGCGTTCAATGTGCCGAACCTCGGTAACGTGGTCAAACACAACCATACAGTGATGCCTTGGCATGAAGTGGTTGAGCTGCTTTTGGTCTATTCAACCTATGAAATCAAAGGCGATAAAGGGCTTTACTATCCAAACCGCGTTAAGCAGTGGTTCTCGTATCTTCGTCAGCAATACCCAGAAGCCGCTGAGCTATTTCGTGAGATCCGCACCTTTAACAAAGCGGCACCGATTGTCGAGCACATCCAGCAATACCGCGACAAGATGCTTGCGGCCTTATCGCAGTAATCACCTTGCCGCAGTCAATCTAGTTAGTGTGTCAGCAGCAGAGAGCCCTCTGCTGCGATAGTGACGTCTAACACACCATCAATTGATTCAGATTTGCTGCCCGTCGATGCACATTCAAAACGGGCACTCTCAAGCCCTAGCTTCCAAACCGGCAGCGAAAACTGCACAGCGTCTGTCCCTAGATTAAAGCCACTAATCACCACTTCATCGTCCAGTTGACGGGCGAACACCAAGCTAAACTCATCAACATAAAGCGGGACAAAACTACCTCGCTGCAGTGCTTTTGATGCTTTACGAAGCGAAATCAATTGCTTGCAATACGGTAGCCACGAACTTGTCTCCACTCGCTCCCATGGGAAGCAGCGACGATTATCGGGATCATGCGTCCCCTCAAGCCCGACTTCCACACCGTAGTATAAGCACGGAGTGCCTACGTAGGTCATCAGAAGCTGTAAGGCGATGGCAAGACGATTGTCATTGCCAGCCAAGGTAGTAATAAAACGTTCCGTATCATGACTATCGAGTTGGTTTAACTGAGATAGCTGGTTGCTCCATGGCACTTTAGCACTTGCCTCTTGAAGCCAGCTTAAAAACTCGTGGCAGTCGATGTTGATAGGATCAAACGCAATATCTTTGCCAGCGAGAAGCGCGCGCAGTGGATGGGCAAAACCATAGTAGTTCATGGCGCCATCTTCTTGATCGCCCTGTAGCCACTGAGTTGCTTCAAAGAAATGCTCACCCAGCATGTAGGAGTCAGGATTCACCGACTTCATCGATTCACGAAACGCCCTCACATAATGGGCGTTGTTTGCTGCGCCCTCGCCCTCACCCAGCATATGAATCACATCAAAACGCCAGCCGTCTATATTGTACGGTGGTTTCAACCAATGTTTGATCACAGAGTCTTTACTACGATAGATATGATCGCGTACTTCTTCATTGTGGAAGTTTAGAACCGGTAGCGTATCGATTCCTTTCCAACCCACATACTGTTTAGAGTCACCATTAAAGAAGTAGTAGTCTCGGTAGGGACTGTCTGCAGAGGTGTAAGCACCGTTACTCGCCTCTAACACGTCAAACCATGGGTGAGCGACCGAGGTGTGATTGAGAACTGCATCGAGCACCACTTTCATGCCTCTTTGATGCAAATTGTCTGCAAGTTCGGCAAATTGTTGATTAGTACCAAACTTAGGATCGATCGAATAGTAGTCCACCGTGTCGTACTTATGGTTACTGTATGAGGTGAAAATCGGATTGAGGTACAAGGTGGTTATCCCGAGATCTTGCAGATAGTCCAACTTAGATTCGATACCAGCTAGGTCGCCACCATAAAACTCAACCGCGCCCGAACTGCCATGATTGCCTACTGGCTCTCCCCACTGTTTCTTCACTGACTCACGATTGCGATTTGGGTATTGGTACTCGCCAGTCTCAACGCCAATACTCGGGTCGCCATTACAGAAGCGATCTGGGAAGATCTGGTAGAACACCTGCTCTGCAACCCAACTTGGTGGCTGATCTGCGCGGTTATATTTGAAATGATACTCTCGCCCCGGCATACGGCTGTGAGTGCCGCGCGCATCGAGCCAATATTGGCCCGTCGCAGTCAGTGCCTTAAACACATAGTAAGTCACATCTTTATCGGCACTCAGAGGCAATGCTGCTTGCCAGATGTCTAGCTGACCTTTGGTACCAACTTTACTAAGCTCGACTAGATATTCTTCATTGTCCGGCTCATGACGAAGCTTTATTGACTCAAATTTATCTTGCTCAGCAAATAGACGAATAGTGAGTTTATCACCTTCTCGCACTAACCCATCTTGGGTTTGCGGATGATATAAAAATGGCTGATTCATTATGATTCTTCTGTTATAGGGAACGAGGTAGGATAATTGTAGAAGAATCGGCTGAAGAAAAAATCCCCCTTCAAATTGAAGAGGGATCACAGATTGTAGGCTTAGCTCGGGAGGCTGAGACCTTTAAACAATGATGATTAGCTGAGCAACAAACTGTCGTCAGCGAGCTCTTCACCACGTACTTTGGAGAACATTTCCAATAAGTCTGGCACTTGCATATTGGCACGCTGATCGCCTTCTACATCGAGGACAATTTCGCCTTGGTGCAGCATCACGGTTCGATCGCCACAAGCGAGTGCATCTTTCATTGAGTGCGTCACCATCATTACCGTGAGGTTAAACTCTTGAATAACCTTTTTGGTGAGATCAATAACGAACGCCGCCATGCGTGGATCGAGTGCCGCAGTGTGTTCATCCAATAGCAGCAACTTACTGTCTGACAATGTTGCCATAACTAGGCTTACCGCCTGACGCTGACCACCAGATAGCAATCCAATGTTGTCCCCGAGCCTGTCTTCAAGTCCAAGTCCTAGAATGCTGATGCGCTCTTGGAACAGCTTGCGACGTTTACTCGACAGCGACAAGCTCCAGCCACGCTTTTTGCCACGCATGTAGGCCAGTGCCATGTTCTCTTCGATAGAGAGATCACCACAAGTACCGGCTAAAGGATCTTGAAACACTCGTGCACATTGATTAGCACGTTGATCGACGGTTTGGCGAGTCACATCCATATCATCAATGAGAACACGCCCACCGACCATCGGCGTTTCACCCGTAACCGCACCTAGCAAGGTTGATTTACCAGCACCGTTAGAGCCAATGACCGTCAAAAACTGGTGCTCTGGCACCTCTAGGTTCACCCCTTTCAGTGCACGATTTTCCAAAACCGTCCCTGGATTAAAGGTAACTTGAATATCTTCTAGTCGAATCATGCTGCATTCCCCGTGTTGCCTGGTTGAGAGACCGCTTTACTCTTAGCAGGCTTTACGACCTTTTTTGCTTTTAGGTTTCCTTTTATCTTTGGCGCAATCAGCGCAGCTGCCACCAGCACGGCGGTGACCAAGTTTAGGTCGGATGCTTGCAGGCCAAACATGCCCGAACTCAAGGCAAAGGCGACGGCCAAACGATACAGAACAGAGCCAACAATGACTGCAGTTACAGCAACCCAAATCTTACGACCAGGAATAAGCGTTTGACCTAAAATGACCGCAGCCAGACCCACAACAATAGTACCCACGCCGGATGTGACATCAGCGAAACTGTTGGTTTGTGCGAAAAGTGCACCAGCAAAGCCGACAAAGCCGTTTGATAGTGCTAAGCAGAAATAGGTGTAAAATGAGGTACTTGCCCCTTGAGCCTTAACCATGCGTGCATTTACGCCTGTGGCACGAAGACCCAAACCAAAGTCGCTGTTCAGCAGTCGTACCACAAACCAAGCTGAAATCAGCACTAACACGCCAACCACCAGCGGGCGAACATATATGGCATCACCCATCATTTCGAACGGAGTCAAAATGGTGTCTTCGCCAAGCAAGGCCATGTTTGGTCGACCCATGATACGAATATTGATCGAGAATGCCGCAATCATCGTGAGGATAGACGCAAGCAAGTGAAGGATACCGCAGCGCACTGCAAGAAAGGCGGTCACCCAGCCCGTTGCAGCTCCGGCAATAATCGCCATCCCTGTTGCTACCCAAGGGTTAATACCGGCAACAATCGCGGTAGCTGCCACAGCGGCTCCCATAGGAAAGCTGCCATCAACACTCAGATCAGGAAAGTCGAGAACGCGAAAAGTAAGATAGACACCCAGTGCAACCAGTCCGTAAATAAGACCAATTTCAAGAGCTCCAAAAAATGCAAAAGCAGACATAACTACTCCACTGCTGTTTAACAACTGCTGTTTAAAAAAGAAGACTTAACAAAAAAGCTGGATCCGAAGATCCAGCTTCATCTCAATGCAAGACTTACTTAACGCTTGTTGCTCGATCCATCACCGTTTGAGGGATAGAAAGACCCAATTTTTTCGCAGCCGTTGCGTTGATCACCAAATCCGAACCTTTTGCCACTTTGACATCGATTTTACCTGGCTCAGTACCTTCAAGAATTTGCGCTACGTAGTCTGCTGTCTGCACGCCGATTTGGTAGTAATCAAAACCAAGACTCGCCACAGCGCCACGCTCAACATACGACGTTGCCGCACCAAAAACCGGCGTCTTCGCTTGGTTAGCCGATACAATCATGCCTTCGATAGCACTCGCTACCGTGTTATCGATAAGCGCGTAGATGATGTCTGATTTCGCTGAAATAGCTTGAGTCGCGGTTTGGACATCGGCACTTTTAAGCGCTGTAGCTTCCACTAGCTCAATACCACGTTTGTCTGTGCTCTCTTTCAATAGCTTCATTAAGCTCACTGCGTTCGCTTCGCCTGGGTTGTAAACCACACCAATGCTCTTCACATTTGGCATGATCTCTTGGATAAGCTCAACGTGCTGATCGACGGGTGATAGATCCGATAGACCTGTCACGTTCTTACCTGGCTGTTCAAGCTTTTTCACCAGTTTCGCACCCACAGGATCAGTAACGGCGGTAAACACTACTGGAATATCACGTGTCGCAGAAACCAATGCTTGAGCTGTTGGTGTCGCGATACCCACTAACACGTCTGGGCGCTCACCCACGTATTGGCGAGCAATTTGCACTGCAATCGCTGGGTTACCTTGCGCAGTTTTATAATCAAACTCGAGGTTTTTACCTTGCTCGTAGCCTTTTTCTTTAAGACCGTCGACCAAACCTTGGCGTGTCGCATCGAGCGCAGGGTGTTCAACAATTTGCGATACCGCGACTTTTGCTGTTTTTGCCATGATGCTGGCTGAAGACAGCAACGCCACACCTGTTAATGCTGCAGTGACAATGATCTTGCTTGCTTTCATCTTAACTCCTTGATTAAGCAACCCAGAATGAGCAGAGGCACTCTACTCACTAATGGGGAATGAGTGTGTATTATTTAATTTACACTTCGTGAATTATTTTTTGACTCCCTGCTACTTCTACCAGCAAGACAACCAAATTGAAAGGTATTATTAACATTCACATTAGATAAACGTGCTATCCATGTGCTTTCGCAACCAACATTTAAACAAATGCGTACATACAGCGATACATGCGACTAATATTTACTCAAAAATCAGCGTAATCCATTTTTGACAAAAGTGAAGCTTTGTGAATGCAATTCTGTGAAAGATGTCTATATTCATACAGATAGCGTAATCGTCAACGAGTTGTTCACACCCAGTCGCGAGGGAACTTTTAGCATGCGTCCATTACTTCTTTTACCTCTGATTTTTCTATTGGCAATGCCCTCGATAGCCCGAGAGTTTGAAGGCAGTCAGTTAGAAAAAGTGACCACAGTGAATGGGGTTCCTTGGTCAATTCTGACTGTAGGTGACTCGGAACTATTGGTGACGTTAAGGGAAGGTCAAATGCTGCTTGTCGATACAAAAAGTAGCAAGCAAACATCGATAAGTGGGCTACCTGCGATTTATGCCTCTGGCCAAGGTGGCCTGATGGACATTCACCCAAGCCCATCCGAAGCCAACGTTTATTATTTCACCTACGCGAAACCTGTCGATAAAGGGGGAGCCCCCACTCTTGCGAAAGCGACTCTCAATGGCAACAAACTCACAAACTGGCAAGATCTATTCACCAGTAATGTGCCGGTCACCTCTGGTCGCCACTTTGGCAGCCGAATCGCTTTTGATGAGGAAGGTTTGGTCTATATGACCATAGGTGATGCAGGTGACAGGGATAATGCTCAGCAGACCGATAACCACGCCGGTAGCATCGTTCGCCTCAATCAAGATGGATCAATTCCAAAAGACAATCCGTTTGTCGACAACCAAGATTTTGCTCCAGAGATATACTCTTACGGCCACCGCAATCCACAAGGGTTGGTGTTTGATAGCAAACGAGCTCAATTGTGGACGATAGAGCACGGCCCAAGAGGCGGTGATGAGCTCAACTTAGTTAAAGCGGGTCTTAACTATGGCTGGCCAATTACTTCACACGGTAAAGAGTATTGGGGGCCCATCAATGCTGGAGAGGCGCAAGAAAAAGAAGGCATTGAACCACCAAGCAAAGTTTACATTCCTTCCATTGCACCAGGGTCGCTGCATTTGTATGAGGGCGAGGAGTTTCCAAGGCTCAATGGCATCTTGCTAATAGGAGCGCTGAAACTCACGCACATCAACATCCTAGATATCAACGAAGCAGGCCAAGTATTAGAAGAAAGACGCTACTACGAAGAGCTTGGAGAGAGAGTACGAGATATCACCACCGATTCGGCCGGTCACGTATGGTTTAGCACTGATAGTGGCGCGATTTATAGGATTAGTCGCCAGTTCCAATAACGACAGTCCAATAACGGCTAAATGACCGCGATAGTAGTGACAACATTAAGCCAACACTCTATACAAAGGTGTTACAACTGCACGACCATCGTTGCTAAAACGAACAAGCCCCACTCGTTTGCGAGCGGGGCTTGTGTTTACATATTAATCAATTGTTACTAAAACCAGCGATCGAAGTCGCTTCTGTCAAGCTGCCTAAAAGCACGGTTCAACGTAATGGCAAGCTCTTTGTATTTAGGTTTCGCTTTTGCTGGTTCCATCGCACCGCCCGATTCAATAATCTTTTGGTGCAGCTCACGGTACCAAGACGCCAAAGCTGGAGGCAACTGTGTGTTGTAGCGATTTCCCAACCACCACATCCCCTGTAGAGGCATACTAATCGCAAACAACGCAATCACAATCGACTGTGGCAACGCATGAGCGTTGTTAAAGGCCATTTGCGTTAACACACTAATGGCTGCAACCGCAGGCATCACTTTAATGCCAAATCGCGTCGCTTTAATGATGCGCTGCTCTGGAAACAGGGGCGTTAGCTCCTTACGCATCGGCCAAAGTTCCATGTACTTTTGACCATTTTTTAAACTCTGAGTCAGACTTGCTCTCTCGCTCATAGCTAACCTCACTAAAAAAAAGTTGAACTATTCAACTAAATCAGCAAAATATTGACGGAAGTTAAGATTCTTTCAAATTTATTTTGTTATCTTCTGCCATTATCGTTATTCTTTGCGAATCCTCAATCTCATTGTTGTCTTTATTTACAAAATAGGCAACCGTCGAGATGACCGTCGCAAGGACGCTAATGTGGTTTTCTTGGAAAAATCGCATATTATTATACGGCAATTGATGATTTTATGACCAAGAGTGATAGGCATTTTTTGCTGCCTCTCAGTCTTGAGATACGTTTACATCCTTGATCCCCGATCAGATAAAATACAGGTAACCTCTAATGTCTAAGCTGGTTTTAGTTTTAAACTGCGGCAGTTCTTCTCTTAAGTTCGCCATCGTTGATGCAGAAAACGGTGATGAGCACCTAACAGGTCTTGCAGAATGTCTTCACCTTCCAGAAGCTCGTATCAAGTGGAAACTTGATGGTAAACACGAAGCTCAACTAGGTAACGGCGCTGCTCACGAAGAAGCATTAGCGTTCATGGTAGAGACTATCCTTGCTTCTAAGCCTGAGCTAAAAGCAAACCTAGGCGCTATCGGTCACCGTATCGTTCACGGTGGCGAGCAATTCACATCTTCTGCGCTAATCACAGACGATGTACTTAAAGGTATCGAAGACTCTGCAACATTTGCACCTCTTCACAACCCTGCTCACATCATCGGCATCGAAGCGGCGAAGCACAACTTCCCAGAGCTTAAGAACGTAGCGGTATTTGACACTGCGTTCCACCAAACTATGCCTCAAGAGTCTTACCTATACGCTCTACCGTACAACCTGTACAAAGAGCACGGCATCCGTCGCTACGGCATGCACGGTACTTCTCACCTATTCATCGCACGTGAAGCAGCTGAGCTACTTGGTAAGCCAGCTAACGAACTGAACATCATCAACTGCCACCTAGGCAACGGTGCTTCTGTTTGTGCTATCAAAAACGGTGAATCTGTAGATACTTCAATGGGTCTAACTCCTCTTGAAGGTCTTGTAATGGGTACTCGTTGTGGTGACATCGATCCTGCGATCATCTTCCACCTGCACGACGCACTAGGTTACTCTGTTGAGCAAATCAACAACATGCTAACTAAAGAGTCTGGCCTTCTGGGTCTAACTGAAGTGACTTCTGACTGCCGTTTCGTTGAAGACAACTACGGTGAGAAAGAAGAAGCAACACGTGCAATGGACGTGTTCTGCCACCGCCTAGCGAAATACGTAGCTGGCTACACTGCGTCTCTTGACGGTCGTCTAGATGCTATCGTGTTCACTGGTGGTATCGGTGAAAACTCTGCACCAATCCGTGAAATGGTTCTAAACCGTCTAGGCGTATTCGGCATCGAAGTTGACGGTGAAGCTAACCTTAAAGCTCGTTTCGGCGGCGAAGGTACTATCACTGCAGCAAGCAGCCGTATCCCGGCAATGGTTATCTCTACTAACGAAGAGCTAGTCATCGCTGAAGACACTGCACGCCTAGCAGGTCTTTAATGTTCAAACTGGCTAACCTAGGTTAGCCAGTTTTCTTATAGGGCTCAGTGAAACACTTGCTTGCGCTTGTTTGCAACTCATCGAATCACTGAGTTTCTTCCCCCATATATATAGTTTGAGGTACTCAAAGAATGTCCCGTACTATTATGCTTGTACCTACTAGCGCTGGTGTCGGTCTTACCAGTGTTAGCATGGGTGTCCTGCGTGCAATGGAGCGTAAGGGTGTAAACGTATCGTTCTACAAACCTGTTGCTCAACCTCGCCACGGTGGCGATCAGCCAGATCTAACTTCTTCTATCGTAGGTAACAGCAGCGACATGAAAGTGGGTCAACCACTTCCTATGTCAGAAGCAGAAGCCCTGATTGGTAACGAGAAGCTAGACGTGCTTCTAGAAACAATCGTTGAGCGCTACAACCAAATCAACAAAGATGCGGACGTAACACTTATCGAAGGTCTTGTACCAACTCGTAAGCACCCGTTTGCAAACGCAATCAACGAAGAAATCGCGAAGACACTTGGCGCTGAAATCGTATTCGTTGCGACTCCAGGTACAGACAACCCGAGCCAGCTTAAAGAGCGTATCGAAGTTGCATGTTCTAACTATGGCGGCACCAAGAACAAGAAGATCTCTGGTGTTATCATCAACAAGCTAAATGCACCGGTTGATGAAGCAGGTCGTACACGTCCAGATCTTTCTGAAATCTTCGACGATGCAGACACAGCGCAGCAAGCTAACCTTGAAGTGATGCAAATCTTCAACACTAGCCCAATTCGTGTTCTAGGTTGTGTGCCTTGGAAGATCGACTTGATCGCAACACGTGCAGTCGACATGGCTGAGCACCTAAACGCTGAAATCATCAACGAAGGTGACATCGCAAAACGTCGTGTCAAGAGCATTACGTTCTGTGCACGTTCACTGCCAAACATGATTGAGCACTTCAAACCAGGCTCTCTACTTGTGACTTCTGCTGACCGACCAGACGTAATCGTTGCAGCGGCGCTAGCAGCAATGAACGGTGTGGAAATCGGCGCTATCCTACTAACAGGCGGCTACGACGTTCCTGCTGAGATTGCTGACCTTATCAAGCCTGCGCTTGAGACTGGTCTTCCAATCTTTAAAGCACAAGGTAACACTTGGCAGACTTCTCTGAACCTACAGAGCTTCAGCTTAGAAGTTCCTGCAGATGATAAAGAGCGTATCGAGTTCGTAAACGAGCACGTGGCTGGTCATATTGACGGCCCTTGGATCGACTCTCTACTAGAGGGTACTGTTGGTACTCGTAAGCTAAGTCCACCAGCATTCCGTTACCAGCTAACTGAACTTGCTCGCCGTGCTGGCAAGCGTATTGTTCTTCCTGAAGGTGACGAGCCACGTACAGTTAAAGCTGCGGCTATCTGTGCTGAGCGCGGTATCGCGGAATGTGTACTTCTTGGTAACCCAGAAGAGATCAAACGTGTTGCAGCACAGCAAGGCGTTGAGCTAGGTGCTGGCGTAACTATCATCGATTCTGATGCTGTACGTGAAGACTACGTTGCTCGCTTGGTTGAACTGCGTGGCGCGAAAGGTATGACTGAAGTTGTGGCTCGTGAGAAGCTACAAGATTCTGTATACCTAGGCACTATGATGCTTGAAGCGAACGAAGTTGACGGCCTAGTATCTGGCGCTGTTCACACAACAGCGAACACTATCGTTCCTCCGTTCCAAATCATCAAGACTGCTCCTGGTACGTCTATCGTATCGTCAATCTTCTTCATGCTTCTGCCTGATCAAGTATTGGTATACGGTGACTGTGCGATCAACCCAGATCCAACAGCTGAGCAACTTGCTGAAATCGCTATCCAATCTGCAGATTCTGCTGCAGCATTCGGTATCGAACCTCGCGTTGCAATGATCTCTTACTCGACTGGTGAGTCTGGTAAAGGTGCTGACGTAGATAAAGTACGTGAAGCAACGAAACTGGCTCAAGAGAAGCGTCCTGATCTCATCATCGACGGTCCTCTACAGTACGATGCGGCAATCATGGAGAACGTAGCAGCTTCTAAAGCACCTAACTCTCCAGTCGCTGGTAAAGCGACAGTATTTGTATTCCCAGATCTAAACACGGGTAACACAACATACAAAGCGGTACAGCGCTCGGCAGATCTAGTGTCTATCGGTCCAATGCTGCAAGGTATGCGCAAGCCAGTTAACGACCTATCTCGTGGCGCGCTAGTAGACGACATCGTTTACACAGTTGCACTTACTGCGATTCAATCGGGTCAAGAGCAAGAGTAATTTTGTTCTAGCTGAATGAAAAAAGCCTCCGAATGGAGGCTTTTTAGTATTTGAGGTTTGATGAGAGCAAACTAGAACACTTCATTGACGTGGAAGTAGAAGGTGCCACCATGCTCACCGTAACCGATATCCGCGCGCACATTGACCTTGTCTTTGATTTTGAATCGAAAGCCAGTACCAGCACTCGCTAACGTTTTATCCCACAGCCCGGATACATTTTCTGATACCGTACCCGCCGCGCCCCAGAAAACGACACCGACTCGCCAGTACACTGGTAAACGGTATTCTACCTGTCCCATCATCATTTGGTTATCACGATAGCGACCAAGGATATAGCCTCGCATCGCATCTGCACCGCCAAGATCTGGCAGTTGATTCCAAGGGACGTTGCCTGAGGTTAAGTTAGCTTGCACTTGCCATGCAAATAATCCCGGCACCGGCGCCAACGAGTGATATTGAGAAGCCTTAAGCGAATACTTACCAAAGTTCTCTGAGTTAGTGGCATCGTGATACAAACCCAAATCGGCTTGCAATAAGGTACCTTTAGTCGCGTTGGTTACGTTATCTCGGGTATCAAACACGTTAGAGACAAACACACCATAGCTGGTGTTATCGGTGAGCTCATTAGCAATGGTATCAAGGTTTTGATTTTCAAACGTCTTATCGTGAGGGCGCACCGATTTCACATTGGCACCCAAGCCCAAGAAGTAGTCACCAGAAACTCGAGTCAGCCACGTTGGTTTTACATCGATCACTTGCTCTTTGAAATCAACCTTATTGCCGTCTTGCTGCCCGTTTTCGTAGCCCTGACCATAATAAACCGCTGCGTCATCAAACACTTTAATATCGGTGTAAACGCGGTTATCACCGCCATTGTAAAAGTGCTTATTACTGAACGTAATACCCATAGAGCCATTCGATGACGCATACGGGTTGATCACCATAGAAGAAGGCTGACCAGCACCATCACTCGGGTCACCATATAACCCCACATACAAGAGTCCAAGCCCCAAGCCTTGCTCTGGCTTGTAAAACACCGCAGGAATATAACTTGAGTTGAGACCTTTATCTGCATCGTATTCCGACTCCGCACCAAACACACCTAAAAAGCGATCAAGCTTCTCTGTGGTTGGGTTTGGAGTGTGCTCAACAAGGGGCACAATATGATCGTCAGCCAACGAAAGAGAGGTAGCTGCACTGCATGTCAGCAACAATGTAGTTTGAGCAAATAAGGTTCGCATGATTGGGAATAATGGGGTTGATAGCAAAGGCAGGATTATAGAGGAAAAACGCCAGATTGCGGCGATTCAAATGTAAAAAAACTGCAGATTTTACTCTGCAGTTTTTTAATCGTAACTCGCCTTTTGTATCATTCGTCATTCCACTGGCCGTGCGCCTACGCAGGCAGGAATCTAGGTTAAGGCTTGGTGTGCGCTATGAGTAGATCCCTGCCTTCGCAGGGATGACGAAACTTTTCTGTTGGCACATACCAAATATGCGGCCCATTATAACCTGCCGCCATAACAGCAAAGCCTTAACCTTGAATACCAACGATTAGCCATGGCGCATTTGGCTGGGTCAAATCACGCTCAAGGTGCCAGATATCTTCGATGTCTTCTTCGATGTTTTCAACTGTATCGCGGTAACGACCAGAGAATTGAAGACTCAACTGTGCTTTGTTGGCGTCGTAATCGGCACGAACAACCTCAGCGTCAACATACATCACGTCAGTGTGCTGCTCGCCTTCAAGCTTAGCGCGTTCGCTGATAAGATCTTGCAGCAAGCTTGCTGATACATACTCTTCGATCGTGTGTAGTTCGTTATGATTCCACGCACCTTGAAGAATACGGTAGTGCTCGCGAGCACCATTTAGGAATGCAGCTTGATCAAAGCCCGGTGGGTAGTTATGAGGCACTTCGCTGTGTCCAGCTGCACCAAAGCCACCTGTTGAAGCCGTTGATGCTGGCTGTTCAAAGTTCTGGAAGTTTGAAGGCTGCTCGAACTGTTGACGAGAGTGACCGCCAAACGCCGGCTGCTGCCTCTGCTGATTCATACTACCCTGCTTTGCCCCCAGCATACCGCGCATCAGTTTGAAGATCACAAAAGCAATCAAACCAAAAATCAAGATATCCATGAAGTTGATGCCTTCGAAAGCACCACCAAAGAAGGCAGCTAAAAGGCCACCAGCAAGCAAACCACCTAAAATACCGCCCATCAGACCTTTCTTGCTGCTTCCAGCTTTATTCTGATCTTGGCGACTGATGTTATTGGTATTTTGTTGTTGCTGCTTTGGAGCCGGAGCCGTTTTAAAGCTCTTACCAAATGATTTACCGCCACCGAATTTCTTTGCTTCGGCTACCGGATTCACCGCCACTGCCAGTACTAGCAGTGCGACGAAAGAAAATAAACGTTTCATTCTCAACCTTTCGTTATTGTCACATTACATCGTAAGTCCTATTACGACTTACTACGCATCATATACTGAGCTTAGCATTAAAGAAACGCTTTAGATGCTCGGACTTGTTTCAGAATATTGCACGTTTGTTACGGTATACACACCAACAATGACATTGTTTCAAGAACACACTGTGATACCGACAACTATCTCAAAAGTGCGTTGCAACCTTGCAATCACTGGCTTCATTTGTTGACGCTAACCTGTCTCAACACTAAAATAACGAACCGTGTTCAATTAAGAATCCATCACAATGGCCCGCAGAAACGATCATACCCGGGAAGAACTTATCGACCTGACGCTGACTACTGTCAGGGATTACCTCAACGAGAACTCCTATCACTCGCTGAGTCTTCGCAAGATAGCCACGCTTATAGGGTATGTTCCTAGCACCTTGGTGAATATTTTCGGCAGTTACAATTTACTGTTACTTCATGCCGTTGCTCGCACCGTAGACGAGTTGTCCCAAGAATCGAAACTAGTCATCGAAAGAACGGACAACGCTGAGCAAGCCTTGTATGCGCTGGCTATTTGCTATCATGATTTTGCAAAGAAGTACCCGTATCGTTGGCAATTAATATTTGAGCACAACATGAATGGTGACCAACTTCCAGAGTGGCAGTCGCAGCGCATCGACGGTATGACTGGTATGTTGGAGCATTTATTGTCTGAGCTTCGCCCAGAACGTTTACCGACTGACGTCATGAAGGCTAGTCGTGTACTTTGGGCTGGCGTGCACGGTATCACGCTACTCAGTGTCGATGACAAATTTTTCACCTCAGAACCTATTGATGGCAGTGTGCTCATCAAAGATCTCATCTCAAATTACCTCAAAAGCTGGTAATTAAAAGGAAAGGTAATGCCTAACACCAAAACTGCGTCTTTACTTACCGAAAGACGCTTTATGCCCTACTTTGTTACTCAGTTTTTCGGCGCATTCAACGACAACATTTTTAAAAACGTTCTACTCCTTTTTGTTGCGTTCGCTGGCCCACAAGTACTACCTATTTCGAGCAACTTGTTCATCAACCTTGCTGCAGGGTTGTTTATTCTGCCTTTCTTCTTGTTCTCTGCTTCCGCAGGTGTCCTGGCTGACAAATACGAGAAGTCGTGGTTCATCCGCAAAGTTAAGCTAGCGGAGATTGGTATCATGTGCCTTGGCGCCATTGGTTTTGTCACCGAAAGCTATGGCATTCTGCTACTGTTGCTATTTTTGATGGGTACCCAGTCTGCTTTTTTTGGCCCGGTAAAATACGCGCTACTGCCACAGCAACTCAAACCAAACGAACTCCTATCGGGCAACGCGTTGGTAGAAACAGGGACTTTTCTCGCGATTCTATTGGGTACTTTGGGTGCGGGCATTATTGCCTCCTCTGAGAGCGCTAAATATGTGGCGGCAGCCAGTGTGATTGTGTTCGCATTGGCTGGCTATATATCGAGTCGTTCAATCCCCAATGCACCCGCGGCGGATCCAGATCTTAAATTCCGCTGGCAACCAGTTAAGCAAACCAAAGAAACGCTCAAGATCGCTCACCAAGATCGAGTGGTGTTCCAATGCATCATGGCGATTAGCTGGTTTTGGTTTTTGGGCGCGGCTTACTTAACGCAATTCCCGAACTTCACTAAGATCCATTTGATGGGCAATGAGGCCGCAGTCTCTTTCCTATTGGCGTTATTCTCTGTCGGTATTGCCCTTGGCTCTATGCTCTGTGACAAAATGTCGAAAAACCGTATTGATGTCGGCATTGTGCCAATTGGTAGCATTGGTATCACTATCTTTGGTGCATTGATGGCGTTTGCCGTACCCGAAGAGCTTCCGCAGTTTGCATCGTTTAGCGAGTTTGTTTCGCACACAGCACTGTGGCTCGTGTTCGGCTATCTGCTTGCTCTTGGTGCCTCCGGTGGTCTGTTTATCGTTCCTTTGTATGCGTTAATGCAGCAGCAGGCGAAACCGACAGAGCGCGCCCGTGTCATTGCCGCTCTCAATATCTACAACTCTTTATTTATGGTTGGTAGTGCAGTACTGGGTATTGTTGGCCTTTCAGTGCTGGGACTTTCTATTGTTGAGCTGTTTATCCTGCTTTCAGCACTTAACTTTTTGATGGCTACTTACCTGTTTTTGCAAGCACCAGTCTTCGTAGTGCGTTTTCTGATTTGGATTCTTACGAACATCATGTATCGCATCAGCCACAAAAACCTGCATCACCTTCCAGAGAAAGGCGGCGCGCTGATTGTCTGTAATCATGTGAGTTACATGGATGCGTTGGTCATGAGTGCGGCAAGTCCGCGCTTAATCCGCTTTGTTATGGAAGAGGACTACGCAAACTTCAAACCAGTGCGTCGCTTCCTAAAACGTGCAGGCGTGATCCCAATTTCAGCCAAACGCAAAGGCACGATTCGCCGCGCCTTTGTGGAGATTGAGCAAGCACTCGCGGCTGGCGAAATTGTTTGTATCTTCCCTGAAGGCCGTTTGACTGCCGATGGTGAGATGAATGAGTTTATGCGCGGTATTGATATTGTGCTAAAGCGCTCGCCAGTTCCTGTCATCCCGATGGCGCTTAAGGGTTTGTGGGGAAGCTACTTCAGTCGTCACAAAGGACGTGCATGTAAAGGACTACCAACTCGATTTAGAGCGAAACTGGAGCTAGAAGCGGGCACGCCCGTACTTCCCGAAGAAGCATCAAGCCAAACCATGTTCGAGAAAGTGTCTGAACTGCGTGGTGACTACCGCTAGCCGGAGCAATACTATTAACCTATTTAACGGGCGTTTAGTTTTACTGAACGCCCGTTAAATTTTATTTAGTTTTACTTACCTTAAACTCTCGCTACACTTCGCTAACTATTGATTGGCATTTCAACTGCTATTAGCTAGCGCTTTTGCTGTTTGTAAGGATTTTGATGATATCCCAACTACGCTCTTACCCTCTGTTCTTCCTCGGGATTATTGCTTGTTTGACCCCTTGGGTAAGCTCACCAATGGCGCTGATTTTTGGCTTTCTTCTCACCACTTTTAGCTTAGTGCCGCACGATATTCCTATCGCCAAATACACCAAAAAGTTACTTGCTTACTCGATTGTTGGTTTGGGTTTTGGTATCCACCTTGACCAAGCTCTGCAAGCAACCAGTGACGGTATCGGCCTTATTATCGCCACCATCATTGGTACGCTGGTGATTGGTTGGGCTCTAGCAAGGCAAATGGGATTGGATAAACACACTGGCTATTTGATCTCGTCAGGTACTGCGATTTGCGGTGGCAGTGCCATTGCCGCGGTTGCCCCTGCTATTGATGCCGATGACGAAAGTATTGCCATTGCGCTCGCGACCGTATTTGTATTGAACTCGCTTGCGCTGTTTGTCTTTCCGGTTATTGGCCATGCGTTATCAATCGATCAGCATACCTTTGGTACATGGGCTGCCATCGCCATCCACGATACCTCATCGGTCGTGGGCGCGGCATCTGCGTATGGTGAGCAAGCACTTACCACAGCAACGACATTGAAACTTGCCAGAGCGTTATGGATAATTCCTGTTGCGCTAGTGAGTGCGATGCTGTTTCGCAACAAAAACAGCAAGCTAACGATCCCTTACTTTATCTTCTTTTACTGCGGCGCCATTTTGGTTAGTGACTACTTACCTCAATTTGAATGGGCGTATAACGGCATTTTCGATGTATCGAAAAAGTTGTTGGTGGTGTGTCTATTCTTGATTGGAACCAGCATATCCATCGAAAGGCTCAAACAAGCGGGCAGTAAGCCTATGTTATTTGGGATCACGATGTGGCTACTAATTTCGATAACGTCTCTTAGCTGGCTTTTGTTCGCTTAAGCAGGCTGTTAATTAGGTACTGATGTTGTTTATATCAGTGGAAGGCGATAGAGCATTCTTGTTCGAAGCAGACTTTGATTTCTTGTGGTTTAAGTAAAGGATCGCTGTGAGCAAAAAAGCAGTTAACTCTGCAAGCGCTTGCGACAATCCCTCAGAGGTTAATGCAAGACCTATCTGCAATCCTATCGCAATCATTAATAGCTTGTTCATTCCCTTCCGTCTCGCTTAGCCAATTCAATAGTGGATATTATGGTGAGCCTTGCTTGGAATGAACAATGCCGATTTGGACTATGAAATAACAATAAAATCCGACTGAGAAGCAGCGAGCCACTGCTTGACGTCTCGACGAGCGACTTTGATCCCTGACGAGGTCAGTTGATTTGGCATTAAGAAGTAGCCAATTGGGTGTTTGAATTTAGCCAGCAGAGGGGTGAGTAAATCACGCATTTTGCTAAGCTCAGGTTGACTCTTTGCCTGCACCAAAGCCACACACCGCGCACCAAACTCTTCATCCTCAACAGGCACTACTATTGCTTGACTGATAAAGCTCAAACTATTCAGCGCTGCTTCGACCTCTTCACAGTGAACATTTTCACCACCGGAAATAAACAGGTTGTCAGCGCGGCCGATGACGCACAGCTCTCGTTGTGTATTCCAGCAGCCAAGATCTTTGGTATCAAACCAGCCAGACTCCAGCGCAAGCGGGCTAATCTTTCCTTGCACAAAATAGCCACGAGCGAGAGTGTCACCTGCAACATAGATACGCTCGTTCTCCACTTTTAATGCTCGGTGTGGCAACAATGTACCTGAAGAAGCAATCGCATCGACACGCTTTGCTGTCACCGTTGATGCGGTTTCTGTCATGCCATAGCCCATCCAAGACTCAATCCCACGAGCCTCTGCGCTTTCCACTAATGTCTGCGCAATCTGACTGCCACCAAGCAACACGCGTTCTAGCGAGGTTGGCCATTGATTATCGATGATTCGCTTGAGCTGAGTGGCAACGAGCGATGCATGAGTGACATTCGCAATATCTGCGGCAAAGTTTCCAGAAGCAATGTTGAGCGTTGCCCCCACAGTTAGCCAGCGCCAAACTATGGCAAGCCCAGAGACATGAAACATAGGTAGACTAAGCAGCCAAGAGTCATCAGCGGTAAAGCGAAAGCGCTGCAATAAGCCCGCTGCCGATGCGAGATGATTAGATGCACTGTGAGCGACAGCTTTAGGTAGCCCCGTAGAGCCAGAGGTAAAAACAATCGAGACAACGGGTTCGGTCATCTCAATGGCATTTGTTAGCTGTGAGTTCGCTTTAGAGCTGTCATCATCGGATCTTTCGATGCGATAAAGCTCATGCTCATGCTCATCACGCTGAGCCGTTAACTCATCCCATTGACAGTTACCCCAGACATTCGCCGGCTCATCAGTGCGATACAAGGTATCAAATTTAGCGATAAGCTGAGACTTGGGTTGGTCATTGAGCAAGGCAGGAATAACGCCGTGAGCGAGGCAGGCAAGATATCGAAGTACCAAGCTCTGCTCAGCTCTGCCAACAAGACATACGACATCACCAGGTGCTAAATCTTGTTCAACTAAGCACTGGCCGAGTGATTGAATTTGCTCACAAAGCTCATGCCACGTCATAGCGTGAGCTTGATTTTTAATCGCAATCTTGTTCGGAGTGAGCTGCGCCCAATGCTCCCAAAGAGGGAGCGGTGGATTAACGGACGTCATTAAGCCTCATTATCGCCATGTGACTGCCAATACACGGTTTGCTCTGCCAGCGTTTGTACTGGCAGCAAACATCCAGGCCATGGCGTTTCAAGCTGAGCGCCAAATAGCTGCATCGTATCCAGCCCTGGTGTTTCTTCTGGATTGAGCCAATTTGTCAATCGTGCAAGCTGCCCAAGTCCGACACTCGACTCAAGGCTAGAACTTATCACCACTTGAATGGCGTGCGCTTTTGCTTCTTCGACCAGCGCCATGCACTTGTCGATACTACCAACTAAGGTCGGTTTTATAATCAGTGCTTTCACGCCTGTAAGGTGTTTGACCGCAAAATCACTCTGGTGAACCGCGGCTTGCAAGGTCTCATCCCAAGCGATAGCAATACCAGTATCTATCGCGAACGACACACTGTCGCCGGGCTGCTGGCAAGGCTCCTCTATAAAGGCAATACGCTGCCTTAGCGATGGCGCGACATACTTAGCGAACTGTTTAGCTTTTTCTAGCGTCCAAGAGCGGTTCGCATCGAGCCTTAATGTGAGGTCTGGTATGGATTCTAGCAACAGGCTAACAATCATCCCATCACGAATAGCTTCGTAAAGGCCAACCTTAATCTTGGCGACTTTCTTGCCTTGCATGTTATTGAGCTTAGGGATCAGCTCATCTGGGTCACCACTGCACAGTGGCGCTGCTCGATAGTTACCTTCCGCAGGTAGCTTACCGCCGAGCTCTAGCAATGCTGCCGAGAGACCAAACGCCACCGATGGGTAACAGCTTTCGATATCGGTAGGTTGATTGTGTACCCATAATTCGAGTTGGGCTTGAGCTTGAACGCCAGCCGCTTCTAGCGACTCTTGACTGAATCCAGGTAACGGGGCGATTTCACCCAATGCAACGCGGCCGTTGTCACTGAGTTCTACAACCCACCCTTCCCTTGCAGTGAGCTTTTGCTCGCGAAGAATAACACCGCTGTCCATAGGCAGACAGTAGCGATAGAGTTTTGCTTGTCTCATGGTCGTTCCCACTTCATAAGAAGTCATCACAGCCACCTTGAGAAGAACGGTGACTATGAACAATACACCGGGTTAGGCCGCGGCATGGGCTAAGAGTTCCCCAAAAATTGTATTCATGCACTATATTGAGCGCTCTCTCAACCAACCGCTACCAAACGTAAATAGGCTGCCAAAAGGCAGCCATTACAATTGTGTTATGGGTTTCTTGGGAACTTGTCAAAGTCAGGGCGACGTTTTTCGTTAAACGCGTTGCGACCTTCCTGACCTTCTTCTGTCATGTAGAACATCATGGTTGCGTTACCCGCAAGCTCCTGAAGACCAGCTTGTCCATCACAGTCAGCATTCAATGCCGCTTTCAGACAGCGAAGCGCCATTGGGCTGTGCTGAAGTACTTCACGACACCAGCGTACGGTTTCCTTCTCAAGATCAGCAATTGGCACAACGGTGTTAACCAGTCCCATGTCCACGGCTTCTTGTGCGTCGTAGAAACGACATAGGAACCAAATCTCACGCGCTTTCTTCTGGCCAACGATACGTGCCATGTATGACGCGCCCCAACCACCATCAAACGAGCCAACTTTTGGTCCAGTTTGACCAAATTGCGCATTGTCTGCAGCAATCGTTAGATCACACATCATGTGCAGTACGTGACCACCACCAACGGCCCAACCCGCTACCGATGCAATGACAGGTTTTGGACAAGTACGGATCTGACGCTGGAAATCCAATACATTCAAGTGGTGAGTGCCTGAATCATCTTGGTAGCCGCCGTAGTCACCACGAACGCTTTGGTCACCACCAGAGCAGAACGCCTTCTCACCAAGGCCAGTTAGGATAATAACGCCGACACCTTCATCGTAGCGTGCATCCGCTAACGCTTTGATCATTTCATTGACGGTACGTGGCGTGAACGCATTGTGTACTTGCGGGCGAGCTATGGTGATTTTTGCAATGCCATCTTTTGACTTGTGATAGGTGATCTCTTCAAAGTCACCCGTTACATCAGCCCAATCAACGGGTGCGTATAGCTCTTCTTCTGTTAATCCAACGGTTTTAGCCATGATCTATTCCAATTATTTTACTGAGCCTAAGCTCATTTGTTCTAGATAAGTGCGCAGCCGCAAGACAAAAGCCCGTGGCTGCTCTTTGTGTACGTTGTGGCCTGCACTGGCAATAGGTTCGTAATCAAGCCCACTGCCAATGGCAAGCTGAGTAAATTTGTTATCGAACTCACCACAGATATAGAGTGGTTTGCGATGTTCTGAGAACGACAATGCTTTCACGCTCGGGAGTAAGTCAGGCTGCTTCGCCAATGACGTGGCCAGCAACATGTCGCTCAATGCACTCCCAAGGTTAACACTGCGCTTAGCAATCAAAAGTTGTCTTTGCTCATGATTTAGTGAGGAAAACACCGCTTGCTGATACCAATCGGCCAAAACCGCGCCAATCTCTTCCTGCTTGAAGCGCTGAGCCCATAGGCTATCGCTACGCCAACGCGCGTTTTTTTGTTCATCGTCAGGCAAGCCAAAATTGCCTCCTTCAATCACTAAGCCATTAACATTTAGTTCATTAATTGTTTCGTGTATCGCGCGGTGCTTGGTCATCAAATACATCAAAAGGCGTGCACCAAGTGAGTAACCAACCAAACAAACCGGCATTGTTGCACTCAATTTATGTGCTTGAATACAGTCTAGTATTGTCGCAGTAATCATTCTGCAAACTTGATCAAAACTTACGCCTTGAACTGGGCAACTTTTTCCGTGACCAGGAAGGTCGATCGTCAGCCGATGATACTCAGGTAACACTTGATTGACCGCATCCCAGTCATCACCTGCCCCTAAAAAACCATGAACAAACACCACCAAAGGCGCTTCGGGCGATGAGTGGGCGGGTGTATAGCGATACGCTAACCGTTCAGGTGTAGGCATAACGGATGTCATTGGGCATAACTAACATCATTAGCCACACTTCTCCCAAGCTGGCGAATCATCTCTCCAACTTCGTTAGGTTGAGTGGTCACTTCTAATAACAAAGTACCTTCACCCTGAGAGAGATGGTGAGCCACAGCAGACTCTAATTCAGATTTGTCTTGTGGCGCATGATAGCGCAGACCAAATTGCGCCGCTGCATGATGAAATTGGTAACCATGAGGCATTTGATAATACTGTGACTTCTGCTCTGATGGCGTGGGAAGCATGTCAAAAATAGCGCCGCCATCATTGTTGGTCACGACAATCACACATGGTTTATTAGAGCGTGAGAACAGAGCTAACGAATTCAAATCGTAAAGTAGTGAAGTATCACCGATGTACAACACTAACGAGCGTTCACTCCCCTTTTGCACTCCAGCTGCCGTTGCCACCAGACCATCGATGCCGGAAGCTCCGCGATTACTGTAGGTTTCAATCGCAGGCAGAGACGTCAGCATATCAACCAAGCGTACAATCAAACTGTTACCGATAAACAAATCCACACTGTCTGGCAGCGCCTCAACACTTCTCGCCACATCAAATTCAGTTAAATGTGGCGTGCTAAGGAATTTCGACCTCACCGCTTCTGAAGCATCAATGAGCGACTCTGCCCAGCCTGAATGTTGAGCTTGTGAAAGCACCTTTAATGCCGCACTGAGCCAATCCTTAACGTTGACACAAAGCTGCTTTTGTCTGAGGTGACTTGGATTTAGCCGATCGAGCACAGGGGTAAGTAGTACGTACTCGCACCCTGCTTCGGCTTGATGATCAATCCAGCTCAATAATCGCTTTGACACCAGTCTTGACCCGACTTGCAAGATAAAATCAGCCTGCGCCAGCTCAGCATTGGCCGCTTTATTTTGCAGCCAAATATCATAGCGCTGCCAACGCTCGCTCACACCCGATTGAGGATCGCAAAGCACCGGCCAACCAAGCTGATTAGCAAGCGCTAGCGCCTGTTTTGCCTCAGCAAGGCGAACGCTGCCAACAACGATAACGCCTTTACGCGAAACAAGGTCGAGTGACTCAGCGTCTTGGGCGATATTATGCAGCCTGTTTTCGGTGTAACCAGAGAAGCAATCACTGCTTGCTTGCCATGCACTAACGCTGGCTAGGTAGTCAGCAAATACTGTTTTATCTTCCCCGCCATAAAGAGGCTCAGGGAATGGGCAGTTAATATGAATGCTACCGCCACGCAGTCTTTGCTCAGCAAAAGCATAATCGATGGAGGTGAGAAGCCATGGCAAAGGCACTTGTGTCGATGGCGAAGGCAAATCAAGCGCGTAACTCACATGCGAAGAGAATATGCCTGTTTGCTCGATAGCTTGGTTAGCACCGCAGCCGACAAGCTCTACAGGTCTATCGGACGTAAGTAATATCAATGGTTCTTTGGTGAGCTTGGACTCTGCCACTGCCGGCAATAAATTCGCAACAGCGGTACCAGAAGTGACGATAACGGCCACTGGGCTTTGCGTACGTTTAGCCAGCCCCAACGCAAAGAAACCGAGGCCGCGCTCATCAAAATGAGTGTGAAGAGTGAGCCCTGAATGTTCAACCGCCTCTAAAGTAAGCGGCGTTGAACGTGAGCCTGGAGCAATACAAACATGTCTTACGCCTTGGCGATAACACTCTTCCAGTAATGTTTGTGTCCAAACACGATTGAGCGCGGCTTGATGGTTGCTCATGAAGCCACTCCAAGAGACGGGTTATCAGAGATAAGGCTGAGCAATGTCGACATTTTCTTGTCTAACTCTTGCCATTCGTGTTCGGCAACTGAACCAGGAACAATGCCCGCACCGGCAAACAATTGAACCTCATCTTTCATTAGTAAAGCGCTGCGAATGGCAACGCAAAACTCAGCGCGCTCATGGCTTAAATAACCCACAGAGCCTGCGTACCAGCCCCGAGCAAACGGCTCTCTTTGTTCAATAAACGCCATCGCTTCTTTGCGAGGCAAACCGGCGACCGCCGCTGTCGGCTGAAGTGCTTGCAGTAGCTGTACCGCATTTATGCCTTTGTTTAACTGAGCAACAATATTGCGCTTTAAATGCTGCACCTTTCGAAGACGTACTAAACGAAGCTCTTGTTCTAAATGAACCTCGTCGGAATGAGGTGCTAAGCTTTGCAAAATGTCATCAACCACGTATTGGTTTTCGTTGATGTTTTTCACATCTTGCGTCAGCCAGTTAGCCAGCTTCATATCATCCGCCGCATTATCACCGCGACCGATCGTGCCCGCTAAGGCTTCCGTCTCAAGCTGTTGACCCACTCGGCGATAGAGCCGCTCTGGTGTCGAGCCAACAAATGCCAACTCTTTGGAAAGCACCATCATAAAATGGAAGCTATGATGATTTTCTCGATAACTGGCTTTGAGCAATTGTGCTGGTGAAATAGGCTGTTTGACATCAACCGTGGTTTTGCGCGCGAGTACAACCTTCTTGAACTGATTATTTTCAATGCCCGTTAGCACGTCACCAACGAGTCGGTGCCACTGCTGCTCATTAGGAGTATGAGTTAGGCTCGAAATGGATGTGGCAAGCGGTGGCAACTCGGCAACATCTATTACCAACTGCTTGAGCGCTGCTATTGCTTTCTCGACGCTCATACTGATATTAACGGCAATACGCCAGTTTTGATCGAAGCGTATCAGTTCAATTTGCGGCAAGAAGAAAAAGGCTGACATGCAACGGCGATTTTTGTCTGTATGGCCATCGAAGGAACGCCCACCCCATACACGCTGGTTTTCTGCCAAGATAGTGTAAGCGGGAGCGGCTTCAGAGAATGTGTGTAATTGACCTAGCGCCACTACCTCTTCGCGAGTGTCGCGGGATTGCCAATAAAACTTCGGATAATGAGGTTGCGCTTCCAGCCAGTCGATGCAGTGAGACTTGGGACGTCCCTTGATGCCTTGCTCCAGTCGTTTACAACCTTGTGGGGCATTTTCAAGTTTGCTGACAAGTTGAGCGATAGCTGTTGTTAACTGAGACAAATCAACCTCATAACCTTAAAATTTGTTCCTATATACACGAAATACTCTATTTCTACCAACCCTATAGATCAAGCCACAAGGCGATTAATTGCTCATGATGTCAACCTGCTCACATCTCCGCCTTTTGGCAGCGTGCTTTATTTTCCACTTTGATCAGATTTTTATTCTTTCAAAAGCCATTTTGGTGTAATTTAGTAAAGAAATTATCGAATTTTTAGGAATTAAACAATGAAAAATATCGGGATGTCGTCAAAACTCGATAATGTCTGCTACGACATTAGGGGTCCTGTACTCAAACATGCTAAGCGCATGGAAGAAGAGGGACATAAAATACTGAAACTCAATATCGGTAACCCAGCCCCGTTTGGTTTTGACGCCCCTGATGAAATTCTAGTCGATGTCATCAGAAACCTGCCTACTTCACAAGGTTACTGTGACTCTAAAGGTATATACTCCGCTCGCAAAGCTGTAGTTCAACACTACCAACGCAAGGGCATTCACAGCCTCGACGTTGAAGACGTTTACATTGGCAACGGCGTTTCTGAGCTTATTGTAATGGCGATGCAAGCGTTGTTAAACAACGGCGATGAAATGTTAGTTCCCGCTCCTGACTACCCACTGTGGACTGCAGCGGTGTCACTTTCTGGTGGCAACCCGGTGCACTACCTATGTGACGAAGAAGCGGACTGGTATCCGGATCTTGATGACATCAAGAAGAAAATCACGCCAAAAACGCGCGGCATTGTTCTTATCAACCCGAACAACCCTACCGGCGCAGTCTACAGTCGTGATTTCCTGCTAGAAGTCATCGAAATTGCACGCCAGCATAAACTGATTATCTTTGCTGACGAGATTTACGACAAAGTTCTTTATGACGGTGCCACTCACACTTCAGTCGCAACATTAACAGAAGATGTACTTGTGATGACCTTCAACGGCCTATCCAAGTCTTATCGCGTTTGTGGCTTTCGCGGCGGCTGGATGTTCATGACCGGACCAAAGGAAATGGCAACAGGCTACGTCGCTGGCCTTGAAATGCTGGCTTCGATGCGTCTTTGCGCCAACGTACCTATGCAGCATGCTATTCAAACCGCGCTAGGGGGTTATCAGAGTATCAATGAGCTTATCTTACCGGGTGGCCGCTTACTTGAGCAGCGCGATAAAGCGTATGAGTTGATCACTCAGATCCCTGGTGTATCGTGCGTCAAACCAAAAGGCGCAATGTACCTTTTCCCGAAAATCGACACTAAGATGTACAACATCAAAGACGATCAAAAGATGGTACTCGACTTCCTCAAGCAGGAAAAAGTGTTGCTGGTACAAGGCACTGGCTTTAACTGGCCGAAGCCGGATCACTTTAGAATTGTTACTCTTCCACATGTGGAAGACTTGGAAATGGCGATTGGCCGATTTGAGAAGTTCCTGTCTACCTACAGTCAGTAACTCTTTCATATTGATACAATAAAGCCTATTCTTAATACGCGCCCAACCTTTACTGGGCGCGGATTAAGGGGAAAACGTTGTATGAAAGAAAGTCACTTTTTCGCTCACCTCGCTCGCATGAAACTGATCCAACGTTGGCCTCTCATGCGCTCAGTCTCTACCGAAAATATCTCCGAACACAGCCTGCAAGTCGCGTTTGTCGCTCATGCCCTTGCCATCATCAAAAACAAGAAGTTCGGTGGCAATACCAATCCAGAACGCATTGCGATTTTAGCGATGTACCACGACACCAGCGAAGTATTGACCGGTGATTTACCTACGCCAGTTAAATACTACAACCCAGAAATCGCCAAAGAATACAAAAAGATAGAAGCCGCTGCCGAGCACAAACTTTTGTCACTTCTGCCGGATGAGTTTCAAGAAGACTTTAAGCCATTTTTGCTCTCCAACGCCGCTCACGAAGAGGACTCACAAATAGTGAAGCAGGCGGACTCTATCTGTGCGTATCTCAAATGCCTTGAAGAACTCAGCGCAGGCAATCATGAGTACGCGCTCGCCAAGAAACGCTTGGATGAAACGCTGCAACAACGAAAAACACCGGAGATGGATTACTTCCTTCACACTTTCGCCCCAAGCTTCGAACTGTCACTCGACGAAATTAGCTAGCACCAGGAGAGATAATGACATTAGGTAACTGCACTCCAAACGCCATTTCTCTTGATCCATTAGACATCTGGCAAGTCAGGCACAGTGACGAGCACAAACTTCGCCGCAACGATCATCGCGACCCTTACCAGCGCGACCGAGCACGCATTCTTCACTCTGCTGCATTTCGCCGCTTACAAGCAAAAACGCAGGTTCATGGCACGGGCGTGAATGACTTTCATCGCACCCGATTGACACACTCTCTGGAAGCCGCGCAAATCGGCTCTGGCATTGTGGCCCAGCTCAAGCAAAAGCAGCCACAATTCGCAGAGTTACTGCCAAGTGATGCGTTAATCGAGGCATTGTGTCTGGCGCACGACATTGGCCACCCGCCCTATGGCCATGGTGGTGAAGTAGCACTGAACTATATGATGCGAGAGTATGGTGGCTTTGAAGGTAACGCCCAAACGTTTCGTATCGTGACCCAGTTAGAGCCTTATACTGAAGCCCACGGGATGAACTTGACTAGAAGAGCCTTGTTAGGGCTTTTGAAATACCCTGCATTTATTAGCCAAACGCGCACGGACAAGCAGCCTCATGCTGTGGCCAATCAGCGTCAGTTGAAAGCCAAAGACTGGTCGCCAGCAAAGGGTATCTACGATAAAGACTCGGTGCAGTTCGATTGGGTACTGCAGCCGTTAACCCCGCCCGACAAGGCGCTATTTCAGACCATGCGCGCACAGCAAACATCACCTCTAGGACATCGCAAAACTCGATTTAAATCGCTCGATTGCTCCATTATGGAGCTTGCTGATGACATCGCTTATGGCGTCCATGATTTGGAAGATGCGATTGTGCTGGAGCTTATTGATGAGCAGCGATGGCAGCAAAGTGCGGCAGAAGCGTTAAGAAATCTAGAACCAAACTGGTTAACCCAAAATATTGATTCTATCTCTGAGCTGTTATTCTCCGGTAAGCACTATGAACGCAAGGACGCCATTGGCGGTATCGTCAATGCGCTATTGACCAGTATTAGAGTCGAGCCAATACCAGACAGCCAATTTGAGAGTCCGCTACTGGCATATAACGCCTACCTTGAAGAAGGGATGGCTGCAGTGCTTGATGTGCTCAAACAGTTCGTTAGTCAGTATGTGATTCAAGTGCCAAGGGTTCAAATTTTTGAGTATAAGGGGCAGCAAATCATTATGGATCTGTTTGAAGCCTTTAGCGCCGATCCTGAGAGACTGTTGCCTGAGTCGACGTGTCAGCTGTGGAGAAAAGCCTGTGGCCAGCATGACGATGGCATGCGCGTCATCGCCGACTACATCTCGGCCATGACCGATGGCTATGCGCAGAAGATGCATCAGCAATTATTTGCGGCAAGCTAAGATAAGCCAGGGAAGCGTTAAGTCGCCACTAACGCTTCCCTGAACTAACGCTTCCCTGAATAATTTCGCTCAAACACACCTTTTGGCATATTGTCGATTTGAAAGCCGATCATCTCATTGAACGCTGTAATTAACGGCGTAAAGTCGACATTAGGTTCAATCGACTCAAGCAGATGAAAGCCTGCTTCAACCGTCGACAGCGCATTACTTGATGGGGCTTTTCGAATACGGTAGTCACCTATCAAATCATCGGCAAGTTTTACAAGAGCTAGCGAATGTAAGTTGGTCGATAGCTTCCACATTTTAAAGGCTTTCTTCCACGTACCATCAAGCAGTATGACGCGGAGCGGTTTATGCCCCGCCTTAGTTTTCACCTCAGACACTGTTCGCGCACCCTCTCCCGGATAGAGAACCACACTTTGATAGCGCTTATCGTCCAGTAACGTATTGAGCTCGTCATGCAGACTAAAATCTTCGCCAATAAACAAACGTGCATTCTTAAGGGAAAGCGACAGAATGCGTGCCGTACCCAGTGGCCGCTTTTCTTCACTGCTATGCTGCAAAATGATCAATTGTGTGTCACAGTGGATGCGTTCTATCCACTGACAAATACATGCCCGCTTAGCTTTGAGGCATTTTGGACAATAACGAGACATGGACACTTCTTTCGTCATAAGGCTATCGCTGTTTAGTTTACTGTGCGCATTACTGCAAATCCCTGCGCTACAGAACTGGGTTGAATGGAACAAACTGGCTATATACTCCGGCCAGTGGTGGCGGATAGTAACAGGAAATTTCTCACACACCAACTTAGCACACCTTGGCATGAACCTAGCCGCTCTCTGGGTGATCTGTTATCTGTTTCGTCCCAACTGGCGCCTCCTAATGTCAGTCACCCTTTTCAGCGCCGCTGTAATTGGCACTGGTCTGCTCCTTAGTTCACTCAGCTACTATTTGGGACTCTCTGGCATTTTGCACGCTATCTTCGCGTTTTGGGCGCTTAAAGAGTCTCTTGAGAGTCGAAAATCAAGCTGGCTGTTGGTGATTGGTGGGGGGGTGAAAGTAGGATGGGAGCTGTATTTTGGTGGGTCGGCGGCAACATCAGCGTTAATTGAAGCTAATGTGGCAGTACAAGCCCACGCTATTGGATTAGCCGCGGGCTTTGGATTGGCACTACTCTACCACTATCGCAGCGCAGCCGTTAAAGGGTAATTCGGTCGCGGTTTTTTTCTACCGTCGCTGCGCCGATGCCTTTGACCTGGGTTAAATCATCAGCAGACGTGAACTTACCGTGCTGCTTGCGATAATCAACAATCTTTTGCGCCTTCTCAATACCGACTCCTTTTAAGAGCTCTGCCAGCTCCTCTGGCTCGGCTTGGTTAATATTTACCGTAATGTCTATACCTTCCAGTTTGTCACCGTCAGCGGCCCATACAGTGGCGGTAGGCGCCGCTAGCAACATAACTGCAAGCCAAAGTGTTGTGAGTAATTTCATGATTGTCCCTATTTGTAGTTGGTTTAGGAGTGAGCCAACATAATGGAAGCGAATTTGGATGGAAGTCTGACAGGGTGAAACTATAACGGACTGCATAAGCAGTCCGTTATTATTGAACTATCAGTTACATTCAAGTGTGAATGAACTAATACTGTCTCAGCTTACCGAGCTGGTAATAGCTGAGCACCTGATTATTGAGCGTCTAGGAAGTACTCAATTTCAGTGTTACTGCGTAGGATAGCAATCACAGAGCTGATGTCTTGCTGAGTCGCCTCACGAATCATCTGTGCACCAATTTGCTCGTTGTAAGCACTGTTGTAATCTGACATCACTTTGTTCAGTTCAACGACAACAACATTGCCTTGCATGTCTTTAGTTTGAGCGAAGCTTGCTGCACCTTCTTCTGGTTTAGACATTGCGAACACAGTACCTGCTAGAGGTGAACTGCGATCGATAGTTTCTAGCTCACCAAAGGTTAGACCGTTTGCGTTAAGCGCATCCGATATGCCTTCTTTAAGCTCATTAACCAGTTGAACACCAAGTTCCATTGCCGCTTGCTCACCTTTCACTTTCGCTAGCTGAGTTTCAACTTGCTCTTGCACCTCTTCGATAGGAAGTACAGTTTGCTCGCGAAGGTCGTCAACACGAACCACAATGATGTGCTCAGGAGCCACTTCCATCACTTCAGAGTTCAGGCCATCTTCTTTCACTTCTGGTGATTGAATAGCTTGCATCACTGTCGCTGACTTCAAGATTTCAGGTGCATCGATTTGCGAGATAAAGTCAGTCGTTACCACCTTCTGGTTAACGGCCTCTGCTGCGTCATCCAATGAATCTGGGTATTCGAACGCGACTTTCTCTAGCTCATTTTGCAGGCTGTAGAACTCATCAATCGCAACTTGGTCTTTAAGCTCAGCAACAATCTCAGCTTTCACTTCAGCAAGTGGCTTAGATTCTGATGCTTTAACCGCGTCCAATTGAATGATGTGGTAACCGAAGTCAGATTTAACCAGACCAGTGCGATCGCCAACGTTAACCAGTGCAAATGCGGCTTCTTCGAACGCAGGATCCATAACGTCACGTTCAATCCAACCTAGTGAACCGCCTTCTTCAGCACTGCCGATATCTTCAGACTTTTCTTGCGCTAACGTTGCAAAGTCTGCGCCTGCATTTAGCTCATCAAGGATAGCTTGTGCTTTCGCTTCATCATCACCTTGAACAAGAATGTGGCTAACTTCACGTTGCTCATCCGTCGAGTACTTATCTAGGTGCTCATCGTAGTATTGCGTAACATCTTCATCTGTCACTGTTACGCTGTCTTTAAGCGCTTGTGCTGATAGCTCGATGTAAGATACTTTTACTTGCTCTGGGCGAGTAAATTGAGCAGGGTTTTCTTGGTAGTACTGCTGGACTTCTTCGTCTGTAATCACGGCTTTGTTAGCAAACTCTTCAAGCGATAGCGTAAGAGTTTTAATGTCACGTGTTTGAGTCAGCAGTTTGCCTTGTGTTTCAATTTCACTTGGCAATGTGAATTCGCTGCCTTGAAGTGCGCTTAGCAATTGGCTACGCACTAGGTCACGACGAAGGTATTCTGCAAAGCTGTCAGCAGTGAAACCAGCACGACGTAGCGTTGCTTGGTAAAGTTCTGAGTCAAATTTGCCGTCGTTTTGAAACTGCGGCATTTCAAGCATCATAGTACGAATTTGAGAATCGCTGATGCGAAGACCTAGAGATTCCGCGTGTTGCTCAATGAGCACATCGTCGATCATGCGATCGAGTACCGATTTACGGAAAGAAGCGACATAGCTTGGGTCGCCAAGTAGAGTCGAGAAGTACTCGCCCATTTGCGACTGCATACGATTACGCTCGTTTTGATACGCCTGCTCAAACTCGCCACGACCGATCTCAACATTACCCACTTTGGCAGCTGTGTTACCGATACCGCCAGCGATATAGCTGCCAACACCTGCAAACACAAAAGACAAAATAATGAGTCCTAAGATAATTTTAACCGCGATGCTATTCACGCCCTCGCGAATTCGCTCCATCATAATTTTATTACTCTCCAGAAAGGAAGGGTTATCTTCAACTGCATGGGATAATATCAGAAAAAGAAATGCGCATCAGTAAGATGCGCATATTTAAAAAAGGTTCGACTTTATTTGTCGATCAAGCTTGTTGAAAGCTTAATTTTTGTGCAGTCAATGTAAGATTTACGACTAACTGCAACAAAAGATTAGTTACAAGCGTCTTTAAGCGCTTTACCCGCCTTGAATGCAGGAACTTTAGCTTCAGAGATTTGGATCTCTTCGCCAGTTTTTGGGTTACGACCAGTACGAGCAGCACGAGTACGTACGCTGAATGTACCAAAGCCAACTAGAGCCACTTGATCACCTTCTTCTAGAGTAGTGCTAACTGCTTCGATGAAAGCGTCTAGTGCACGACCAGCTGAAGCTTTAGATAGATCTGCGTTTTCTGCGATTTTTTCCACTAATTGTGTTTTGTTCACTGTGTTTCCCCTTTCTGTTACCTAATTATTATTTTTTAAAGGTAACGTTAGTTCCATTCTCGTAGTTAAAGACTCCAAGCCTTGTCCAACAAGGGCTTCAGAGTTACATAGCTAAAGTTAGTGCCACAAAAAAACGCTGACAAGCTTTTTTTACTTATCAGCGTATTTCTTTTAGCTAAATTTGGGGCACATCACTATTTTACAGGCTCAAACGCCGCTCCAAGCGGTGCTCGCTCAAGTGCTACCTCAAGAACTTCGTCAATCCATTGAACAGGAATCACCTTCAAATCAGCAATGACGTTATCAGGAATCTCTTCTAGATCACGTTCATTGTCCTTTGGAATCAACACGGTTTTGATACCACCGCGGTGTGCAGCAAGCAGCTTCTCTTTCAAGCCACCAATTGGCAGTACTTCGCCACGCAAGGTGATTTCACCCGTCATCGCCACTTCTGCTTTCACTGGGTTACCCGTCAAGCTAGAAACCAGCGCGGTACACATCGCAATACCCGCACTTGGGCCATCTTTAGGTGTTGCCCCTTCTGGTACGTGTACGTGGATATCACGCTTCTCGTAAAAGTCGGTATTGATACCTAACTTTTCAGCGCGAGAACGAACTACCGTCATCGCTGCTTGAATAGACTCTTGCATCACGTCGCCAAGTGAGCCCGTTTGCGTTAGCTTGCCTTTACCAACCATCGCTTCTGTTTCGATAGTCAGTAAGTCGCCGCCTACTTCTGTCCAGGCGAGGCCAGTCACCTGACCAATACGGTTGCTGTCATCAGCTTTGCCGTAGTCGAAGCGCTGTACGCCAAGATATTCTTTCAGATTGTCTTGGTTGACCGTCACCTTCTTCAGTGCTGGGTCAAGTAGGATGTTCTTCACCGCTTTACGACAAATCTTCGAGATTTCACGCTCTAGGCTACGTACGCCCGCTTCGCGAGTGTAGTAACGGATGATGCCGATGATCGCAGAGTCTTCAATTTCAATCTCGTGCGGCTTCAGACCATTGCGTTGTACCTGTTTCGATACAAGGTGACGCGTTGCAATGTTAAGCTTCTCGTCTTCGGTATAACCTGACAGACGAATCACTTCCATACGGTCTAGAAGAGGGCCAGGGATGTTCATCGAGTTCGACGTCGCCACAAACATAACGTCTGACAGATCGTAATCCACCTCAAGGTAGTGATCGTTAAAGGCATTGTTTTGTTCTGGATCTAGAACCTCAAGCAGAGCAGATGACGGGTCGCCACGCATATCCGATGACATCTTATCGATTTCATCAAGGAGGAACAGCGGGTTCTTAACACCCACTTTCGACATTTTCTGAATCAGCTTACCGGGCATAGAGCCGATGTAGGTACGACGGTGACCGCGGATTTCCGCTTCATCACGCACGCCGCCAAGCGCCATACGAACGTACTTACGACCCGTTGCAGCTGCAATAGAGCGACCTAGAGAAGTCTTACCTACGCCTGGAGGACCGACAAGACAAAGGATTGGACCTTTAAGCTTGTTGATACGGTTTTGTACCGCCAAGTACTCCAGAATGCGTTCTTTCACGCGCTCTAGACCGTAGTGGTCTTCATTCAGTACTTCTTCTGCTTTAGCGAGGTTTTTCTTAACCTTAGAGCGCTTCGCCCACGGTACGCCTACCATCCAATCGATATAACTGCGAACCACCGTTGCTTCCGCTGACATAGGAGACATCATCTTAAGCTTCTGCAGCTCTTGTTCTGTCTTCTCTTTTGCTTCCGCCGGCATTTTTGATTCTTCGATTTTCGCTTTTAGCGTCTCGAACTCATCTGGCGCATCATCAAGGTCACCCAACTCTTTCTGGATAGCCTTCATTTGCTCATTCAAGTAGTACTCGCGCTGAGATTTCTCCATCTGCTTCTTAACGCGGCCGCGAATTCGCTTCTCAACTTGTAACAAGTCGATTTCAGATTCCATTTGCCCCATCAAGAACTCGAGACGCTCAGTCACATCAAGTAGCTCAAGCACTTGCTGTTTGTCAGCAAGTTTTAATGGCATATGTGCAGCGATGGTGTCTGCAAGACGCGCTGCTTCATCAATTCCACCCAGAGAGGTGAGCACTTCTGGTGGGATTTTTTTGTTGAGCTTGATAAAGCCTTCGAATTGGTCAATCGCGCTGCGCACAATAACTTCTTCTTCACGCTCTTCAAGTTCAGGAGTAATTAGGAATTCTGCATCCGCAACAAAAAAGTCTTCGTCACGGTAGCTGCTGATGTTCGCTCGTTGCTGACCCTCAACCAGTACCTTCACTGTACCGTCAGGCAATTTGAGCAGCTGTAGAATCGTCGCCACTGTACCTGTAGTGTACAGGTCATCAATTTTTGGCTCTTCAGTATCTGCTTCTTTTTGAGCTACTAGGAGTACTTGCTTGTCATTGTCCATCGCAGCTTCTAAACAGCTGATCGACTTTTCGCGGCCAACAAACAAAGGAATCACCATGTGTGGGTAAACCACAACGTCGCGCAGAGGCAATACCGGGATTTCTATACGCTCGGAACGTTCCAAGTTCATATTATTCTCTCTTCCGCTTAGTATTATTTTCAGTATATGGGGGCGTAATCGTTGGATTCAATAAAGAAAATAAAAAAAGGAGGTAATCAATACCTCCTTTTTGAGTGAACTTGGCAAATTACTCTGCGCTTGCCACTTGATTGTCGTTGTTGGTGTAGATAAGTAGCGGTTCTGACTCGCCATTTATCACGCTTTCATCGATAACCACTTTGCTCACATCGGTTGCCGATGGTAGCTCATACATGGTTTCTAGAAGCACGCCTTCAAGGATTGAACGAAGGCCACGAGCACCTGTTTTACGCTCCATTGCCTTGGCAGCAATGGCACGCAATGCATCTTCGCGGAACTCAAGTTCAACACCTTCAAGCTCGAACAACGCGCCATACTGCTTAGTCAGGGCGTTCTTAGGCTCGTTTAGGATTTGGATAAGTGCATCTTCATCAAGTTCCGTCAGGGTCGTTGTGACCGGAAGACGTCCAATGAACTCAGGGATAAGGCCGTATTTCACCAAATCTTCTGGCTCTACTTGAGTGAATAGCTCACCAACGGTTTTAGATTCGTCTTTAGAGCGAACTTCCGCGCCAAAGCCAATACCCGTACCTGTCGCTACACGTTGGTCAATCACTTTATCTAGGCCGGCAAACGCACCGCCACAGATAAATAAGATTTTAGACGTGTCCACTTGCAAGAACTCTTGCTGTGGATGCTTACGACCACCTTGAGGTGGTACAGAAGCGATAGTACCTTCAACCAGTTTAAGTAGTGCTTGCTGAACACCTTCGCCAGACACATCACGTGTGATTGACGGGTTTTCAGCCTTACGTGAGATCTTATCGATTTCATCGATATAAACGATGCCACGCTCTGCTTTTGCTACGTCGTAGTCGCACTTTTGCAGTAGTTTCTGAATGATGTTTTCTACGTCTTCACCAACATAACCGGCTTCGGTTAGTGTTGTTGCGTCGGCCATAGTGAATGGAACATCAAGGAAACGTGCAAGCGTCTCAGCAAGTAGCGTTTTACCACTACCCGTTGGACCGATAAGAAGGATGTTACTCTTACCGAGTTCAACACCGTCAGCCGTTGTATCACCATTGCGCAAGCGCTTGTAATGGTTGTACACGGCAACAGAGAGAACTTTCTTCGCATAGTCTTGACCGATTACGTAATCGTCTAGGTGCGCGCGAATGTCTCTTGGCGTTGGCAACGCTTCAGATTCCTTCTTCGGCAGCACATCTTTGATTTCTTCACGGATAATGTCGTTGCATAAATCAACGCATTCATCGCAAATGTAAACAGACGGACCTGCGATTAGCTTGCGAACTTCGTGCTGACTTTTACCACAGAAAGAGCAGTACAACAGTTTACCGCTACCGCCCTCTTTGCTTTTATCTGTCATTCGCTAACCTCTTAGCCTTTACTTTCTATGTTTTGAGTGTATATCAATTTAGACTATATTGCGCCCGAGAATTCATTTTTCAAGGGCCGCAATCCAGTCTTATTTCACTCAAACGATGACGGGTTAACCGCGATGGGTTAAAACTTCGTCGATAATACCGTATTCAGCTGCTTGAGCCGCTGACATGAAGTTGTCACGGTCAGTATCTTTTTCAACCACTTCGATTGGTTGGCCCGAGTGCTCAGCAAGAAGTTTGTTTAGCTTCTCTTTGATTGTCAGGATCTCTTGCGCGTGGATCTGAATGTCTGACGCCTGACCTTGGAAACCACCAAGTGGTTGGTGAATCATTACGCGAGAGTTTGGTAGCGCAAAGCGTTTACCTGGCGCACCACCAGCAAGTAGGAAAGCACCCATCGAGCATGCTTGACCAGTACATAGCGTGCTGACGTTAGGCTTGATGAACTGCATGGTATCGTAGATAGACATACCCGCAGTAACACTGCCGCCTGGTGAGTTGATGTAAAGGAAAATATCTTTGTCAGGATTTTCTGATTCTAGGAAAAGCATTTGGGCGACGATGAGGTTCGCCATGTTGTCTTCCACTTGACCAGTCAAGAAAATGATTCGTTCTTTTAGAAGTCGCGAATAAATATCGTAAGAGCGTTCGCCACGGGAAGTTTGTTCAACCACCATAGGTACTAGCGCGTTCATAATTGGCGACATTGCATTTTTTTCTTGGTAGCTCATATTCTTATGTCCCTAAAATAAATGGCCCGGATGATAAACATCATACGGACCATTGTTAGCAGAGAAGTCGACTCTAAGTCAACCTTCTATACAAGATATTGCTTATTAAGCTGCAGGCTGTTGGTTCATTAGCTCGTTGAAGCTAACTTCTTTGTCAGAAACCTGTGCTTTAGCTAGGATCGCGTCGATCGCTTGCTCTTCTAGTGCAACGTTGCGCATGTTGTTCATCATTTGCTCGTTTTGCTCGTAGTAAGCGATAACTTCTGATGGATCTTCGTATGCTGTTGCCATTTCAGAGATAAGCTCTTTCACTTTCTCATCGCTAGCTTCTAGCTCTTCAGACTTGATCACTTCACCTAGAAGAAGACCAACCACTACGCGGCGCTTAGCTTGCTCTTCGAATAGCTCACGTGGAAGCTGTGCAGCAGCTTCTGGGTTGCCGCCGAAGCGTTGTGCAGCTTGCTGACGTAGAGCACCGATTTCTTGATCGATTAGCGCAGCAGGAACGTCGATGTCGTTCTCTTTAACTAGACCGTCAAGAGCTTGCTCTTTGATGCGGTTCTTGATTGCTTGCTTAAGCTCACGCTCCATGTTCTTGCGAACTTCTGCTTTAAGAGCGTCAACGCCACCTTCAACAACACCGAACTTAGCAACGAACTCGTCGTTGATTTCTGGTAGTTCTTGAGCTTCAACCTTGATCACTTTGATTAGGAACTTAGCCGCTTTACCTTTTAGGTTTTCAGCGTGGTAATCTTCTGGGAAGTTTACGTCGATTTCGAATTCCATACCCGCAGTCTTACCTTGGATACCGTCTTCGAAGCCTGGGATCATGCGACCAGCGCCCATTTCTAGTGGGAAGTTCTCAGCTTTACCGCCTTCGAACTCTTCACCGTCGATAGAACCAGTGAAGTCGATAGTTACACGCTTGCCGTCTTCAGCAGCTTCTTCAACGTCAGTCCAAGATGCTTGTTGCTTACGTAAAGTTTCGATCATCTCTTCAACGTCTGCGTCTTGTACTTCAGTCGTTGGTTTTTCAACAACAACGCTCTCTAGACCCTTAAGTTCTACTTCTGGGTACACTTCGAAAGTTGCAGTGAATACTAGATCTTTACCAGCTTCGTTCTCAACAGGAGCGAAAGTTGGTGCACCTGCTGGATTGATTTTTTCAGAAACGATTGCTTCGATGAAGTGACGTTGCATAACTTCACCCATCACGTCTTGACGTACTGCTTGGCCGTACATTTTAGCAACCATCTTCATTGGCACTTTGCCTTTACGGAAACCATCGAAACGACGGTTTTTCGCGATGTTGCGTAGTTCAGCTGTCACTGCGTCTTCGATGTTAGCAGCAGGAACAGTAATGTTTAGACGGCGCTCTAGGCCCTCTAGAGTTTCAACAGTAACTTGCATTGTATAAACCTCAGTTTGGCTCAGTGTTGGCTGAGCGTATGAGCGTCAATATCTCAAAGATATTTCCGCTTCATCCTTGTTAGTACCCAAAGGTACTTCTTTAAAATGAGCATCGATAACCAGTCAGCGGCACTTTATAGAGCACCTTGCTTTGGTTATCGGACTAATGAGTGACGTCTTCGTCATGCTGAACGGGTCAACTTAAAGGCATCTCTGATTAGTCTCAGGACAAAATTTCAGACGCGACATTCTAGCGATCTCCACCTACCCTGTCGAGTCGAAGTCGGGTCAATCGACGCTTTTGTCGCTAATTACTCAAAGAATTGGGGAATCATTGCTGTTTTCTCCCAAGTCCACATTGAAATGGGGACAATATCGTCTTTTTCAAGAGATTGAAGGGCTTTTTTTAGTGAAAGACTAAAAAAGAGATCTTGCTCCTGTTTTGCAGCTTTTCCACCTCTCAGAATTCATAACTTTTTCGCCACAAGTTAGTCATATTCGTTAACCTATAGGTGTTAGGCTGTAGAGGTAGTTTCATGCGATTAAAACGAATTTTAGTGAGCTTTATAGCGCTGTTTGTTTTTATCTCCACTGCTGCGGGGCATTGGTACTGGCATCACAGCTTAGAGACGATGCAATTACAGCATCAAAACTGGCTCAATCGCTTTGTTGAAACCATAGATAGCAAGCTCGACAAATACCGTCATATTCCCCAACTTTTGTCTCAAGACAAAGAGTTAGTCGATGCATTGCAAGCGCCCAATAACTCGGCTCAAATTGAAGTGACCAATCGTTACCTGCAGCAAGCGAACAAAATCATTCTTGCCTCCGACACTTACCTGCTAGACCGCTACGGCAACACTATCGCTTCGAGTAACTGGAATCTTCCCCATTCCTTTGTCGGCAAGAACTTTGCTTTTCGCCCTTATTTTCAATATGCGATTGAAGGCAAACAGAGCGCCTACTTTGCGCTAGGTTCTACTTCAGGACAGAGAGGATACTATTACTCGTTTCCCGTAACTTATGCCGCAGACCACATCGGCGTGGTCGTGGTGAAAATGGATCTCTCTTCCATTGAGCGAAGTTGGCAAAGCGACACCAGCATTTACGTGGCCACCGATAGCAACAACATTGTGTTTATGTCTAGCGACTCTGAGTGGCTATTTAACAGCCTAACGAATATTGACGAAGACACACTCACCACCGTCCGAGACTCTAGACAATATCTGCAAACCCATATCAAAAGCCTCGGCTTTCAAGGTGACCTGTTGGCAAGCACTACCTTGCTTACCAATCCCAAAGGGAACCTCTTTACTAAGCACTACTTAGCCACTCAACGGGAGTCTGGGATTCCCAATCTGATACTGCGCGTGCTGACGCCACTATCTGCGCTCTACGTCGACCTGATCGGTTTTATCAGCGTGCTAGCTTTGGTGTTTATTTCAATCTATCTGTTCGTTGCCCTTGCCGAAAATCGCCGGTACCGCCACAGGCAAATCGAGCAACTGCAAGCAGAAGCGAAGCAAAAACTTGAATTTCAAGTGATGGAAAGAACAGCGAAGTTACATGTAGAAATTGATGAGCGTGTCAAAACCGAAAAAGCGCTTCGACAAGCTCAAGATGAGTTGGTTCAAGCAGCCAAACTGGCGGTGCTAGGGCAGATGTCGGCCAGCATTAGCCATGAGCTTAACAATCCACTCGCCGCTATCCGCAGCTTTGCTGAAAATGGTCAGCGCTTTATCGACAAACACAAGGTCGATCGAGCTAAAGATAACCTTAGCCGTATTGTTGCCCTTACCGAGCGAATGGCCAAGATCAGTCAGCAGCTCAAATCCTTTGCCAGACGCAGTGATGCCAATGAACTTAGTGAAGTGAAATTGGCGCCCGTGGTGTTTTCGACTATTGAGCTTATCCAACCGCAGCTTAAGAGCCATCAGGTTAAACTGGATTGCGTCGTCGATCAGCAAGATATCCTAGTCCTCATCAACCCAATTCAACTTGAACAAGTGCTGATCAATCTAATGACCAATGCCATGCAAGCGATGGAGAGTTGCACCGAAAAGCGGTTAAATTTAACTATAGAGCTCACAGATTCGGCAGTCATGATCCATGTTGACGATTCTGGCCCGGGACTGGCCGATTACTCCTCGCCAACCCTGTTTGAGCCTTTTTACACCACCAAAGAAAACGGCTTAGGGCTTGGGCTTTCGATCTCACAGCAAATTATTCACAACCTCGATGGACACATCCATGTGAGCGAGTCCGCTCTTGGTGGCGCGCGCTTTAGCGTCGAGCTACCTTTTTCTCAATCTATAAAAGCATCCAATCAACCCGCCAAAACATCCACAAGGAAGCCTGTATGAGCCAAGTGTTTTTTATTGATGATGAATCTGATATTCGAATCGCCTTGGAACAAAGCTTCGAGCTTTCCGATATCGACGCAAGGTGTTTTGCCAGTGTTGAGGATGCCCTACTCGTTCTCAAGCAAGAAACGCCCTTGGCCATAATTTCCGATATTCGCTTACCCGGTTTGTCAGGTTTAGATCTACTCAACACCATCAGTCATCATTACGATGGTATTCCTGTAATTTTGATTACTGGGCATGGCGATATTTCCATGGCCGTTCAGGCAATCCAAGATGGTGCTTACGATTTCATTGAAAAACCGTTTTCCGCTGAACGCTTGATTGAGACTACCCAAAGAGCAATTGAAAAGCGCCACCTTACCTTAGAGAACGAACAGCTAAAGCGCTCTCTAAAGGCAAGCCAAACGCTAGGCCCGAGGATCATTGGCGACACCCCTGTAATTCAAACTCTGCGTGAGACGATTGGAATGATTGCCGATACTGATGCCGATATTCTGCTCTTTGGTGAAACGGGAACAGGGAAAGAGTTGGTCGCCCGTTCGCTGCACGAGCAAAGCAGTAGGCGCGATGCTAACTTTGTCGCCGTCAACTGTGGTGCAGTGCCTGAAAACTTAATTGAAAGCGAGCTGTACGGTCATGAGAAAGGCGCATTTACTGGTGCAGAGAATACTCGGATTGGTAAGTTTGAACATGCCCAAGGGGGCACACTATTTCTTGATGAAATTGAGTCAATGCCAATGCAGGCACAGATCCGCTTGCTGCGTGTATTACAAGAGCGCGCTATCGAGCGAGTAGGCTCCAATACCCTCATCCCACTAAATATTCGCGTCATCGCAGCAACCAAAGCCGATCTCAACCAAGCGTCATTAAAGGGTGATTTTCGCCAAGATCTCTATTACCGCCTGAATATCGTCACGCTTGACCTCCCCCCGCTTCGAGACCGAAAAGATGATATCGCAGCGCTTTTTCACCACTTTCAACTGGTCGCAGCATCGCGTTATGGCAAAACCGCCAACGCACTCTCCGCGGCAGAACTCAGCCAATTAATCAGCCATGATTGGCCTGGTAATGTTAGAGAGCTGAGAAACTGTGCCGAGCGTTTTGTCCTGCTTGGTAAAATTCAAGCCGGTAATGCCCAAAATGATGACCAAGAGCGTGGCCAAAGCCTCGCTGAACAGGTGGGATTGTTTGAAAAAAGTGTCATTGAGCAGGCTCTGGTTGACACCCATGGCAGCATTAAGCAAACCATGGAAAAGCTCAATGTCCCGAGAAAAACATTGTACGATAAAATGCAGAAATATCAGCTTATTAAGGAGTCCTACAAAAGCGACAGCTAAAATAAGGTAGAACTGTGATACATATCTCCTATACTTGAAAGTGTAGCCAAAGAGTTGCATACAAGATTATTAATAAGGAGTCGTTATGGGGGAAAAAACCAAAGTGCCCTTCATTTCTGACACAGTTGAGATAGATGGCATTTTTTACGTTGAGCAACGTGTCGCTACTGGGGAAAGACGCAAGATAAAGTCAAAACGTGTTCTGTATGAAAGACGTTTTCAATCCGATCCGCGCGAGAATTACGGTAAGCATATTGATGAGGAGGTCTAACGACCTCCTTTTGCTTTTTTGCGCTTATTTATTTGGTGATGATTTCCGGGCCCATCAAGGTCGTTGGTAACCAAGTTGACACCCAAGGCACGTAAGTCACGATGATCAGGAACAAGAACATCACGGCCACCCATGGCAGTGCGGCTTTCACTACGCCCATCATCGACATCTTCGCCACACCCGCCGTCACAAACAAGTTGAGCCCAACAGGTGGCGTTATCATGCCTATTTCCATATTCACTACCATCATAATCCCTAGATGAATAGGGTCGATGCCAAGCGCGATAGCAATTGGGAACACCAAGGGTGCCACAATAATCAGTAGGCCTGACGGTTCCATAAACTGACCACCAATAAGCAACAGAACGTTCACTACAATCAGGAAGGTAATAGGCCCCAAACCCGCAGATAACATGGATTCGGTGATCATCTGTGGAATACGTTCTTCAGTCAGCACGTGCTTAAGGATCAGTGCGTTAGCGATGATAAACAGCAGCATGATGGTGAGCTTACCCGCTTCAAAAAGCGTGTGCTTGGTATCTTTGTGTACAAAGGTCTCAAACACTTTAATAAGCACTGGCTTAGTATTTTCTTTATCCGCAAACGGCCCCATATCTTTGTAGATAAAATTGGCAATCATGAACGAGTAAACCGCTGCCACTGCCGCTGCTTCCGTAGGGGTGAATACCCCGCCGTAGATACCACCTAGAATGATGACTACCAGCAGCAAACCCCAACTCGCCTCACGGGCAGAATCAAACACCTCTTTCCAGCCCACAAATGGCTGCTTGGGAAGCCCTTTTACTTTTGCGGCAATGTAAATGGCGATCATCAGCATGAGACCCGCTAGTAGCCCAGGAATAACGCCGCCAAGGAACATACGGCCGACTGACACATCAGTTGCAGCCGCATAGACCACCATAACAATGGAAGGTGGAATAAGAATGCCTAAAGTGCCCGCGTTACAGATAACCCCTGCGGCAAACTCCTTGGTGTAGCCGTTTTTGATCATACCTGCGATAACGATACTACCGATGGCAACCACCGTCGCTGGCGACGAGCCAGACAGAGCCGCAAACATCATACACGCCACTACCGATGCCATCGCAAGACCACCACGGAACCAGCCTACCATTGCAATCGCAAAACGAATAATTCGCTTCGCTACACCGCCCGTGGACATAAAGCTTGATGCCAAAATAAAGAAGGGAATCGCCAGAAGTGTGTAGTGACCGGCAAATGCATTAAACAGGGTTTGCGCCACCGACGCCAATGATGCGTCTGAATGCATCAAAAGAAATAGAATACTCGATAGGCCAAGTGATACCGCGATCGGCACCCCGATAAGCATAAAGCCTATCACCATCAAAAAGAGTAATAGAATGTCCATGCTTATTTATCCTTGTCCTTAACGTTATCAAACGCGTTATCTTGCATTTCAGCTTTCAGCGCTTCCAGATCTTCTTCCGCTTCATGGCCGGCAATTAAGCGATCCAGTTTTCCGGTGATAATTTGGTACGCTGCCTGGGTAAATCGAAATGTCAGCATCGACATACCAATAGGCAGTGCCATATAAGGAATAAAGCGCGGCATTTTTTCATAGCGCTCACCTTCATTGAGCCAATCTGATAAAAACTGCAGCATTTCAGGCATGGGAATATCATCGGTTTCATACCAAGCTCTCTCGGTGACAAACGGATACCAATAGTTCCATGAGCCGATGAGAAGTAGGACAGAGAATGTTAGACAAGCCAAAACAGACAAGATAGCAAACAGCTTACGGTGCTTCTCCGACACCATATTGATCACCACATCCACACCGATATGAAAGTGTTTCTTCACACCGTAGGACGCACCAACCAGCACCATCCAGGCGAACATAAAGACGGTCAGTTCAAGTGCCCACAAAATGTTGTCGTTAAACACATAACGAGAAATAACATTGGCAAAGGTCAACAGCGTCATCGCACCAAGAAAGAACGCGATCAGCGTTTCTTCAAAGGCATCGGTGACCTTACCAATACGAGAAATAAGAGACTGTTCCATGTGATACATCGCTTTTGTAATAATTGGGACAGGGAGATGGCCTCACATCCGGTGAGGCCATGTACGGCTTAATGGTTATTGTTGGTTAGACGCTAGCGCCGCTTCGATGAGATCAGAGCCGATGTCTTTCTCAAACTTCTGCCATACCGGTTGAAGCGCTTCTACCCACTGCTGACGTTGTTCTGGCGTCAGAGTACGCACCACACCGCCCGACTCAACAATGTTGTTCTTGTTGGCTAGGTTTACCTTGGTTGACTCAGCATTACGGGTGTCAGTCACTTCTTTTAGGATTTGTGCAAACTGCTTACGGGTGTCTTCTGGCATACCATCCCAGAATTCGCGAGAAGTCACGACTAGGTAATCAAGAATGCCGTGGTTGGTTTCTGTAACACCGTCCTGTACTTCGAAGAATTTCTTACCGTATATGTTTGACCAAGTATTCTCCTGACCATCAATAACCTTAGTTTGTAGGCCGCCATACACTTCTTTGAACGACATTTTCTGAGGGTTAGCACCGAGCTGCTCAAACTGCGCAACCAGTACGTCTGATGCTTGAACACGGAACTTCAGATCTTTCGCATCACCCGGTACCAAAAGCGGCTTGTTCGCCGACATCTGTTTCATGCCGTTATGCCAAAACGCAAGTCCTTGCAGGCCGCGACGTTTCATCGCATTTTTCAGTTGTTCACCCGATTCTGAGTTTTGGAAACGATCCACCGCTTCCACGTTTTCAAACAGGAATGGCAAATCGAAGATGCGGTATTTCTTAGTAAACTTCTCGAATTTAGAAAGTGAAGGAGCGGCAAGTTGAACATCGCCGTTCAAAAGGGCTTCGAGAACTTTGTTGTCATCGTACAGTGTCGAGTTGGGGAATACCTGCATACACGCTTTACCGTTCATCTCAGTATTCACACGCTCTTCGAGCAATGACGCAGCGATACCTTTCGGGTGCTTGTCCGTATTGGTTACATGACTGAACTTGATGACGATTTCACCCGGGTCACAGTTCGCAGCGGCATTGAAGCTAACAAGAGCAAGAGCAGAGGCAGACAGTAGGGATAGAGGCTTTAACATTATTATTCTCCTTTGGATTGATGCAGTCCCGTCTATGGGTACTGATGGGTATTAAGGAGCAATAAGGGTGCCAGTGTTAAATAGTTGTTACTTTTCAATCAAATAGGATCATTATCACTTGATAGGTTCGAGTTTGGGGTTAGATAATGGGTGGAAAGTGACACATGGGGAGTTGGGGGATTGGTGGGAAATGGCCGAAAAGTTTTGTTGGGAGAGTAGAGGAAAAAGAAGAGCACCCCCTCTAGCTCCCCCGGCTGCGCGCCCCGTTATAAGGGGAGACTAGGAGGGGTAAAGCTCTTTAAAAACGCGAAGCATCAAGCCCCACAGCCCTACACCAACAACCTCTCCTCAGTCACAGCATCAAAAAACACCGCCTTAGACATGTCAAAGTACAGCGGCGCTACTTGACCCACACTGGCATCAAACTCAGGAGACAAACGACACGCTACTTCTTGGTCATTGACCTTAACCATAGCGATGACATCAGGCCCTGTTGGCTCAAGTACTTCCAACTTAAGGTTCACTTGAGTCGCAACGGCCGTCTCTTCTTCCAGCTTTTCAGTGATGTGTTCAGGGCGCAGACCAATCACAATCTCATTGCCGTCTTGTGGACGTAATGAGTCAGGCAGAGCAACGACGTGCTGCTGATTGTCACCAGAGAACACACGAATAATCGGCTTATCATTCTCATCCAAATCAACACGTGTCTTGATGAAGTTCATCGATGGTGAGCCCATAAAGCCTGCGACAAACATATTGTTTGGCTCGTTATAGATCTCTTTGGGTGTGCCCAATTGCTGCAACTCACCGTCTTTCATGACTGCGATGCGATCAGCGAGCGTCATCGCTTCGATTTGGTCATGCGTTACATACACAATCGTCGTATTTAACTGCTGATGGAGGCGCTTTATCTGATGGCGCATCTCAACACGCAGCTTCGCATCTAGGTTAGACAGCGGCTCATCAAACAAGTAAAGCTTAGGACGTCGCGCCAGCGCTCGGCCCATTGCTACCCTTTGTCTTTGACCGCCTGAGAGCTGCGATGGTTTGCGATCGAGAAGATGGTCGATTTGTAGCATCTCAGCAACGCGATTGACTTCGGCATCAATTTGCTCTTGGGGCATCTTGCGAATTTTTAGACCAAAGGCGATGTTGCCACGTACCGTCATGTTTGGATAAAGGGCGTAAGATTGAAACACCATAGCGATATCACGATCTTTTGGCTGTACCTGAGCGACATCACGACCATCAATCACGATTTCACCTGCGCTGATATCCTCAAGACCCGCAATGGTGTTCATCAAAGTCGATTTGCCGCAGCCCGATGGCCCAACAAGGATAAGGAACTCACCGGAGTCGATACTGATATCGATACCTTTGAGGGTTTCGTTGTCCGCATTGCGATAGGTCTTGCGGATCTGTTTAAGTTCTAATGTTGCCATGTTGATTATCCTTTTACTGAACCCGCAGTGAGACCGCGAACAAAATACTTCCCTGCCAGTACGTAGACCACCAGCGTTGGCAACGCAGCGATGATCGCAGCGGCCATATCAACGTTGTACTCTTTGACGCCAGTACTCGTGTTGACCAAGTTGTTGAGTGCGACCGTTATTGGTTGCGTCTCTGAGCCTGAATAGACGACCCCGAATAAGAAGTCATTCCAAATTGAGGTGAACTGCCAAATCACTGTCACCATGATGATAGGTGTCGAGAGTGGCAGCAGGATTTTAAAGAAGATGGTGAAGAAGCCTGCGCCATCGAGTTTGGCCGCCTTGACGAGCTCATCCGGCACCGCAATGTAGAAGTTGCGGAAAAACAGTGTCGTAAACGCCATACCATAGATAACGTGTACCGCGACTAAACCCGCAGTTGTGTTCGCCAGACCTAGTTTGCCAAGTAGTGCTGCCATAGGTAGCAAGATGACTTGAAATGGAATAAAGCATCCGAACAGTAGCAAGCTAAAAAACAGATCTGAGCCTCGGAACTTCCACTTAGTGATCACATAACCGTTGAACGCACCAAGCAAGGTTGAAATTGCCACGGCCGGGATCACCATTTGGAATGAGTTCCAGAAATAGCTCTTTACCCCCTCACATTTAACGCCAGTACAAGCGCTACTCCATGCTTTGCTCCATGCGTCAAATACCCACTCTGTTGGTAGCGACATCAGGTTGCCAGCCTTAATGTCAGGCAGCGTCTTAAATGAGGTGATGACCATAACAAACAGTGGCATCAGGTATACCAAGCAGAAGAAGGTCAACGCCGAGTAGATAAAAAGTCTTGAGAGATTCATCGACGTATTCATGATTTCTTCTCCCTAAGTTCTGAGTACAAGTACGGAACCAAAATCGCCAATATCCCTGCGAGCATCATCATGGCACTCGCTGCGCCGAGACCAACCTGACCACGGGTAAATGAGTGTGCGTACATGAAGAGCGCTGGTAAGTCAGAGGAGTAACCAGGGCCGCCTGCGGTCATCGCTGTCACCAAGTCGAAACTCTTGATGGCGATGTGAGACGTAATGATGACTGCACTAAAGAACACCGGGCGCAGACAAGGCAGAATGATTTTCCAATAGATAGTTGGCAAATTTGCACCATCGATTTGCGCCGCTTTAATGATCGACGAATCAATACCGCGAAGCCCGGCTAGAAACATCGCCATCACAAAGCCAGATGATTGCCAAACCGCCGCTATCACTAGGGTATAAACCGCCATATCGGAGTTGACCAGCCAATCAAACTTAAAGTTTTCGAAACCCCAGTCATGCATGAGCTTTTCGATGCCGAGACCTGGGTTTAAGATCCATTTCCACGCCGTACCTGTGACAATGAAAGAGAGTGCCATCGGGTAGAGATAGATAGTACGAATTGCGCCTTCTTGGCGGATATTTTGGTCAAGCAATATTGCGAGTCCCACACCGAGGACAATCGCAATTAGCATGAACAACACGCCAAAAATACCAAGATTGGTAATAGAAGTGATCCAACGGTCGTTCTCCATCAGCTTCTCATATTGAGTAAAGCCGACAAAGTTAAACGAAGGGAGAAAACGCGAGTTGGTTAATGAGATCGCCGCGGTCCAAAAGATGAACCCGTAGATACACACTACGGTAACCAGCATGGTGGGTGCCATGACTATTTTGGGTAGCCAATGTTGAAGGCGATCTACCAAGCTGAGTTTTGGCGCGGACTGCTTATTCGAGTCTTGTGCATTCAAAGCCTGCTCCATAACTTTTCCTTACTGATAACTGCTTTCGGAATTGAGCAAGCGCTAAGGGTGCAAGGCACCGCTCTCTCCCTAATTCAAGGGAGAGAGTCAGCTTTAACGCTTAGTTTAGGAGGAAGTGACTAGATAGCCGCTTTAACTGCTTTCGCTAGCTTTTGTGCTGCTTCTTTTGGATCCGCTTTTGGATCATTAAAGAAGTTTGTGACTACGTCGTAGATGGCACCTTGAGCGTAACTGGTCGTCGACATGCCATGAGCCATACTCGGTACAAGATCACCGGTTTTCGCCGTTGCTTTGAAGCTCGCCATTGAGTCCAGAGCACATTGGTCAAACGCGCTCATGTCCATATCGGTACGAACTGGGATGGAACCCTTGTTGAGGTTGAACACTTCTTGGAATTTCTTATCCAAGATAGTTGCTGCTAACGCTTTTTGCGCTGCTACGTTGCTTTCATCTTTGATTTCAAAGAACGCGAAGCTATCAACGTTATGCGTGAACTGGCCATCTGTACCCGGAGCTGGAGCACAGATATAGTCTTTGCCCGGTACCTTACCAGCAGCAGTGAACTCACCTTTCGCCCAGTCACCCATGATCTGCATTGCCGCTTCACCATTGATCACCATCGAGGTTGCAACGTTCCAGTCACGGCCTGGAGAGTTCGCATCGATGTAGTCATGCACTTTTTGGAACTTGGTGAAGACTTCCACCATCTTGTCACCTGATAGCGTGTCCATATCTAGGTCGACGAATGCTTTACGATAATCATCTGAACCTAGTACATCCAGAGCAACCGCTTCAAATACCGTTGCGTCTTGCCATGGTTGACCACCGTGTGCGAGAGGGATAAAACCTGCTGCTTTGATTTTCTCTGCTGCGGCAAAGAAGTCATCCAGCGTTTTCGGAACTTCAACACCGGCTTTTTTCAGAACTTCTGGGTTAGCCCAAAGCCAGTTAACACGGTGCACGTTGACGGGCACTGCCACGTACTCACCGTTGAATTTCATGATGTCAGTCACCATGCTAGGAACACTTTGATCCCAACCGCCAGATTGTGCCACGCTATCAAGGTTAGTTAGGAAGCCCAAGCCGCCCCACTCCTGAATATCATGACCTTTGATTTGTGCCGCAGAAGGTGGATTACCAGACACTGCGCGCGTTTTTAGTACTGTCATCGCACTTTCACCGCCACCGCCTGCAACAGCAAAGTCTTTCCAAGAGTGACCTTGCTCTTCTAACATCGCCTTCAGTTCTTGTACGGATTTCGCCTCACCACCAGAGGTCCACCAGTGAAGGACTTCCACTTCACCTGCACTAGACAGCGAAGGTAGGGTGGCAGCAGCGAGGGATAGAGTCAGTAGGGTTTTATTCATTTTCATTGTTATCTTCCATGTATTGGATTAGACAAAGGGCTATTCTTGCCCCTGTTCGATACATAGTGTAGAAAAAACCAGCAATCCTCATTGCAACAAACTGTTAACTCAAGGTAACAGAGATGTTACACTGTGAAATCTATCACTAAGCTTCTAAATTAGGTGGAATATAGACTTTCACCTCTAAACCACCTTGCTCTGAATTTTGTAGCACAAGGTCTCCGCCCAGGCCGTGCAAGATGCTGCGGCAAATTCCAAGACCTAAACCGTGCCCATCTTTATCATTCGCGAGACGAGTATAAGGCTCAAAAACCGCTTCTAATTGCGCTTCTGGAATGCCATTACCTTTGTCTAGAATTGTGACAACGATCCATGTCGGATTCTCTTCGATGGATACAAAAGCATGCTTACCGTACTTCACTGCATTGTCGATGAGGTTGGTTAACACACGCTTAATCGCCAAAGGTTTAAGTACCACTGGCTCCATTTGCAGCGCTGTAAAACTCACTTGCGTGTGCACCTGATTGTAGGTTTCCGAGACGTTTCTGATCATCTCATTGAGATCGACAAAGTCATTATTCTCATGCAAATCCGTATCACGTACACACTGCAATGCGCCTTTAACCATCATCTCTAGATCATCGAGATCTTGGTTGAACTTGTAACGCCTAGCGTCATCGTCAAGTAATTCAGCACGCAGTCTCAGTCGGGTGATAGGTGTTTTTAAGTCATGAGAGATGGAAGAAAATAAATGTTCTCTATCAGACACATACTTTCTAATTCGAGTTTGCATGCGGTTGAATGCCCGCGTTGCGGTCACTAGCTCCGTTGCCCCTTCTTCTTTTAGTGGCGACTGATCAATGTCCATGCTCATTTCATTGGCGGCTTTCGCCAAACGTTTCAGTGGTTTCACTTGTGCTCGTACAAGCAAAAATGTCAGTAGCAGCATCAGTGAGGTAAAAATAACCAAAAACACCAACTGGTCTTTAGAGAAAAACTGATCATCGAGCTGCATATAAGGAGAAGGCAGCAAAGCAGCGATATAAATCCACTCCCCTTGCTTGAGCTTGAGCTGTACCACCAAAATCGGTGGATCTAGCGGTCCCAAGGTCAACGTATGGTGAGCCCACGACCTGGGTAAATCATTAAGAAAAATATCGTTTTTAAGTAACCTTAGATTCTCAGCCTTTGAGAAATCCACCTTGACCGCTTCGATGGTTGGAAGCTTATCAATCAGCACCCTTTTCACCGACATCATCGCCGCTTCTTTTAGCGGCGTATCTGGAATGGGCTCAACCAACAGCTCTTCATGATTAAAGGAAACAAAGAAACGAGTACCCCCCATATTACGGATTTGATCCAGCACGATATGACGGTACTTAATCGGTAACTTTTGAAAAAAGGTCACGGTAGAAGCAAACATAGTCGCCATGCTGGCTGACGTATCGCGAATACCAGAGAGTTCATCCTGCTTGGTTTTCTGATACCAAATGGCAGTCAGAACACTCTGAGAGCAAAAAACTGCAAGCAGAGTCAGCAGTAGCGTTCGAGCAACCAGAGAGTTCGGGCTCAATCGCTTGAACCAGCGTGTTCTAGACATGAATTATTGACCGTATTCCACAGGCACTGAAAGGATGTAACCATTACCACGCATGGTTTTGATATAGTGAGGAAACGCTTTACTGGTTCCAAGACGATTACGAATACGGCTCAATTGAACATCAATCCCACGTTCATAAGGCAGCGCTTCACGGCCGCGCGTGGCAAAAGAGATGGTATCTCGGTCAAGAATTTCATTCGGACGCGATAGAAATAGCATCAACAGCGCAAAATCACTACCGGAAAGATCGTGGCTGCGCCCATTAGCTCTATTCGTCATTCGGTGAGCAATAGTGTCGAGGTGCCAATCACCAAAGTCTATGGTTCTTGGCGGCGTATCATCATGCTTATCTTCATGAATATGTGCGCGGCGTAGCAAGGCTTTAATGCGGGCCATTAACTGCCTTGGGCTGAACGGCTTAGCGATGTAGTCATCGGCACCAATCTCAAGGCCAATAATCTGATCGGTTTCATCGGATACTGCGGTCAACATGATGATAGGCACTTGAGACTCGCGCCTTACTCGCTGGCATAGCGTAAAACCATCATCACCAGGTAACATCACATCTAGCAAAATGAGATCCGGATAACCCTTGGCTTTGATGAACAGCTCCATCTCTACGCCATCTTCCGCCCCTGAAACTTGAAAGCCTGCTTTGGTCAGATACTCTTCAAGCAATAGACGGATTTCCTCGTCATCATCCACAACTAAAATGTGCGTCTTAGCCTGCATTATGTTCCCTTAAGTCTGCACTGCGATCTCTACAGTGTAAGGGTTTTAGCTAGGAGTTATTATTGATTCGTTTATAAATTTTGCTACTTAGTTTTGCTCAAGGTCACAAAAATGACATGGAAGTGCCCAATTTGAACGTTTACCTACATTAAGAAGAGCAGCTAATCTCCATTCTCTTGCCCCATTCAGGCGGAATCTTTGCCAAATGGTTGTACTCAGGCTGTTCATCATAAGGCGTTTTTAACACATCCGCGAGTGTAAGAACGAGTGAAAAGTCCCCCTGTTCGGCTTTATCGATAGCCTGCTGAGCCAAGTAATTCCGCAGGATGTACTTCGGGTTTGCTTTGCGCATCTGCTCACAGCGCTCAGGTGTTTTGAGAGCCTCTTTTTCACAGCGCAATAAGTACTCACTGAGCCATTTCTCTGCCTTGGTTCTATCTACAAACAAATCAATGATCGAAGCGCTATCATGGCTATCTAGACAAGATAAAGCTCTAAAAAAACGAGTGTAATCGACACCTTCCGACTCCATGAACGCGAAGCTATCATTAAAAAATGCACCATCCTCTGGGTATTTTTCAACTAAGCCAAACTTAGCGCGTATATAGGCGCTGTATTGGCTTTGAAGCCTTGGAGTGAACTGCTCAAGTGCCTGCTCTAAATCTGCACGCACGATAAAAGGAGTGAGCGCCTGCGCTAAAGCGGTCAAATTCCACAGTGCGATAGAGGGCTGATTATTGAACGCATAACGCCCTTGATAGTCTGAATGATTACAAATATAACCTGGCTCATAATCGTCCATAAATCCGAATGGGCCATAATCAAAGGTTTGGCCGAGTATCGACATGTTATCGGTATTCATCACCCCATGAGCAAATCCTTTTGCTTGCCAATGGGCTATCATGTCGGCTGTTAATGCAACGATACATTCGAACATCGCAAGATATGGCTGCTTCGTGTGCTGGCATTGAGGGAAGTGCCACTCAATCACTTTATCTGCTAAATGCTGTAAGTGATCGTGCTGCTCGGTATAAAAGAAGTGTTCAAAATGGCCAAAACGAATATGGGTCTCTGCCAGACGAAGTAGTAAGGCGCCTGATTCAACCTTCTCTCGATACACAGGCGTATCTGTAACCATCATGCCAAGGGCACGAGTGGTTGGAATACCCAATCCTGCCATGGCCTCGCTACACAAATACTCACGAATGGTTGAACGCAGCACTGCGCGTCCGTCTCCCGAGCGTGAGTAAGGCGTTTGCCCTGCCCCTTTTAAATGTAGATCGAATACGCTGCCAGAGTCCGAGATCAGCTCCCCAAGCAATAGTCCTCGTCCATCACCTAAATCTGGATTGTAGATGCCAAACTGATGCCCAGCGTATTTCATCGCTAATGGTTTAAATTGTTCAGCGAGGGAGGTGCCAGACAAAATTTTTAAAAGCTCAGAGGATTGATTAGCGTTACCGGGAAAGCCAAACCGTTCAGCAAGTGGTTGATTCCAAATCACCCATCTTGGATTGTCGAGGGGAGTAGGCAAAACATAGCGATAGAAGCCGGAAGGCAACGTTGTGTATCGGTGAGTAATCGCGATTCGATCTAACAGCGGCATATCGGTCTCATTACGAGATATCAAAGACAATTGATATGAGTATAGCGACTAGAAGGGTTTAAAAAAGAAACGAAAAGTGTGGGTATTGTGTGTAGCTTCGCCTAGAGGAACGCCCATTTGCGAAGATTGCTGTCTGCAGTAACTACTAAATACAGAGAATGCAGTGAATCGAAGCGTTTGGGCTGTCCCCTAAGAAGTATTGTTATTAGAGCATCGCAAGAATTGCGATCACTGTACCTAGAGAGAAAAGGCAAGTGCGACTAATAACGCCAAGGTTGGTAGGTTGAATCATTTCTTGATGCATAGGCAATATCTCCTTTTTATTACACTACGATTACAATGTAGGCCGAAATGGGTGTTTTCACAACATACATCGCACAATTATTTGAAATTGAGCCAACTTTTTTCACCAAAAAATGGTTTATTCAATAAGTACCGTCACAATAGTGTCGCGGAGCTAACCCCGTCATACGTACTGTCACAGGGTAATTCAATTGTTCCTTCCCGCCATTTGATTACAAAAATAGCCATAACATGATCGCAAGTTGTATTTAGCCTAAAACATGGCCTAAAAATAAAGAAGCAAGCCAACTGGCTTGCTTCTTTTCGATATTTCGATGGCTTGAATAGCGCTACACCACTGGCTGATCAACTCGCTCTAAACGTACAGCCGATACCTTAAACTCGGGTATCTTAGCGTGGGGATCGGTCGCAGTATTGGTGAGCTTGTTTGCCGCCGATTCAGCAAAATGGAAGGGGACAAACACTACTCCTTGCTGCATACGTTTAGTAACAAACGCTGGCGCGGAGATCTCACCACGGCGTGACACTAGCTTAACTGGCTCGCCATTCGCGACGCCCATCGCCTCGGCATCTTCTACACTCATCATAATGCGCGGCCCCGCAAGGTTATCTAACCCTTTGGTTTTACGCGTCATGGTTCCAGTGTGGAACTGCTCAAGCAAGCGACCTGTGGTGAGCACCATAGGGAACTCTTTATCCGGCAGCTCAGCCGCATACTCAAATGGAATCGCTGCCATTGCACCTTTACCACGAATAAACTGGTCTTGGTGCATAATGCGAGTACCAAATGGCTTAACGTTATTACACGGCCACTGTAATCCATTTTTACCCACTGACTGCCAGCGAATACCGTGGTATTGCGGCGTCACATCAGCGATCTCTTCGGTGATGTCCTGAACCGACTCATATTGCCAATCGCTACCCATCGCATTAGCGATAGATTGGATAATTTGCCAATCTTCACGCGCCTCGCCCGGGGCTTGTACAGCCGGTACCAAACGTTGTACTCGTCGTTCGGTATTGGTGAAGTGCCCCGCTTTTTCGGCAAAGGAATAAGACGGCAATACGACATCGGCTAGCTGCGCGGTCTCGGTGAGGAAGATATCTTGCACTATCAAGAAGTCCAAAGATTTTAAACCATGCACCGCGTGTGCTTGATCTGGATCGCTCAACACTGGGTTCTCACCCATCACGTACAAGGCTTTGATGTCGCCATCACAGGCTCCGTCGATGATCTCTGTCAGCGTCTTACCGCGCTCGGTTGGCAGGTTGTCACTGTTCCATACTTTGGCAAACTTCGCTTGCACCTCTGGATCGGTGACTTTTTGATAGCCTGGGAAGTCGGTTGGCAGCGCCCCCATATCACAAGAGCCTTGTACGTTTGATTGACCACGAAGCGGGTTAATACCGCCACCTTCAACGCCAACATTGCCACAGAGCATTTGCAAGTTAGCAATGGAACGTACATTGTCATGACCCGTTGTGTGCTGAGTGATGCCCATCGAATAGAACACAGATGTTACTCTAGCAGTACCGATAAGTTCGGCAACACGCTCAATATCAAACGCGGCCACACCGGTAATGAGCGCCGCATTTTCTGGGCTGTAGTCTGGTTTGCGGATTTCAGTGACAAACGATTCATACCCCTCGGTGCGTTCATCGATAAACGCTTGATCGTGCCAGCCATTTTTGTCGATAACATGCATGATGGCATTGAGCAGCATGACATCCGTACCTGGACGATGGCGCACGTAGATCTCAGCATGATCGGCCATATCAATGCGTTTCGGATCCGCGACAAGAAGGCGAGCGCCACCAGCAATTGCCTGTTTGATATGTGACGCGATAATTGGGTGCGCTGCACTGGTGTCCGAGCCGATGATAAAAATGACATCGGAGTACGCGATACTTGGAATGTCATTGGTCATTGCACCACTACCAAATGAGGCTTCAAGGCCGGTCACCGTCGATGAGTGACAAAGCCTTGCACAGTGGTCAATGTTGTTGGTACCCAGCTCTCGTCTAAACAGTTTTTGAAACGCGTAGTTATCTTCGTTGGTGGTTTTAGCTGATGAGAACCCGGCTAGACTGTCACTGCCATACATCGACTTAATCTTGGTCAGTTTGTCCGCCACGTAACTAATGGTTTCATCCCAAGACGCTGGCACAAGCTCACCAGCTTTTCTGATCAGAGGCGTGGTTAATCTTTCATCGCTATGAATGAAATCAAAACCAAATCGACCTTTCACGCATAGCATACCTTGATTGACCGGTGACGTAGGGTCACCTTTCACATAACGAATTTTGTTGTTTGCCGCATCGACGTACATTTCAACGCGGCAACCCACGCCGCAATAGGTACAGATGGTTTTGACTGGTGTTAGCATTTCTATGCGGCTGTGGGATTTATCTCGCTTATCCACCAGCGCCCCTGTTGGACATACCTGAACACAAGCACCGCATTGAACGCAGTTGCTGTCCCCCATTGTGGCGCCATCTGGGAAGGCGGGTCTATGTGCGGATTCAGAGAAGTTTAAAATGCCATGTACTGATTCAGTCTGACAAGCATGCACACACGAACCACAACTAATACAGCGGTTAGCATCGAACACAATAAACTCACTGGATTTGTCCACCGGGAACATCTTGCGATCTTCGGTATCAATTTCTCGATAATCCACCTGATATTCACTGGCATAATCGCGTAAATCACATTGAGTATTCGCCTGACAGCCACATTCTAAGCAGCGAGCAGCTTCTGCGATTGCGTCCGCATCGGTCATTCCCAGTTCCACTTCTTGATAACTGGTTTGGCACAGTTCGACATCGAGATGAGTCGCTTTGGCTCTCGACTTGGCGCGCTCTTGCAAATACTCCGCTTGGCGAACTTCGGTTAATCGCTCAGCTTTTCGGCTATTAAACGGCGCAGGTTCCGGTTTAAAATGCCCTTCGAGAATGTAGCGCTCAATGGCGTCGGCGGCTTTTTTACCATCGGCAATGGCTTCAATGGCCGTCGCAGGGCCGCGCCTAAAATCACCGATGCTATAGACGTTGTAGCCATGGTGCATGGAATCACCATCGGCGGATGCCGTTCCCCAATCGGTCAGCGGGAGAGATTGGCGGGCAGTTTTTAGGAACTCCACATCCGGCTTTTGTGATAAAGCAGAAATAACGGTATCAAACTCAAGAGTCTGGGTTTCACCAGTAGACACTGGGCGACGGCGCCCTGAACTATCAGGTTCACCCAACGCCATAACTTCCAGCTCAATGGCCTTAACTCTACCCTTTTCATCAACTACGTTGCTCTTCGGGTTGGTTAGAAACTTGAACTTCACGCCTTCAAGTTCAGCCGCTTCAATTTCATGTAGCTCGGCAGGCATTTCGTTGCGAGTACGACGATAAATAATTGTGGTGTCTGCCCCCTCACGGATAGCGGTACGCGCACAGTCTATCGCAGTATTGCCGCCACCAATCACCGCCACTTTACGCCCCATAGTAAAGTGCTTGTCGGTCATATGATCTTTAAGATAATCAACACCAAGAATACAGCCATCCAAATCTGAGCCTGGATAAGGCATGTTCACCGCTTTGGTTGCGCCAACAGCAAGGCAAACCGCTTCATAATTGGCGGTCAGATCATCAAGAGTGACGTCTTTGCCAAGCACAGTGTTGGTTCGAATTTGCATCCCACCTCGACACATCAGCTCAATTTCTTTGTCTAGGATATCTTTAGGCAGACGGTATTCTGGGATCCCGTAACGCAGCCAACCGCCCGCTTGCGGCATAGATTCAAACACATCGACAGCGAAACCTTGGTAACTGAGATAGTAACCACAAGCTAGACCACCAGGGCCTGCTCCAACGATGGCGACTCGATGGCCGTTGTAAGGCAGCTTTGGTGGCTCGAACTGTTCCGCAAGGGATAAGTCAATGTCGGCAGCGTGGCGCTTAAGCTGACGAATGGCCAGCGGCTCATCGACTAAGCTTCGGCGACATTCGTGCTCACAAAACGCAGGGCAGACTCGGCCTATGGAGATGGGCATAGGCAGTGTGTCTTTGATGACTTTCACTGCTTGATGATGATCGGCCTCGGCGATGTGATAGAGGTAAGTTTGAATATCAACATTCGCAGGACAAGCGACTTTGCATGGCGCTTCACAATCGGCATTGTGATCCGCGAATATTTTATTGAGAGCTTGACGGCGCAATGTGTTGAGTTGGGTGGATTCGGTAACGATGGTCATCCCATCTTGCACTTGGGTTTCACAAGCTTTGACCACCCCTTGGCCGACAACTTCGACCACACACATGTCGCACGATTGTTTCTCTGCATGCCTGCTGATTGAGCACAGTGACGGAACATCCACTTTGATATCTTTGGCCACATCAAGAATGCTCTTGCTGTCACGCAGTAAGTAAGACTGACCATTGATAATTACATTCATAGAGCTATCTCTTTTTAAACAGATGGTTATTAGCCCACTGTGAATGCCGAGTGGCATCAAGACGGATCGTACCCAAAATCAACACCAATAAGTTTGCGCAATCTATTTAACAGGCAAATCAATAAAGATGTGGCAGGTACAGCAAATCGTCAGCAACCAAGCTGATTGTGAACGTCGTCACAGTGGTAGAACAAATCTAAAATGAGAATTTTTTTCGCTCTCAGGGGGTCCACCGCAAAGGGGGATTTACAAATAGGAGCATAACTGCCTCTAGTATAACCACACACATTTAAAGGTCAAAATAAACCCACAAAATGTGTGACAATAACACATATTATGCATCGCCCGATGGCGCAAAATGGTAAAAGTAGACCTCCCGTAATTGGTACTTTAAGCACGTCAGCAAGAACAACTCATATAGGAATCAATCAATGAAAATACTTAAAGATATCGTCATCAGCTCTGTTATTACGACTATCGTTATGTTGGTCTTAAACGCATCTTGGGACTGGGTATTTATTGCCAGTCTTGAAGTGGCGGTACTGGCTTCGGTCATCCTAGCGGGAATGCTAAAAGGGGCGATGTCTTTGGAGAAAGTGATGGCGGCTTATTTCCTGACGCACAAAACGATGCCAAAGCTCAAACGCGGCGTGTCTTCATACATTATTTTGGTTGGCTCTAAGTTTGTGGCCATGGGCGTGATTGCGATGCTATTTGGTCAGCATGTGGCATTTACTGGTGCGTTCGGTGGTGTTGTGGCGTTTTTTGCGATTATTTTTGCTGTGTTGGGTGTTGAAGGGATTGTGGGTAAGGTGATGGCCCGCCGTGCGGTTTCGGCTTAACTTATTCGCTCCTAACGTCGCATCGCCTGCTCACTGCGATCTTATACAAACCAGGCACATCATTTACAAAATTGCTTTCGCCAAAACGCAAAAAGCCTCGCTAAATAGCGAGGCTTTTCTAAAAGTGGTCGGTGAAGAGGGATTCGAACCCCCGACCCTCTGGTCCCAAACCAGATGCGCTACCAAGCTGCGCTATTCACCGAGATTGCTGAGTGGCTTATTGCCTGTCAACGGATGCGTATATTACTGATAATTCTGAGGCGTGCAAGGCTTTTATGGCATCTTTTTACTAAAACCGAGTTGTTTGGTCAGCAACTAGCCAGAAGCACGAAAAATGTGACCAAATACACACACCAACATACAGGTCATTAACAGTCTGGGTACAATTGATCCAGATCAGTGTTCGTTTTTGCACCAAACGTTAACGTAACTCTGTCTTCACTACTTTTTGGAGGAAACATGGACTTTTGGCTTGATCTCCTATTTGGTAATGCAGTGGGCTTGTCTTCGATGATTGTCATCTTTGGGGCGTTTGGTCTGATGCTGTTTTACGGTGCTTTCTTCATATATAAAGTAATGAATGACAAATCTCCTCACTAGAATCGCTTAGCGTCTATGTAAATAGATAACTGCTATGCACCGGAGTGGATCGCCTGTTCACTCCGGTTTTTTATGCTCTCACTTTTGTGCTGACTTCGTATATACTGCCATTAAATTGGCTTATTTCGAGATGCAGTTATGTCTCAAGACGATGACCTAGACCTATTTCAACAAATGATGGGCGATGTAAAGCCTATCCAGCACGACACCGTCGAACTGAAAAAGTCCCATCAGGTTTCTGACGCACAAATAGCAAAGCGCCAAGCCGCACTTTGGCTATCTGAGCAAGACCCTGAATATCTCTCCATCGACTATGCACCTATGGTCAAGCCTGACGACATTATCGAGTTCAAGCGTGATGGTGTGCAGGAGGGGGTGTATCGCAAGCTCAGACTAGGCAAGTACCCACTTCAAGCTAAACTCGACTTACACAGGCGAACACTGAAAGAAGCTCGTGATGAAGTGATTAAATTCTTGCAGCAATGTATGCGCATGGACATTCGCACTGTGATCATTGTCCATGGTCGTGGGGAGCGCTCAAACCCGCCCGCTCTTATGAAAAGCTACTTGGCAAACTGGTTAACACAAATCAAAGATGTCCAGTGTGTTCATAGCGCCCAACGCTTTCATGGTGGTAGTGGTGCAGTGTATGTCATGCTTCGAAAGAGCCAAGAAAAGAAGCTAGAGAACCGCGAACGCCATCAAAAACGCACGAGTTAAGTGACTTAACGCTGGGTTGGGTATAAAATACGCGACCTTTAAAACTGACCAACATAGAGTGATAGCCTCACATGTCGAACCCTGCTGACGGAAAACGTCTCAACAAATACATCAGTGAAACGGGCTTTTGCTCGCGTCGTGAAGCGGATAGGCTCATTGAGCAGCAACGTGTAACGATCAATGGCAAGGTGCCGGAAATGGGCACAAAAGTGCTACCTGGAGATAATGTTGAGATTGATGGTAAACCTGTTCGTAGCAAGGAAAAGCCAATCTACATCGCGCTCAACAAGCCGACGGGTATTACCTGTACTACCGAGCGTGATGTACCTGGAAACATTGTCGACTTTGTTGGTCACCATAAACGTATCTTCCCTATTGGTCGTTTGGATAAACCTTCTGATGGTCTTATCTTCTTAACCAATGACGGCGACATCGTGAATAAGATCCTTCGTGCTGGCAACAACCACGAAAAAGAGTACGTCGTTCGCGTCGATAAGCCGATCACCAAAGACTTCATCAAAAAGATGGGCGCAGGTGTGGCAATCCTTGATACCGTCACTTTGCCGTGTAAAGTTGAGCAAGAAACCAAGTTTTCGTTTCGTATTACCCTGACACAAGGCCTCAACCGTCAGATCCGTCGTATGTGTGAAGCGCTAGGTTATGACGTTCTAAAGCTGCGCCGCGTGCGCATTATGAATATCTCTATTGATGGTATTCCTAACGGCAAATGGCGCTACCTAAGCGATGAAGAAGTCGCAGAAATTCTGCGCATGTGTGAGGGTTCTGTAACTACAGAAGAGGCTTCACGCAAAGACGCTAAGGGTCGTCACATCACTAAGGCTACCGATGCTAAACTGCATGATGCGCGTCGAGAAGCTGAGTTTGAGAAGAACCAACGTGATGGCAAAAACCCGCGCTCGGCTAGTCGCAATAACCGTGACAACATGAAAACGTACTCAGGTCACGGTGCAGATGAGTACCGCCGTAGCCCAAGCAAGCGTCGTCATTCTGATTCCGATAACCAACACAGTGAAGGTGGCCGTGGTGGCAACTCTAGCCAGCGCAAACCGAGCCATTCTGGTAATAAATCTCGTCCAGCCAAACCTGCAGCTAAAAGGCCAGTTAACCCGAAATCCGGTCAGTCAGATTCGGGGCAACGTAAGCCGCGTCTTGGTGGGACGTTGTCGCTGAAAAAATAGTATTTCAGTTTGGCAGCAAACTCTGTCTCACATAAAAACTATGCCTCACATAAATTGACAAATTTCGCTCGAGTTAGTGCCGCCAAGTCGGTGGGTGCTAACTCAATTTCTAACCCGCGTTTTCCCGCGCTCACACACATCGCTTCTAGGCTCTCTGCGGAGCTGTGAATAAACGTCGGCAATGCTTTCTTTTGGCCTAAAGGGCTAATACCACCAAGTACATAGCCTGTTGTTTTCTGGGCAATGTCTTTATCTGCCATGTCGGCCTTTTTACCACCAGCGGCTTTCGCTGCCAACTTCAAATTGAGCTTTTCTGTCACAGGAATAATGGCAACGGCTAAATTCTTCGGTTCACCGTTGATAGCAAACAGTAAGGTTTTAAATACAGTGGCGGGATCTTGCCCTAGTGCTTCTACCGCTTCCAAACCATAACTCTCATGGCGAGGATCGTGATCGTATTGATGAACGGTGTGAGTGATTTTTTTCTTTTTTGTTAGGTTGATTGCCGGGGTCATTGCTTACTCCAAAACTCGCAGACCAAAAAAACGGTGCCTTTCGGCACCGTTCTATTTATTGAATAAAAACCAGTTAAAGTCTAGTTTTTATAAACAATTTCGCCTTTTGGCTGATACTTGTTCACATCAATTGGGCTGTTCGCTTCTAGGTACTCTTTTAGTACTTCTGCATCAACAAAGCCTGTGTTGACGTGACCTGCGTGACCTGTCAGTTTTGGATAGCCATCGCCACCTGCCGCATTAAAGCTTGGTACGGTAAAGCGGTAAGTCGCTTTAGGATCCAGCGCTTTGCCGTTGATAACAACGTTAGAAACCGACTCTTTACCCACTGTCATTTCAATGCCCGCGAACTGAGCGTAAGCACCTGAGTCGACTGGTTTTGTCGCAACAACATTTAGGTAATCAAGAACTTCTGCACCTGTCATGTCTGTATAAGTGATGATGTTGCCAAATGGCTGAACGATCAGTACATCTTTATAAGTCACATCGCCTTCAGCGATAGAATCACGGACACCACCCGAGTTCATCACTGCAAAGTCCGCTTTTGCGCGTTCCATGTGTGCAGTACCAATCAAACGACCTAGGTTAGTTTGGCTAAAGCGAACGACATTACGGTCACCTTCAAGCTTGCCGTTTGTGTCAGCAATTTTAGCACCTAGCTGCTCTTGGCCTTTTTCTTGGAATGGTGATAGGAAAGCGAGTAGCTCTGCATCTTGCTTGATTTCATCTTCAACCAATACGCGCTGCTTCTTACCATCAACTTTGACTTTTTTCTTCAAGTTCACAGGAATAAGATCGTAGCTCACCATGTTCAGCTCGCCGTTTTTGAACTCATAATCCGCACGGCCGACGTATTTACCCCACTCGTACGCTTGAACAATCCAAGTACCGTTTTGAATATCAGGCTTACATTCATCGCTCGGCTTGAAGTTCTTCTTAACGACGTTTGGCCCTTCCATACATACAGGCTCTTGTGAGTGACCACCCACAATCATGTCTAATTCGCCTTCATTCAAGTAACGTGCGAGTGCTACGTCACCTGGTGCGTTAACACCGCGTTGACCATTTTCATAGTGACCCATGTGAGTAACGGCGAAAATAAGATCGGGTTTTTCTGTCTCTTTTAGTTCAGCGATAAGCTTTTTCGCTTCTACTTTTGGATCGCGGAATTCGATACCACCGATGTACTCAGGGTTACCAATTTTTGCCGTATCTTCTGTCGTTAGACCGATAACCGCGATCTTAATGCCTTGCTTATCAAACATGTGGTAAGCATCAAACAGGCGCTCGCCGGTTTCTTTGTCGTAGATGTTGGCAGACAACATTGGGAAGTTTGCCCACTCTTTCTGTTTAAACAGAACCTCAAGTGGGTTATCAAATTCGTGGTTACCTAGCGCCATCGCATCGTAACCAATCATGCTCATACCTTTGAAGTCTGGCTCAGCGTCTTGAAGATCAGACTCTGGTACACCCGTGTTGATGTCACCACCAGAAAGTAGCAATACGCTACCGCCTTCTGCTTCCACGTCTGAACGAATTTGGTCGATCAGCGTCTTACGCGCTGCCATACCATATTCGCCATATTTGTTTTGCCAGAAGCGACCGTGATGGTCATTGGTATGCAGGATGGTTAGCTTATACGTTTCATCAGCATTCCATTCTTGCTCGGGTTGAGTTGCGCATCCTGCTAGTGACGCGATGATAGCCGCACTGAGTACGGACTTAAACATAAGGCTTTTTTTCATTGTCATACCTTTTGAACTTTGGGGATCCACTGCCTAGAGCATATTGAAATAGCTCACTTTTTGCCGATAAGCATTTTAAAATGCCAAGAAAAACATCGACAAAATTTGCGTTAGTTTAAAGTAAGCTACCAAACATAACATTCTGATTTCACTTTTATGTAATCTATATCACAAGTTGATATAAACTCGTTGGCATAATAGTCAGTAATATATGTTGCTGCTTGGAAACTGTACTGGATAGAGACGCTACAGAGCGAGTTATTCAACCAGTTAAGATCAATTTTTCTGCGAAGAAACGATTGCCCAACAGGATTAGTTAACATGAAAAAAGCCAGCTTGATAACAAGCTGGCTTTCTATTTTCTATTGAGTCGCTAGAGACTATTTGATGTCGATATGATCGAATCCTTTAATCAAATCATCCAGCGCTTTCATTTGAGCTAAGAACGGCTCTAGTTTGTCGAGTGGCAAAGCCGATGGGCCGTCACAACGTGCTTTGTCTGGGTCTGGGTGCGCCTCGATAAATAGACCAGCAATGCCCGTCGCAAGGCCTGCTTTCGCAAGTTCAACCGTCTGCTCACGTCGACCGCCAGAAGCCGCGCCAGATGGATCACGCATTTGCAGTGAGTGCGTCACATCAAAAATGATTGGACTACCATTTGAGGCTTTTTTCATTACACCAAAACCAAGCATATCAACCACTAGGTTGTCGTAACCGTGGCAAGAGCCGCGCTCACAAAGGATGATATTTTCATTACCACACTCAGCAAACTTATCCACGATGTTACCAACTTGACCTGGGCTCATGAACTGAGGTTTCTTCACGTTGATCACAGCACCTGTCTTAGCCATCGCTTCCACAAGATCCGTTTGACGAGCTAGGAATGCTGGTAACTGAATCACATCCACTACGTCTGCGACAGGTTGAGCTTGCGCTTCTGTATGAACGTCAGTGATGATTTTCACGCCAAAGGTGTCTTTCAGCTCTTGGAAGATTTTCATTCCTTCTTCAAGGCCTGGACCACGATAAGAGTGCACAGAGCTGCGGTTTGCTTTATCAAATGAAGCTTTGAATACGTAAGGAATACCCAGCTTCTCTGTTACCTTCACATAGTACTCACAGATCTGCATCGCAAGATCACGTGATTCCAATACGTTCATACCCGCGAATAGCGTGAAAGGCTTGTCATTCGCAACTGGGATATCGCCTACGTGTACGGTTTTCATTTCCATGTTGTTATTCTCTGAGTTTAGTGAAGGGTCACAGGGGTGCGGCTAATCGCAGTCACCTGTGTTTTCAGTAATTCGATTGCAGGGTCATCTGGGCATTGGTCAATAAAGTATTGAAAGTCACTTGCCGCAATTTGATGACAATCTAGCTGTTGATAAATATAGCCGCGATCGCGAATTTCGTATGGATCGTCCGGTACAAACGTCAGAGCCAAATCGGTACATTGTAGAGCTAATGTGTATTTCTCTTCACGTAGCAGCGCACTTTTCAGTAGTGCTAACCAGCGACCAATCACGGTTGGATTATCAACTGTGTCAAGGTGCTTAGCTTCGAGCTTGGCAAGTGGACCTTCATGACCGATAAGCCATGCCTGTAAACGTTTTTTGCTAACGTACTCACCATCGTAGGGGTTGATGTAAACTGGCGCTTCATTCGGCCAACACACTTTCACCAAAAACTGAGTCGGGAAAGTGACCGCTTCCATGGGTAAGCCAAGCTTACTGCCAAGGTAGAGCAAAATAGAACCAAGGCTCACTGGCACACCTTTACGGCGCTCTAATACCTTGTCTATGAAGGCATTGTCCGATGAGAAATACTCATCGTCATCACCTTTAAATTGCCATTCAGCATAAAACAGGCGAAGCAGCGCATCTAAACGCTGCTTATCATCAACTTCGTGAAACAGTTGCTGCTCAGCCTCTTTGGCTAAGCGCGCGAGTTCAAGTTCAGCCCAATGCTGCTGCGTCTCAGGATCCACTGCTTTGTTTAAGATCAGTGCACCTTCCGCTAACTCTATCGCATCAAAATCTTCGTCAAACAGTTCAATCATGGTTTACCCCATTAGGAATGGCGTTTTCAGCATGGCAATCTTCGCTGCCATCAATAGCCACCCTAGCGCACCAAAAAAGGCGCATGTTCTTAATAAATTGTTCTTTGCCAGCTTTAACGTGAAAAAGGCCAGTGCAAAATAAGCCATAATGCAGGTCACTTTCTCCGTCATCCAAGGCGCTGCATCAGTAAAAGGGACAAAGCCGGTGTATGCAATAAGGCCGAAACCAGAAAGCAGTAACAGAGAGTCGTTAATGTGTGGGAAGCGTTTTAGGAACGGTAAATTCACTTTTGGAGAATTCATCATCATCAGTCCGTATCGAACCGACAATAAGGCCACTGAAATCGCAATCGTCAACAAGTGAAAATGCTTTAATCCTTCATACATATGAGCGTCTCTCTTACTTTCTTTTGGTTGTTATGGGTGCCACTTTCCGAGTGTCACTCTATCGTTGTTGCCGTAATCTTTCTCTGTGGTGACTTCGGTAAAACCATGGAGCTCCATGATGCGTCTCACCGCGCTTCCCTGCTCAAAGCCATGCTCGAACAGAAGCCAGCCACCATCAAGCAAAAAACTGGGTGCAGCTGCTGTAATCGTTTCTATATCGGCCAGACCGTTATTTTCTGCAACTAATGCAGACGACGGCTCAAAACGCACATCCCCTTCAGAAAGATGGGGGTCGTTTTCGTCAATATAAGGTGGGTTGGAGACAATAATCGCAAACTTGTGACCCTGGTCAATCGGCGCAAACCAACTGCCTTGAGCAAAGCGAACATTACCAATATTCAGTTTATCGGCGTTACTTTTGGCAAGCTCAACCGCCTCATGCTGAAAATCCACCCCCTGAAGCTGACGTCTTGGAAGCTCCGATGCCAAAGCAAGGGCAATTGCACCCGTACCCGTACCTAGATCAAGCAGGTCACCATCGATAAGCATCGCTTTATCTAGGGCAAGCTCAACCAAACGCTCGGTATCGGGTCTTGGAATCAGCGTGCTAGGTGCAACATTGAGTGGCAATGACCAAAACTCTCGCTCGCCAAGAATATACGCGACTGGCTCACCTGCGGTGCGTCTTGCCATTAGCGCATCTAGCTGAGTTGCCTGCTCTGGGGTTAGCTCTTTTTCTGGCCAAGTTAGCAAGTAGCTTCGCGGCTTTTCAAGGACGTGACAGAGCAATACTGCCGCATCTAGACTTGGCGAGTCGCTACCTGACTCAGAAAGAACAAGCGATGCTCGTTTGAGCACCGCTTCTATAGACATATCTAGCGACATGAATTAGTGGTTCTCTGCTAGCGCAGCCAGCTGATCCGCTTGGTGTTCTTGAAGTACTGGATCGATAAGACTTGCCATATCACCTTCCATTACTTCATTCAAACGGTACAGTGTTAGGTTGATGCGGTGATCAGACACACGGCCTTGTGGGTAGTTGTAAGTACGAATACGGTCACTACGGTCACCCGAACCTAGTAGGTTACGACGAGCGTCAGAAACCTCTGCCGCACGGCGAGCTTCTTCAGCTTGAACGATACGTGCTGCTAGTACAGCCATCGCTTTCGCTTTGTTCTTATGCTGTGAACGCTCATCCTGACACTCAACCACCGTGCCTGTTGGCAAGTGGGTAATACGAATAGCAGAGTCAGTGGTGTTAACGTGCTGACCACCAGCGCCCGATGCACGGAAGGTATCAATCTTAAGATCCGCGGCTTTGATTTCTGGCAGATCCGCTTCTGGGATCTCAGGCATTACCGCAACAGTACATGCTGACGTGTGAACACGACCTTGCGATTCTGTCTCTGGAACACGCTGTACACGGTGACCACCAGATTCAAACTTCATTGTGCCGTAAACTGCGTCACCAGACACTTTAGCGATCATCTCTTTATAACCGCCCTGCTCTGACTCATTGCAGCTCATCACCTCAATACGCCAACCTTTTTTCTCTGCAAACTTAGAGTACATACGGAATAGGTTGCCCGCGAAGATACCCGCTTCATCACCACCCGCGCCAGCACGGATTTCTAGGAAACAGTTGCGCTCATCGTTTGGATCTTTTGGAAGAAGAAGAATTTGCAGCTCGTCCGCTAGCGTTTCGATCGATGCTTTTGCTTCTTTGATCTCTTCTTGAGCCATTTCGCGCATTTCTGCATCGTCTTCTTTTGCCATCTCTTCAGCCGCTTCAAGATCGTCTTGCGCTTGCTGGTAGGCTTGGAAACACTTGGTCACTTCTTCAAGCTGAGAGTACTCTTTCGATAGAGCACGGAACTTGTCTTGATCACCGATAACACCAGGGTCACCAAGTAAATGTTGAACTTCTTCATAGCGTTCAACCAGAGTTTCCAATTTTACTAGAATGGAGGCTTTCATAATTGCGTCTTTTCTCGGGGTGAGGCTTATTTCGTTTGGTCTAAACCCAAACTCTGTCGGATAACTGCCAGTTTTGCAGGTTCACCCTGCTCAGCAGCATCTTGCAGCGCTTTGGTCGGCGCGTGAATAAGCTTGTTTGTTAATTTATTACTGAGCTCTAACAGCACTTTTTCTGGGTCTCCCCCTGCTGCTAATGCTTGTAAGCTTTTTGAAAGTATATCTTGTCTAGTGTCATTCGCTTGTTTGCGATACTGCCTAATACTATCCACTGCCTGCAATGAGCGCATCCAGGACATAAATAGCGCGCTCTCTTCGCTGACAATCGCTTCAGCTTGAATGGCTTCTACCTTACGCTGCTCGATATTGCTATCGACAATAGACTGTAGGTCATCCACGGTGTAAAGGTAAGCATCATTTAGCTCGCCGACTTGTGACTCAATATCACGCGGCACCGCGATGTCGATAAGCAGCATCGGTTGAAAACGGCGCTTCTTAATCGCGGTTTCTACCATCCCTTTACCAATAATAGGCAGTGGGCTCGCTGTTGAACTGATCACGATATCCGCTTGAGGTAATACCTCGGGGATATCATTGAGTGCAATAACCTGCGCACCGAACTGGGTGGCGAGCACTTCTGCGCGCTCTTTGGTTCGGTTGGCGACGATCATCTTTTTACAGCCTTGTCCTTCGAGGTGCTTAGCAACCAATTCTATGGTTTCACCAGCGCCTACCAGCAACACGGTTGAGTCCGTCAAAGATTCAAAGATCTGTCTTGCCAATGTCGTTGCCGCATAAGCGACAGAAACCGCACTGCCACCAATTTCGGTTTCAGTGCGAACTCGTTTCGCAACAGAGAAGGTCTTTTGGAACAGCTTCTCTATACCACCTTCAACCGATTGGTGGTCACGAGCGTCGCTATAAGCTTGTTTAACTTGACCAAGAATTTGCGGCTCACCCAGTACCAATGAATCTAGGCCACAAGACACACGCATTAAGTGTTTGATCGCCGCTTGCTCTTCGTACACATACAAAGAAGGCTTTAACTCCTCAGCTGGCACGTCGTGAAAGCGCACCAACCAATCAATGAGTTGTGCTTTATTGGTATCACCGGTGTCGCAGTAGATTTCTGTACGGTTACAGGTCGACAAAATTACCGAGCCATTGACTTTGGTATTGTCTCTCAGCTCATTCAGTGCTCGGTCGAGTTTTTCCGGTGGGAACGCCACCTTTTCTCTCAGATCCACTGACGCTGTATTGTGGTTAATACCAATAGCAAGCAATGACATGTAACGCGAATTCTCTGATACAGATTTGACAAATAGGGCAGAATTTTACTTGATGGCACCACTTATTGAAAGACTCTGACCAATATGTTTTCCTGAGTTTGTGGGATTGATGCTATAGTCTGTCAATATTGTATTGAATTTGCACAATAATCCACCACGTAAGTAGTTTCCTATGCACAGACTTTTTCGTCGCCTGTTTTACACATTGACGGCACTGTTTTTGTTTGGCTGTAGCACAATGCCGCCCGAGCCACAAAGTGTCGAATGGCAAGCTCACCGAGCTGAGCTCAACGCCCTTACCCAATATAAGGCCAGTGGCAAACTTGGCTACATTTCGCCAGAGCAGCGCCAAACCCTGAACTTCTATTGGACATACTCTGCCAATTTGACTCAAGTTCGCCTAACCACCTTCCTCGGCCAAACGGTCTTCAACCTTACGTCAACGCCTAATGGCGCGTTTATTGAAACCTATGACGACCAAAAGCTATCTGGCCAAGACGCTAACCTGCTTATCTACCAGTTAACAGGGCTCAACATTCCAATTGAGCAGCTGGCAGACTGGCTCATTGGCCAGCCAAACTCCGCTGATAGCTATCAGCTCAATGAGTTCAACACAGTAGCAAGCCTGACCAAACAGCTAAATAGGAAGGCTTGGCGGCTTAACTACACCGAGTATCGCAGTTTCACACTCGAAGAAGAGACCCGCACACTGCCGATGCCAACTCGAATGCAGTTAGTGCAAGACGATACCAAACTTAATCTCGTTGTTTCCAAATGGACTATTAAACAGTGACCGAACGTACCATGATCACCGACACCACCACTTGGCCAAGCCCAGCTAAGCTCAATTTGTTTCTCTACATCACAGGGCGACAGACCAATGGCTATCATGAACTGCAAACCCTGTTCCAATTCATTGATCTTTGCGACTCACTAGAAATCACCGCCAACAACAGCGGTGACATTACCCTGTCGCCAGAGATCGAAGGGGTAGCCACACAAGATAACCTCATTTGGAAAGCGGCCAGCGCGCTTCAAGCGAAAGCCCAATGCTCTTATGGCGCCCATATTAAACTCGATAAAATACTTCCAATGGGCGGTGGTATTGGCGGCGGCTCATCGAATGCTGCAACGACATTGGTGGCGCTAAACTTCTTATGGCAAACCCAGCTTAGTATTGATGAACTGGCAGAAATCGGCCTCGCGCTCGGTGCAGACGTGCCGGTATTTGTACGTGGCTTCGCCGCATTTGCAGAGGGCGTAGGTGAAAAACTCAGCGCGGCAGAACCCGAAGAGCTTTGGTATTTGGTTGTCAAACCAAAAGTGAGCATTGCGACCGTGGATATCTTTACGCATCCTGACCTGACGCGAAATACGCCGAAGCAAGAGCTGGCAACGCTTTTAGACAGCCCTTACGGAAACGATTGCGAAAAAATTGTCCGAATGCTGTATCCAGAGGTTGATAACCAACTTTCATGGCTGCTACAATACGCGCCGTCAAGATTGACGGGGACTGGATCGTGCGTGTTTTCCGAGTTTAAAACTCAGGAAAATGCACAAAAAGTCCTAGAACTGCTTCCTGACACCGTCTCCGCTTATGTGGCGAAAGGGTGCAACCGCTCTCCTTTACTAGAGACCCTGGCTAACTATGAATTAGCCCTATTACAATCTGTTTAAACTGGACGCAACCCTGAGGTTTCCACCGTGCCTGATATGAAGCTATTTGCTGGTAACGCAACACCTGAACTAGCCCAACGTATTGCTGACCGTCTATACATCTCTCTAGGAGATGCTACTGTTGACCGTTTCTCTGACGGCGAAGTCGCTGTTCAAATCAACGAAAACGTTCGTGGTAGTGATGTATTCATCATTCAGTCAACTTGTGCGCCAACTAACGACAACCTAATGGAGTTAGTGGTAATGATTGATGCAATGCGCCGCGCTTCAGCAGGCCGTATTACTGCTGTTATTCCTTACTTTGGTTACGCTCGTCAAGACCGTCGTGTGCGCTCTGCACGTGTGCCAATCACTGCAAAAGTTGTTGCAGACTTCCTTTCAAACGTTGGTGTTGATCGCGTTCTTACTATCGACCTACACGCAGAGCAGATTCAAGGCTTCTTCGATGTACCTGTAGACAACATCTTCGGTACTCCAGTGCTTCTTGAAGACATGGCTGAGCGTGGTCTAGAAGATCCAGTCGTTGTTTCACCTGACCTAGGTGGTGTTGTGCGTGCTCGTGCGACAGCTAAAGCACTAGGCGACATCGATATCGCGATCGTCGACAAGCGTCGTCCACGCGCTAACGTATCTGAAGTGATGAACCTAATCGGTGATGTTGAAGGTCGCGACTGTGTGATCGTTGACGACATGATCGATACTGGCGGTACGCTATGTAAAGCAGCAGAAGCGCTTAAAGAGCGCGGTGCTAAGCGTGTATTCGCTTACGCAACTCACGCTGTATTCTCTGGCAACGCTGCTAAGAACATCAAGAACTCTGTTCTAGACCAAGTTATCGTGACTGACTCTATTACGCTAACAAAAGAGATGGCTGCGACTGGTAAAGTAACTCAGCTAACTCTATCTAGCATGCTTGCTGAAGCTATTCGTCGCATCAGCAACGAAGAATCAATCTCTGCGATGTTTACTTCAAAGTAAATCTCGTCTAGAAATGAAAAAACCACTTCCCATCGAAGTGGTTTTTTTGTATTCACATTTTTTGTGCCAATTTAGTGTGCTATCATACCGCGCTTTTGAGATTCAAGAGAGATCTTAACGTTGACTCAGCAGATAAAATTGCTTGTAGGCCTTGCCAATCCTGGACCTGAATACGCTCGTACGCGTCACAATGCCGGTGCTTGGGTGGTAGAGGAACTCGCTCGTATCCATAACGTCACTTTGAAAAACGAACCAAAGTTCTACGGTCTCACGGGTCGAATTCTGGTGAATGGCAGTGACTTACGACTGTTAATCCCCACCACATTTATGAACCTGTCTGGCAAAGCTATTGCTGCACTTGCGAAGTTTTATCAGATCAAACCTGAAGAGATCATGGTCGCTCACGATGAGCTAGACTTACCTCCAGGCGTTGCCAAGTTCAAAAAAGGTGGCGGTCATGGCGGGCACAATGGTTTAAAAGACACCATTAGCAAGCTGGGCAACAATAAAGAATTTTATCGTCTAAGGATTGGTATTGGCCATCCTGGGCACAAAGACAAAGTAGCAGGTTATGTACTCGGTAAAGCGCCAGCAAAAGAGCAAGAATGCCTTGATGCTGTTGTCGATGAATCCGTTCGCAGTCTCGACATCTTACTTAAAGATGGCCTGACAAAAGCACAAAATCGCTTACACACCTTCAAAGCTGAATAAGGTTTACAATCATGGGTTTTAAATGTGGCATCGTTGGTCTACCAAACGTAGGTAAGTCAACTCTGTTTAACGCACTGACTAAAGCTGGTATCGAAGCAGCAAACTTCCCGTTCTGTACTATCGAACCAAACACAGGCGTGGTACCTGTGCCAGATCTACGTCTAGACGCGCTGGCGAAAATTGTTAATCCACAAAAGATCCTTCCAACAACAATGGAATTTGTGGACATCGCAGGTCTTGTTGCTGGTGCTTCTAAAGGTGAAGGTCTGGGTAACAAATTCCTAGCGAACATCCGTGAAACTGACGCGATCGGTCACGTAGTTCGTTGTTTTGAGAACGAAAACATCGTTCACGTTGCAGGTAAAGTGTCACCAATCGAAGACATCGAAGTGATCAATCTTGAGCTAGCTCTTGCTGACTTAGACTCTTGTGAGCGCGCAATTCAACGTAATGCTAAGAAAGCAAAAGGCGGCGACAAAGACGCGAAATTCGAGCTCACCGTACTTGAAAAGCTACTACCAGTGCTTACGGAAGGTGGTATGGCGCGTACTGTTGATCTTGCAAAAGAAGAGCTAGCAGCCGTTGGTTACCTAAACTTCCTAACGCTAAAACCAACCATGTACATCGCAAACGTGAATGAAGATGGTTTTGAGAACAACCCGTATCTTGATGCAGTACGCGAGTACGCAGACAAAGAAAACAATGTTGTTGTTGCGGTGTGTGCATCTATCGAATCTGAGCTTTCTGAGCTAGACGACGAAGATCGCGAAGAGTTCCTAGCTGATATGGGTATTGAAGAGCCTGGTCTTAACCGAGTGATCCGCTCTGGTTACGAACTACTGACTCTGCAAACCTACTTCACTGCGGGTGTTAAAGAAGTTCGCGCTTGGACTATCCCTGTTGGTGCGACTGCGCCGCAAGCGGCAGGTAAGATCCACACCGACTTTGAAAAAGGCTTCATCCGTGCAGAAGTCGTTGGTTATGACGACTTCATCCAATACAACGGTGAATCTGGTGCAAAAGATGCAGGTAAATGGCGTCTAGAAGGGAAAGAATACATCGTTAAAGATGGTGATGTAGTTCACTTCCGCTTCAACGTGTAATTTCTACATACTCGTTATTGTTTAAAAAGCCAGCAGTTGCTGGCTTTTGTTGTTTTACAAGGCTATCAACTCACAATGAGACCTTACTTCAGAGCAAATAGCACTTCAGAAAATCGACAATTATTTAGCAGTTTTAGATCATAAACAGAGCTGTTTGATTAAAAAAAGTTCGAACGGCACTTTTTGGCAAATTTCTTCACAAAAAAAGTTGACGCATCACACTCAACTCCGCATAATGCGCCCCGTTCTCAGCGATAAGGCAACTTTCGAAGAGAATCAACAATATGGAAATGGCTACGTAGCTCAGCTGGTTAGAGCACATCACTCATAATGATGGGGTCACAGGTTCGAATCCCGTCGTAGCCACCATTTCCTAAGCACTCTTTTTAGAGTTTTTAGGAAATAATGCGGAAGTGGCGGAATTGGTAGACGCACCAGATTTAGGTTCTGGCGCCGCAAGGTGTGAGAGTTCAAGTCTCTCCTTCCGCACCATTATTTCTCTTGAAATATAGAGTGATGTGATTGACATCTGAAACAATCTGTTGGGCTATCGCCAAGCGGTAAGGCACCGGCTTTTGATGCCGGCATTCCCTGGTTCGAATCCAGGTAGCCCAGCCATTTTTAAAGTGGCAAGTTTTTTTTGAAAAAAACCTTGGCACAAGAGACGAGTTTGTATTATATTCTCTCGCTCTCAAGAGTGGCTACGTAGCTCAGCTGGTTAGAGCACATCACTCATAATGATGGGGTCACAGGTTCGAATCCCGTCGTAGCCACCATTTATTGCAACTTGTAGGTTTACCTTCAAGTACAACGTTAAGATTGAGTTTTACCAATTACTCTCTTAGCTATAAGTTTTGTTGCGGAAGTGGCGGAATTGGTAGACGCACCAGATTTAGGTTCTGGCGCCGCAAGGTGTGAGAGTTCAAGTCTCTCCTTCCGCACCATCTTTCTTTTGAAAGAATAGTAAGGCGAGAGCCTCGAGTGGCTACGTAGCTCAGCTGGTTAGAGCACATCACTCATAATGATGGGGTCACAGGTTCGAATCCCGTCGTAGCCACCATTTATTACAACTTGTAGGTTTGCCTTCAAGTACAACGTTAAGATTGAGTTATACCAATTACTCTCTTAACTACAAAGTTTGTTGCGGAAGTGGCGGAATTGGTAGACGCACCAGATTTAGGTTCTGGCGCCGCAAGGTGTGAGAGTTCAAGTCTCTCCTTCCGCACCATTATTTCTCTTGAAATATAGAGTGATGTGATTGACATCTGAAACAATCTGTTGGGCTATCGCCAAGCGGTAAGGCACCGGCTTTTGATGCCGGCATTCCCTGGTTCGAATCCAGGTAGCCCAGCCACTAATACAACGTCTAGTTGAYTCACCAATCGTCGACTATGACTACAAAATTGATGCGGAAGTGGCGGAATTGGTAGACGCACCAGATTTAGGTTCTGGCGCCGCAAGGTGTGAGAGTTCAAGTCTCTCCTTCCGCACCATCTTTCTTTAGAAATAAAGAGCTATGTGATTGACATATCAAACAATCCAGTTGGGCTATCGCCAAGCGGTAAGGCACCGGCTTTTGATGCCGGCATTCCCTGGTTCGAATCCAGGTAGCCCAGCCACTAATACAACGTCTAGTTGACTCACCAATCGTCGACTATGACTACAAAATTGATGCGGAAGTGGCGGAATTGGTAGACGCACCAGATTTAGGTTCTGGCGCCGCAAGGTGTGAGAGTTCAAGTCTCTCCTTCCGCACCATTATTTCTCTTGAAATATAGAGTGATGTGATTGACATCTGAAACAATCTGTTGGGCTATCGCCAAGCGGTAAGGCACCGGCTTTTGATGCCGGCATTCCCTGGTTCGAATCCAGGTAGCCCAGCCACTAATAC
>NZ_JAKJST010000025.1:0-127116 GCF_050337275.1 Vibrio wakamikoensis | reverse complement strand
CGCTGAAGCCCTATACCTAATACTAACCACACGGCTTGTTCCGCTGGTAAGCGGCGCTTTCTGAGCGATACTCGTCCAGTTTGTTGAACTGCTTCTTCAACCCACTCTAAAGGAATATGTTTGTTAAAGACATCGATTGGACGTTCGTGGCAAAACTCTGCGGTAACTTGTAACTCTTTTGAAAACTCAGACATAAAAAATCGGCCGTAACTTGCGTTACGACCGATTATGTAGCTTCTATAGGATCGTTCAAGTAGCTAAACGATCGGCATTAGTTCTAGCGAGTGCAGTATTTGCAGCAATGGTATCAGGTTCAGCTCTAGCAGCAGAGGTGTACAGCCAAGACGGTACTACGCTAAACATTGGTGGCCGTGCTGAGTTCCGTGGTGACTTTCAAGGTAAAGATTCAGGGAGCAAGCTCGACGGTACAATGGAAAACAAATCTCGCTTTCGTTTAAACGTAGGCGGTGAAACTCAAATTTCTGACAACCTAACAGGTTTTGGTTTCTACGAAGCTGAGCAAACAGTCCAAAATACTGACAAAGACAACGGCGGCAACAACTCAGCGAACAGCAATTTCAAACAACGTTACATGTACGCTGGTATCGGTACTCAATTTGGTGCATTTTCATTCGGTAAGCAAGATACTGCTAACGTTCAAGTATCTAAAATGACGGATATCGGCACGCACACAAACAAGCAAAAAGACTTTATCGATGCTGGTGATGAACAAGTTAACAACACCATCAAATATACTGGCGACTTTATGGATGCGTTGGTAGTCGAAGCTAACTTCGTTGCTAGTGACGAGAAAAGTAACAACTCTTACGGTATCTCTGGTATTTACCAACTACCAATCGGTCTAGGAATCGGTCTTGGCTACTCTGCTGGTGACCTTGGCGAAACAGCTGGTCAAGACAACGGCAGCTCAAACCAGATAATTGGTGGTCTAAGCTATGAAATTGGCTCTTTCTACATTGCGGGTTCCTACACTCAAGGCGATATCAATGATAAAGCGACGGGAACCGATACTAAAGAGTTCATAGGTACAGAATTGGCTGGTCACTACAAGGTTGGTAATGGTTTCCGCGTCATTGCAGCATACAACAAGTCAGAGGTAAAAGACGAGATTGGCGATAAAACAAGCAAACATGATTTTGTCGAGTTAACTGGTCGTTACGACTTCAACAAGAGTCTTCGTGCTTACGCAACCTACAAAATCAACAACTTGAAAGCAGATAGCTCGGCGCTTTCTGAAGATGCAGACAACTCTCTACGTCTAGGTCTACGCTACGACTTCTAAGCGAAACTTAGTACACCCTTTAATCCTATGCCTGAGACCTAGTTCTCAGGCATTTTTTGTTTCAGCCCAATGCATAAATGAAGCATATAAAATTCACTCAAACACAACCATCCCCACCCTGCAATAAGCTTCGAAAATGCACTTTCACAAATAAACACATTCTCACTTAACAACTTGAAAACAATAATAAATGTGTATTTTTCTCTTAATCAAACTGAAATATAAGCTTCATAAACGCCACTTACCTTAGCCTCAACTTTGAGGGGTATAGCCTCACTTTTGATAACCAAGGTATTTAGAAAATGAAAAAAGCAGTATTGGCGAGCGCAGTTGTTTCAGCATTGATGTCTGGTCTAGTCGGCGCAGCGGAAGTTTACAACAGCGATGGCACTTCTCTAGAAGTTGGCGGTCGTATGGAATTTCGTGGCGATTTTGGTGGCAAGTCTAGCGGCGAAAAAATGGATGGCTCTATGGATAACCAAAGCCGTGCACGTCTTAGCATCAAGGGCAAAACAAAAATCAATGACAGTCTAGCAGGTTTTGGCAAGTGGGAAGTTGAACACAGCGCGAAGAAAGCATCTGGCAAGGAAGAAACCTTTAAGCAGCGTTACATGTTTGCTGGCCTAGAAACTGACTTTGGTGCGGTTTCGTTTGGTCGTCAAGATACTGCTGGTGTTATCATTTCTCAAATGTCGGACAACGGCCAAATCTACACAGGTGCTCAAAAAGAGTTCATCACATCAGGTAACGAACAAATTAACAATACTGTGAAGTACTCTGGCAACTTCGCAGATGCGCTAACGATTGAAGCAAGTGCCATTGCAGGTCAAGAAAGTAACTCTAACGGCTATGGTATTGCTGCTCGCTACGACCTTCCTTTCGGTCTAGGGCTAGGCCTTGGTTACTCACAAAACAGCGCGGGTAAAAATTCTAACGGCGATCAAAAACAAACTATCGCTGGTTTAACTTACGCAATCGCTGGCCTAGAGCTGGGCGGTACCTACACTCAAGGTGATCTAGACACTGCTAACGGCACTGAATTCAAAGGTACAGAAGTCTCTGCGAACTACAAAATCGGTGGTGGTTTCTCAGTAATGGGTGCCTACCAGAATACCGAACAAGAACAAGCGGCATCTGCTGAAAAGAAGAAAACCGATTTCTACGAACTTACGGGTCAATACAAGTTCAACAGCAACCTACGTTCTTACCTAGCGTTCAAACTGAACAATCTTAAGAAAGGTGACAACGCATTGGCTTATGATGCAGAAGATTCCATGCGTCTAGGTCTACGTTACGACTTCTAATCACGTCTCGTAGCAACTAAACCACTGCCAACAATTTAGCTAGCATCCTGGACACCTAGAAACCTAGCTATATAGCTTCGTACTTTAAGGCTGAGCATCTCGCTCAGCCTTCCCTATTTTAGTGCAAATGCACCAGCCTACGCCCTTCCTCAAGATGACCTATCAATTCCATAACAGTTAAAGTCACACAAAATCAATACGTTAAAAACTTAAACACACTTGGCACGACTACTGCTTTAGTAGTAGAGACAAATGCTGGCAGCATTTGCACTTATCGGTCTCGGTGTTAGTCGGGTTGCTTTTTTAGAGGGAGAAAGTGACTTGATAAACACACTCTAGGCAGAAGGGACTTCATAAGTGGTCACTATTTGCCTCCCCTGAGCGAAACTAGGGGAGGTTTTTTTTGTCCTGATTTTGGCTATCGCGCTTATGACTACTGGATCAAACGAACAACCAAAGCGCCCGGATCACGTAGGCTATCTACATTGTAACTAAGAACCGTACCAGCATGAGGTGCATAATATTGGTCGAGTACCTGCCCAAAAGCGTCATACTGCGTGGCTATAAGCTGGTCAGCTTCCACTTGCTGTAATAGCTCAACCTGAGGGATAACAAACCCACCTTGACGTGCTCGCACTGTAGTAATGCTCTGCCCCTCTACTGCGCAAGGCAGCACTTCAGGCGCACTTCCTTTCATCAAACCATGACGGGTCAATATTTGTCGAACGCCGTCAACCGTGCGCTCAATGAGCTCAGGCTGAGTGATCTTACCCATCCCTACTTCAATAGTAATGCTCGGCACACCTGAGCTGTTCCATACCGTTTCAAGTACACCTGCGTCGCCCGGATCGTTAAGAATTACGTCTGGTTTTATCGAGCGAGCCATCTCCAGCGCAGGATCTAGCCTAAAGTCAGCAAACACATAAAGAGGATACGTAGCGCCTCGGGTTTGAGTATGCAAATCAATGGCAAACTCAGCATTGGGCTTCAGCAGTTGATTCCAAAGACGATAGAGATATTGATTTGCCGCATCACCATCGACTTTGCCAGGAAAGAAGCGATTGAGGTTGGCGGGTGACGCGTCCGGATCAGACGAGCTGAAATCACGGCTGTGACTTAAAATGCCAGGAATATTCACAGAAGGCACGATCGTAACGACGCCCGCATCCACATTGCCTTCCAGTTTTCTAGCAAGTTTATGAGCCGTCAAAATACCATTGAGCTCATCACCATGCACACCAGCGGTGATCATAAACTTAGCGCCCGGTTTTTCGCCCTTTATGACGATAACGGGCAGCTGAATACCCACGCCCATTGCGTTGGTGGAAACTTGAAACCAAAACCGGTGCTCACCGGAAGGAAGCGTATCGACATCAAGTGATGTGATGGTTGGATAAGTTGGTTTGATGTGTTGCTGAGTTTGTTGTTCCATCATTTCGCCCAATAAAAAAACAAAGCGGGACAAAGCCCGCTTTTTTAAACCTTCAAGTATCTAGGTATTACGCGAACCCAGCGAGGTGCGCACCGATAACCACAAAACTTGCTAAAACGAATAGCAGCAGTATAAAGCGCCAACAGAATTTTGCCCAGTCACCCCAATCAATACGACACACACCAAGCGTTGCCATCAAGGATGCTGATGTTGGTACGATAACGTTAGTAAAGCCATCACCAAGCTGGAATGCCAGTACCGCAACTTGACGTGTCACACCGGCAATATCTGCTAAAGGTGCCAGCAGCGGCATTGTTAGTGCAGCTTGGCCAGAACCTGAGGTCACGAAGAAATTAAATACCGACTGGAATGCGTACATTAACCAAGCAGCGGCAACATCAGGTAGACCGCTAATCATGCCACCAGCACTGTTAAGAATAGAGTTTAGAACGCTAGACTCATCAGTAGTACCGCCACCTAAAATTAGCAGTACACCCTTAGCACAACCAACAAGTAACGCTGGTGCAAGCATAATGCTTGCGCCCTCTTTGAAAGCATCAGCCATGTCATTTAGGGTCATGCCGTTCAAGCGGAATAACACACCAATAAGACCGGCTACAAAACCCATAGTAAAGAACTGAGAAGCGATCTCAGGGATGTACCAAGCGTGCATCACCACGCCCCATACTACCCATACTGTCGTTGCAACTACTGTAAGAAGTACCAGCGTATCGCCTAAGTTCCAACGAGATTCTTTAACCGTATCAGCTTGCTTTCTAAAGTAAACATCAGTACGGCGGCTGTATGAGAGCTCTGGATTCGCTTTAATGCGAGAGGCATAAACCATAGTGAACACAATACCAATAACGGTAAACACTGCCCACATAACCATACGCATAGTCATCCCTGACAGCACTGGAATACCCGCAATCCCCTGTGCAACCGCAACAGAAAATGGGTTCATCCATGACGTTGCAAAACCAATTTGCGTCGCTACGTAAGTCACCATGACCGTCGTAATACCGTCATAACCTAAACGAACCATCAACGGGGCAATAATAATAGCAAATGCCACCGCCTCTTCACCCATACCAAAGACTGCACCGCCCAGAGAAAATAGGCCAAACAATACGGGAATGAACAGCGCTTCGCTGCCTTTGGTTTTATCGATCAGTCGTAAAATACCGTTATCGATTGTGCCTGTGCGCATCACAATACCAAACGCACCGCCGATGACCAGCATGAACATGATCACACCAATCGCGGAACCCCATTTCGAGCCAGAAACTAAACCTTCAAAGGCAAAGTTCATTAGGCCGATACCGCCACCTGAAGCAAACAGTCCGACTGACTTGTATACCAAGTCACCATTTTCATCGGTTGCGTATTCAAAAGAATGTGGGTCGATAACGGTGCGCGTTTTTTCTGCACCGTCAACAAGGTAAGTCACTTCCTGGCTGTCAAAATGACCAGCTGGGACAAAGTAAGTTAGCAATGTAGCCAGGATGCCGACGATAAAGATAAGAATAAGGGTATCTGGCATTTGCCAGGTTTTCGTCCCTTGTGACACGTTTGATGACGCTTCAGTATGAGTATTCATAATTACGTGAGGGTTAAGCATAAAATTTGGCATAAATATCCTTTATTCAGCATAAAAAATCAATATCTGACTGGACATCATTTGAACATTCGGAGATTAAATTGATCTATCGCACTGGATTTGCCTACCCCTACCCCTTCTTTGATACTCTCTCTCGCTTGGTCGTGATTAACATTCGTAGTAACATGCGGAAAAAACTACCAAAACTATTTATGAGCTCACATCACCACCCTATTCGTGGCGCACTTTGGATGCTAGCTGCCGGTGCAGCCTTTGCCTTAGTTAACAACATTGCCCAAGTGGTCAGTATTCGCCATAGTATGCCATCAACCATGGTGGCGCTTATTCAATATGCGATCGCATTCTTCGTGATTCTGCCTTATCTGACATCACTTGGATTTAGGCGCTCATTAAAAACTCAGCACTTCTCCAAACATCTGTTTCGAGTTTTTCTCTCTGTCGTCGGGATCCAGCTCTGGATGTGGGCGCTAGCCTATCCGGTACCTATTTGGCAAGGCATCGCACTACTTATGACATCGCCTCTCTTTGCCACCTTGGGCTCAGGACTACTACTCAAAGAAAAAGTGGGACCAGCACGTTGGCTGGCGACGCTGTTTGGTTTTATCGGTGCGATGATTATTCTAGAACCTTGGGCTGACGACTTTAGCTGGGCGACACTGTTGCCCATTGGTGCGGCATTCTTCTGGGCGTGTTATTCATTGATGGTCAAACACTTATCTTCGGATGATTCTCCATCAACTATGGTCGTGTACTTACTGCTGCTCATCACACCATTTAACCTATTTCTGGCGCTTCCAGAATGGTCGTTACCAACAACAGGCTGGGTGTGGGCTTTACTTGTTGGTGCTGGTGCTTTAACAGCCCTAGCACAATGGGCAATCGTTAAAGCGTATTCGGTCGCAGACGCATCATTTGTCCAGCCCTTTGACCATGCGAAGCTGCCAATGAACGTTCTCGCGGGTTGGATAGTATTTGGCTGGGCACCACCAGGAAGGTTATGGCTTGGCGCGGCCATCATCATCGCATCGGTTGCCTTTATTACCCACTGGGAAACATCCAAACGCGACAAAAAATAATTTGCGCTGATTGAAATGAAAACCCGTATTCAAGGTTCTACTCTATTAAATGGAAGAATTAAGAGGCAAAGAACATGGCACAACCAATTAAACTGACTTTATACCGCTGGGCTGGAAGCTGGGGACCATTCAAAGTTAACATTCCGTGCGGTGAGTGCACCTTAACCAAAGACATACTGACCGACACCTTTGCCAATGAACTTGACGGTATTCCAATTGAACTAGAAGTAAAAGACTGGCTATCACATTGGTGGGAGCCGTTAAAAGCAGGTTCTTGGCATGCTCCGATTTTAATGGTCGAAGGCAAAGTCGTTAGCCAAGGGGAGGCATTGAATCGCGGCGTATTGGTTCAGTCGGTGATTCAAGAGTGGACGAAACGCGACACATTACAAGGCAATATCGTTTACGGAAAGGCCACTTGTCCTTACTGCGTTAAAGCCAAAAAGCTACTCGACGACGCGGGTATTCCTTATACCTATCATGATGTGGTCAAGGACAGCGCTGCACTATATCGAATGATACCGGAAGTAAAAGCACATATTGGCCTCAAGACGCCGGTAACAGTGCCGCAAATCTGGCTCGAGGGTGAGTATATCGGCGGAGCAGACAACTTAAAGACGTGGCTTGAAAGTCGCACCCCAGCAAAAGCGCCTGATAACGTCGTTGATTTTAGTGAGAAGAATGCCTCTTAAGCTAGAAGAATTGCTGTTCAGGCGTTTTCAAGATATCGATTCATAGCTTCAGATAAAAAAGAAGGCTCGCAATGTGCGAGCCTTCTTTTTTTCAATCCATTATTTAGCCAGTTTTTTCATCATTCGTTTAACGAAAGACTTTTTCTTCGGCTGTGCTTTTCCATAAAGCATGTCATCCATCATTTTCTTTGCTGCCAATTGACCAACATACGCTGAACCTAGTTCGTAGCTCATGATCGTTCTCCGATAGATATGTAATTAACTTTCAACTAATTGTAATTTTATACCTAAGAGAGAATAAAACAAGAGGCAGATCACACTTTTTCGTACTAAATTTCCAAAAAATAGCGAAAACCCAATATTCGAGCCCTCTTATGGAACATTAATCCTGTCAAACAAACTTTGTTCTTAACACGACAAAAAATCGGAATTGCCACCAAGCAAGGTTCTGATCTCTAATTAGCCTTTGAGAGTTCTGACACTATTCCATTTTGGAATTTCTGTCTTTCCAGACTTTCATTCAATTGTTTCATATACTTTTGAACAAGTTAATTTGAGCCATGAATTAAATCTGTCGCAGCCTATGCTGGCGACACCTACAAGCAACGTGGATGCGCCCTTCTCAATGCTCATTTTTTGTTATTCACTTGTTTTGCAAGGTTAAGTTAATGCTCTATCCAAACAGCAAAGATTGTCTCATCATTGATAACTACCCTATCGTTAGGGAGTCGATTGCCAAGATCGTAACCAGTATTGATGACATGAACTTGGTGCACCAAACAGACAGCATTCAAACTGCTCTGAACCTGGTTAAAACTGGCAATATCGAACTGATCATTCTCGATGTTAACCTAGCAGAGGCCGATGGTTTCGAGTTAATGCGCCGTGCCTATACTGCAGGCTATAAAGGCAAAGCGATTTTCGTTTCAAGTTATGGCTACCCTGTATATTCAGAAACCGCGTATAAACTAGGCGCCAATGGTTACATTAGCAAAACGGAAGATACTGCGTTGATTCGCGATGCCATTGCGGGCGTGATGCGTGGATATAACTTGTTCAAGACGGATTACAAACAACGCAGCCGTAACATTGTGTTGTCGCAGCGAGAAACTGTGGTCTTTAACTACTTGAAGAAAGGCTACACTAACAAACAAATATCAGAATTCCTGTCGTTGAGTGCAAAAACGATCAGCACTTACAAATCACGAATACTGGACAAATATGAGGCTAATTCCATTGTTGAGCTACTGCATACACAAGATGTAGTACAAACTCAGCCTACTGTGGGTGTCGCTATCAGTGGTACAGCGGCGAATCATGACACTGCGCCAGCGATGACTCCTCTTCCAGTTGCAGAAGCAGTCTTATAATTTTCTAAACCGCTTACTTCTTGGCAAGGACGCCAAGTTACTCCCCTAAAGAACTCAATACCGCCAGCTTAATCACACTATGTAGCTTTTGATGTAACGGGTTTTGCCTATCACTCTGTTTAATACAAGAGACAACCGGTGCATAAGTCTGCATGCGCTCTGGAAACGGTATATATCGAACACCTTCTCTCGAAGCAAGATGCTTTGCCAACACCACCGAAGTGTTTTCCCGACGAACTAGCGACATCGCCAATGAAAAATTATCAAGCTTGGTTTTATAATCGAAAGAAAGATCGTACTGCGCCATTTGTCTGATCAGACGATGGTTTGTTTCATTCCAGCCCCGAACCTCAAAAAAGATACATGGGTTGTCAAACACATCTTGCCATTGGTGGAGATCACTTTGCTCGCCTACTAAGGCTCCCATCTCAACATTGAACAAAGCGCTTTGATACAAAGACTTGGAACAATCTTCGTTAAACATCTGAATACCCAGTTGCACTTTTTCATCAAGAATACGCTGATAAGTATCACGTCGCCATGTGATCAACTCAATTAACGAATTACCAAACTCCGCTCTAAGAGCAGAGAGTATAGGAAGGGCAAAACGCTCAATGGAAGTGTTGTCTAAGGCAATAACAATCGGATGTTCATATTGAGTTGCATCAAACACCTCACCTTGCTTGAGAGCATTTTCAACCGAGCGCAAACCGCGCTGTATGCCAGGCATTATTCGCTCGAGATAATGTGTAGGCTCTAAGCCTGAACTACGGCGAATAAACAGCGGGTCACCAAGCTGTTCACGAAGCTTCGCCAAATGCTTACTAACCGCACTTTCTGTTTTACCTAACTTTGCCGCCGCCGTGGTTAGATTACGATGCTCATAAATGAGTACCAATACCTTCAGTAAGTTATAATCGTGCTCTTTATGCATGTTGCGTACTCGTCTGTTCAACCGTTCGCGCTTTGCTGCGCTTATCTCGATACAATAGATTGTCAGCGCGTTGAATCGCGGCCTGTAAATTATCACCTCGCTGAATTTGGCTTACGCCAAAGCTGATGGTCATAGTCAGTGACTGCTTACCGAAAGGCGTAGATTCAATATCACTCGCTAGCCTATCTGCCAACTGATACGCAGTTTGCTCACTGCAGCCAGGCAACAGCACCAAGAACTCATCACCACCACTTCGTATCAAATAATCACTGTCTCTAAAGTTATCCGTCATACATGTCGCTATGTGAATGATAGCCTCATCTCCAACATGGTGCCCGTAGGTATCGTTAATCGTCTTTAAGCCATCTCCATCAATGACGATAACCGACAACCCTTGCTTTTCCTTGATGTATTTAAGTGCACTGTCTTTGAGAATAGTACGATTGTAGATCCCGGTTAACTCATCGCGACTGATGGCAATTTCTGCCAACTTTAGCCGCTCGCGCTTAACGTGGAGTTCTTCTAGCTTTACAAAGATATAAAATAAGATCGCCACAAGAAGGAGGAGTAACCAACTGGTATCAATGACGAGCTTGCTAAAAGGAATGAGATAAACAAACTCAAAGTAGTCATCAACAACAAAATGTTTAGCAAACGCGTGCTTTTTTAGTGGGTAACGTAGGTTTTCAATAATGACCTGACGCTTGTCGCCATCTTTAGCAGAGACAAAGGTTTTATTGGAGATAAAACCAAAATAGTTCAGATAGATATCAACATTAACATCACCAATCATCGTCATTCCATCATAAACAGGACTCGACAACGTAATCGTAGGTTGTCCGGTCACCTTGTCCTGATGCACATCAGACACAACGAGTCGGTTTGATAAATCTTCTGGCGACACAAAATACGCACAGTTTGATGTCGCGAGACACGATTTTTCCGAAAACGCTGATTTAACAACATTGGCGGGAATATCGAACGACTTAGCTGATAGCAGCTTTTGTCCCTCGTAGGAGCGATAGTAAAGTGAATAAGACGGCACGCTGACCATTTCTGGCATGCTCCCAAACATTTTTTCAGCCGTCGCACTGATCACTTTTTCATTGTGAGTCAGTGTTTTATTGTCATCATAGTAATAGATCTTGCCACGATCAAACGACCTTTCGTCCACGAATTTACCGCGATTCGCCTCGACTTGAGCTTCAAACATCACCCCCATGATGTACAGGGTAGATTTATAATCTTGTACTGTTTTTGTGAGAAGGCGAAACTTTGCTTGCTCATTTTCCACCAAGTTGTCGGTACTGTGATAAATGGCAACCCCATATAACAATACCGACAGTATCAGCGCTCTAGCTAAGATAAATGTGTATTTTTTTGCGTGAGAGTGCATGCAATTAATCGTGAACCTTGAGAAAGTGAAAGCGCGCAATTATCAGACAATATTGTTTGATAATCAACAAGTCAGCTTTTAGGTAATAACGGTTATTCCTAATATATTAGCTATTACCAAACGCACTAATTAGGTGGCTAATACATGCTCTGATCCGATTGGGTTGATACTTGTCTTTGTGGTAAATGATCGACAAAGGAACATCGCTAACTTGCCAGTCGGTAAAGACAGAAACCAGTTGCCCCTGCTCAATTTCTCTCTCACAGTAAATCCGCGGCACCCGGATAAGGCCAAGCCCTTTTTTCGCAGCATTTATAAGCACTCTGCCATTTTTGCAACTCAATACACCTTCAATAGGCACTTCAACGGACTCTTTAGTTTCTATATGCTCAAAACGCCACTTAGTTACGGAACCCGTGATGCAGCGGTGAGATTTTAGATGTTTAGGGTGCGTGACAGGCGCAGAGTTTGCTAAGTAGCTTGGACTAGCCAGTGTTTGCATTTCAATCGTGGTGAGCTTGCGCGCGACATAGCTGGCATCAGCTAATTCTCCCATTCGAATCGCTAAATCAAACTCTTCCTCTAAGAGATCAACACGGTGACTCGAAAAGTCGAGTTCAACGGTCACATCAGGATGAGCCTGTAAAAAGGCAGCAATGAACTCCGAAACCATCTCCTCGCCAATATAACCGCCTACACAATTAATTTTGATGTTTCCGCGAATCGTCTCAATATCATCAACCGCAGTATGTACGGCTTTATCGATACTATTTAATGCTTGGTCACACGAGGCTAGAAACGCCCTTCCGGCCGTGGTCAGTTTCATTGAACGTGTAGTGCGAATGATCAAGCTTACACCCATCTGCTTTTCCAGTGACTGTATTTGTCTAGAGACATGAGAACGTGATACGCCCAATGCTTCTGCAGCCTTAGTGAAGTTCCCCAAGTTCGCAACAAGGACGAACGCTCGAACATCGAGAAGATTAATGGAAGAGTGATACATGGCTTCGCACCTTTGTGAGTGGTAGGTTTATTTTGTCTACAATCCCACGAATTGCAACACTTGCATTGCACCTCAACGTTGACATGTTTGTTGTGTGCTCAACCTTTTCAAGAGTGCTTTTGACGCATTCAGTACCAAATGTAAGTTTTCAGCGCAATATTTACACTTCGCACAATAAATAGCCAAAAGTGATTCAGTTAAAACAATCATAGCTTACCGAAAATACAATATTTACATCTACCCACCTGCCGATTAACCAATATTAAACACCCTGTTATCACCGATAGATAATGTTTGTTCTAGATCAGCAATATGGCGTATTAGTGTCGTGCCACAGGCTATTAAAAGGTAGAGTCATTGACACATTTAGAAATAAATAGACATGTATTTTAACAGTATCAGGGGAGATTTATGTTAGAACTGATGATCGGCTTAGTGGTGACCATCACCGTTGGCTACTTTATCGTTAAAGGCTACAAGCCAGCAGGTGTGTTGCTTACCGCCGGTATTTTATTACTGCTTTTGACCGGTGTATTAGGTCACACTGTGTTGCCAGCGAAACTGACATCAACAGGCAACATGGTGACGGATTCGCTAGAGTATGTGAAATACATGCTTCAGTATCGTGGCGGCGGCCTAGGTATGCAGATCATGCTGCTGTGTGGTTTTGCCTCTTACATGACGCATATCGGCGCTAACAACGTGGTGGTAAAACAGTTCTCTAGGCCACTGTCTTTCATTACCTCTCCATATGTTTTGTTGGTTGCGGCGTACATCGTAGCCTGTCTGATGTCACTGGCCGTTAGCTCGGCTACTGGGCTTGGTGTGCTATTGATGGCTACTTTGTTCCCAATGATGACGGCAATGGGTATTTCTCGCCCAGCAGCAGTGGCTGTCTGTGCTTCACCTGCAGCAATTATTCTTTCTCCAACATCTGGAGACGTTGTGATTGCAGCAGAAAAGTCTGGTTTGGCTTTGGATGTGTTCGCGGTGCAAACGGTGTTACCCGTTTCTATCTGCGCGATAATTGTTATGGCAGCAGCGGCATTTTTCTGGAATAAGTACTTGGACAAAAAAGAAAATACGCCAATGGAGCGTGTTGACGTTTCAGAAATCAAGGTAGACGCTCCGGCGTTCTACTGCATTCTACCGTTCTTACCAATCATTGGTGTTTTCCTCTTCAATGGCCGTACAATTCCGGGGCTGTCATTGGATATCTATACCATTGTTGTTGGGTCGATCTTCCTAGGTGCTGTGATTGACTTTATGGTTAAGCGTTTCAACGGTAAGAAGACCTTAGAAGACCTAGAGTCTTGCTATCAAGGCATGGCCGACGCGTTTAAAGGTGTGGTAATGCTATTGGTTGCCGCAGGCGTGTTCGCACAAGGTTTGATGTCAATTGGCGCAATTGATAATTTGCTTCACTTGGCCGACAAAGCGGGTGCTGGCGGTATCGCTCTAATGCTTATCCTAACCGGATTAACGGTCGCAGCCGCAATCGCAACAGGCTCTGGTAACGCACCGTTCTATGCCTTCGTTGAGCTTGCGCCATCTTTGGCCGCTAAGATGGGACTAAACCCAGCATTCCTTATCATTCCAATGCTGCAAGCATCGAACTTAGGTCGCACCATTTCACCAGTATCTGGCGTTATTGTTGCAACATCGGGTATGGCGCAGATTTCTCCGTTTGAAGTTGTCAAACGTACGTCTGTTCCAGTCATCGCTGGCCTTGTCACTGTCATCATTGGTACACTGGTTCTTGTACCAATGAGCGCTTAATTAAAACATAGCGTCGTCAAAACACAGCTTCATCAAAACAAGGGGAGCTAACTAAGCTCCCCTTGTTTAAAACGCCTCACCAACCGATAAGTGCAACGTACTTTCTTCTGGCCCGCGCGCTATATCGAGTCGAATGTTCATCTTCTTCTGCTCTACTGGTTGCCACCTAAGGCCTATACCTTTCGTGACAACCGTACTTTGACGTAAGATATCTTGTTCCGCTTCTGCCGTTTTCCCAAGTCCCACAAAGCCAACCGCGCCAAAACGTGGCATAAATGTCCAACGCCCCTCAAACTGCGCCTGAACAATGTTGTCATTTCGATAGCGACCATGGTTAAAGCCACGCATTTGTAGCGTCGGTTTTTCATAGAAAGGCACATCACCTCCGCTGGTCATTGCGGTCAGTTTTGAGGCAAACACTAGGTCATTTCTGACGCTCCAGTAGTTACTCGTCGACAGCTTACCAATGTTGTAATCACCATCACCTCCCCAGTTTTGGCCATAATCCATATAGCTAAACTGAGTGTACCAACCTTCTGTCGGATAGTAGTTGTCATCACGCGTGTCGTAGTGAACAACCGCGCCAAGTCCAGCCGACTTCACTTGCTCGGTTCCCGGCCAAAAATCGTTAAGTTCTCGGAACGAAATGTCGGTTTGCATGTAGTTATATTGAGGGCCAATGTACCAATGCGACCCAGCAACTTGGAACAAGGCTCTGAGCATGACACCACTCATTGTCATGTCATACTTAAGCGGATCATCCGCAAAAATAGGATCGTTTCCGTCTCCGTAATACTTAAGCTTTAGATCGCCATGAAAGATGCCACCGGTATAGCGCACTGAATCATCTTTTAACGCGCCATCATGGAACGCACCAATCAACCAGCTCTCTGTCGACGTGTACATGCCGACGATACCCGACGTATCGTTGTGCGCCTTAGAGTCTGGCTCTTTGGCATGCATATACAGCCCTACCAGTTGAACACCTGTTCCTAGGGTGGGATTTGACATTGGAATCGGCAACGCAATGAAACCCTGCTTTTCTTCATTACTTTTACTGGTGCTATCCACTTTAGACTTCTTGTCATCAACGTGGTCTTTATACTCGGCCGACCAGGCGGGAAAAGTACTCAGCGCCAACGTTAATGCCAACACAAGAGACTTACTAGGAGTAGCTTTAAAACTGAACTCACGGTGAACCATTTACAACATCCCTGTATCGATAGAACCTCTAGTATACATACAAGTTATCCCTAAGATCTAAGCCATGTCTTGGGGAGGTTAGCAAATAATCGATAAAACTCTGGCAAAAAATTCATATACATACATCCTCATGTTTATCTTTCCCGTACTAAGCTTTTGGTGACAAAGTCAGACAGAAGGGACAACAATGAAAACGACACTTAAAGGACTAACACTGTGCGCGGCTATCCTAGCTCCAACAGCGATCGCTGGTGAGCACGTCATTTATGAACTAAATGGCCAGTCGTATGAAGGCTACTGGGCAAAAGTAAACAACACCGCGCCGTTAGTACTCCTAGTACATGATTGGGATGGCTTAACCGAATACGAAGAAAAGCGCGCGGAAATGCTCAATGAAATGGGCTACAACGTCTTTGCTGTTGACCTCTTTGGGCAAGATGTAAGGCCGACAAAGGTCGAAGATAAACGTCAGCATACCGGTGAACTGTATAAAGATCGCGCCAAGTTACAAGCATTGATGAATGCTGGGCTAGCAGAAGCTGGCAAGCTCGGCGGCAATCTCGATAACACTGTGGTGATGGGCTACTGCTTTGGAGGTGCAGCTACGTTAGAGTCAGCGAGAGCCGGCATGCCTGTTCGCGGCTTTGTGACCTTTCATGGAGGACTAAAAACACCAGAAGGCCAAAGCTACGCCCAAACAAAAGCGCCAATTATGGTGCTCCATGGCACCGCTGATTCAGCCATTCCTATGTCTGAGTTCGCTGGACTTGCGGTTGAGCTTGAAGAAAATGGCGTAAACCACGAAATGATAACCTACAGCGGAGCACCTCACGCATTCACTGTGTTTGGCTCTGACCGTTATCGAGAAGATGCGGATAAGAAATCATGGACTGCCTTCTCTACTTTCTTGAAAGAGACCACAGGAAGCTAAGCAAACCGCTAGATGCAGGGTATAAATGTAACAGCTTGACTAGGCAATAAAAAAACCCAGGTATTAAGACCTGGGTTTTTAGCTTTCGTTTTACAGCTTACGGTTTTCGATTAGCTTGGATTCTTTGCCTTGAACAAAATTGCGTACATCACTGGGATAAACACCAAGGTCAATACGGTTGCAAAACCAAGACCAAACATAACCGTGATAGACATGTTCACGAAGAACACATCACCAAGCAGCGGGATCATGCCCAAGATTGTCGTACATGCTGCCAGCATTACTGGTCGCATACGAGAGATCGAGGAGTCAATGATCGCATCGTAAATCGGTTTCTCTTCCGCTTGCATGTCGATCTCTTCGAGGAGAACGATAGCATTCTTGATGAGTAGACCTATCAAACTTAATGCACCTAGAAGTGCCATAAAGTCAAACGCACCATCAAGTAACAATAGACCTGCGGTAATACCAATGATAGCCAAAGGTACGGTGATCCAGATGATTAGCGGCTGACGCACTTTACCAAATAGAAGTACCACCACGATGATCATCATGATAAACGATACCGGAATCGCGCTAAACAGTGCACCTTGCGCTTCCGCTGAATCTTCGTACTCACCACCCCAGTCCATCGTGTAGCCAGGTGGAAGTTCGATAGCTTCAATTTGTGGCTTCAAACGCTCGAATAGTGGTGCTGCAAGTTCACCAGTTGGGTTCGCAGAGGCAATAATAGTCGTTAGACGGTCTCGTCCACGAATCATCGCATCTTCCCAAACGGTTTCAAAACCAACAACAACCTGCGCAATCGGCACTGTGCGCTGCAGCACAGGGCTATACACTTGTGCATCCATCAACTGAGACACATCTTGGCGCTCGCTAGCATCAGCACGGAAGTAAATTGGCAACAGGCGCACACCGTCACGGTAAATACCTACTTGGGTACCTTCACTTGCTGCTCGAAGTGACGCTGTAAGCTCCGTTCTCGTCACGCCTAATTGACGCGCAACTTGCTCGTTGAAGATAGGTTTGATCAGCTTAACTGGTTGGCGCCAGTCGTTACGAACTTCTTTGGTACCCGGATCGGCATGCATGATCGCTTCAGCTTGAGATGACAGATCGCGCAAGACTTCTGGATCTGGACCTGCAAAGCGCGCTTCAATCTTGGAGTCACGTCCTGGACCGATACGTAAGCCTTTGATCTTAGGTTCAATGCTTTCGATATTCTCCGTCATGAACTGATCGATCTTAGCTTGCAGTGGTGCAATCACGTCTCGATTTTCAGTACGAATAATAATCTGGCCATACGCCTTGGTCGAATCTTGCGGTGTGTATACCAAAGAGAAACGAGAAGCACCGCCACCGATAAAGCTTGCCGTCCACTCTACGCCCTCTTGGCCACGAATAAACTCAGCTACCTTCAGTGTATCATCACGAGTTTGACGAATATCCGTGCCTTCTACTTCCCAAATATCCACAAAGAACATTGGTGTGTTCGCGTTCGGGAAGAAGGCGTTCTTAACAAAGCCAAAGCCCCAAACAGCCGACACAAACATCGCTAGAATGACACCAATAGTCAATACACGCTGTTTAAGTGCGAACTGAAGAATACCTTTATAAATAACAAAGCCAGCCCCCGCATAAGGGTCTTTCTCTTCTTCCTCTTCTTTCTTGTCTTCTTTCTTAAGAAGCATCGCACACAACAGCGGTGTTGTTGACACTGCTGTCACCCAGCTCAAAGAGAGTGAAATCAAGATAACGTAGAAAAGAGAGCGCGTGAATTCACCCGTGTTACTTTGCGACATACCAATCGCGGCAAACGCAAGGATACCTACGGCGGTACCACCAAGAAGTGCCAAGCCGTTAGCGCCAACAACTTCACCCGCTGCTTTCATAGCAGGCATACCGCGCTTGATCCGTATCATCATCCCTTCGGCGACAACGATGGCGTTATCCACCAACATACCAAGGGCGATGATCAGGGCACCAAGAGAGATACGTTGTAGCTCGATACCATAAAGGTGCATGAGTGCTAGCGTACCAGCAACAGTAATCATTAGAACCGCACCGATGATAAGACCTACGCGCAGTCCCATAAACGCAAGTAAAACAACAACTACAATGATCAACGCTTCGACTGTGTTGGTAACAAAGCCTGCAACCGACTGATCAACTTCGTTTGGTTGGTTGTAGATGATATCTAGGTTCATCCCTAGTGGGATCTGGTTCTCAAGGCTGGCTAGCTTATCTTCAATAAGGCCGCCTACTTCAACCACATTACGCCCACTTAGCATCGAAATACCAACCGTTAGCGACGGTTTACCATTGAAATAAATGAGCTTGCTTGGCTCGTCGCTGTATTCACGAGTAACCCTTGCAACATCACCCAGACGGATAAGCTTCTTATCAGTACTAGAGATAAGTAGGTCTTCGATTTCACTTACGTGCTTAAAGGAGCCAGTCGGTTCAATACGAATGTACTCAGGACCAACTCGGAACCGGCCAGAGTCAGACACCAAGTTTTGCGACTGAAGCAAATTCTCAATCGTTGCCATGTCGATGCCAAGCTCCGCCATTTTCGAGCGAGACATTTGCACGTAGACCACTTCTTTTTGGTCGCCATCAATCGACACCTTACGCACACCAGGCACCAAGACCAGTTGCTTCTTCAGATTGTCAGCAACATCTTTAAGTTCACGGTATGTGTAACCTTCACCATTAAGTGCTAGGAAACCACCATAAACATCGGCAAAGTCGTCGACAATTTGTGGTTCACCGGCACCTGGAGGCAGCTTATGCTTGTTATCCGCAATTTTACGACGTAGTTCATCGTAAATACCCGGCATTTCGGCAGAACTGTACTCATCTTTAAACTCAATCGTGATGTCGGACAGACCTTCACGTGTAACTGAGCGTTTGATGCGTTTTACTTGCCCTAAGAGGCGAACCGCATCTTCAATGTGATATGTGACTTCGTCGTACACCTCTCGTGGTGACGCACCTGGGTAGGCTGTAATGATTTTCGCTTCTTTGATTGTGAATGCTGGATCTTCGAGTTTACCCATTTCAAAGTAAGCTAATACACCGCCAATCGTCATCAGCAGCACTAGCAGCCAGCTGTTGACTTTATTCTTTACTGAATACTCACCTAAATTCATATAACTTCTCTTCTTGCTGAGTCACAGTGGGTTATTGCGCTTGATCGATCTCTGGCATCAGGCTCACTTCCATACCTTCAATCAGGAATGGAACACCAACAGTCACAATGCGCTCACCCATTTCAAGACCTGAAAGAATGGTAATGCGATCGCCTGACATATTTGAAACTTCAACAGATTTAGGCTCTACCGTATTGTCACCTGTAACAACCCAAACTGTCGCATTGTGTGCGTTGTCGCTCACAACAGCCGTCGCAGGAACTTGAATAGAACCAGACGTTTCTTGCAGCTTAGAGAAGTCTGCCGTCACATAACCCGTCATCCCAGGAAGGATGTTTTGATCGGTTGGTGCTTCCATCGACACCGTCACTTCGAACGTTTGAGTATCCGAATCTGCTTTAGAAGATACTTCTGTCACCGTTACTGGATACGGCTTTTCACGCGCGGTATCAAAGTAAGCGAAAACAGGAATTTCTACCGGTTCTTCTGCTTGTTCATCACGGATCTGACGAACCAGTTTCTCAGGTACGTTGAATTTAAGTTCAAGCGTGTTGAGGTTTTGGAAAGTAAACACAACCTGTTTAGCTTCAACGTTCTCAAAGTTTTGAATATCACGCTGTGCGACAAAGCCATCAAAAGGGGCAAGAAGTTTGGTGTAGCCTAGCTCTGTATTCGCTTTATCATATGCCGCTTTAGCTCGTGTTAAATTTGCACGTAGCTGCTCGAAATCTTTCTGAGAGATAAAATTATCTTTAATCAGTTCTTGAGCACGTTTGAAATCAGCTTGAGTACGTTGCAACGTTGCGCGAGTATCACGAACCGCCAGTTTAAAGCTCGTATCATCGAGCGTTGCTAGTACCGTTCCTTTCTTAACGTTGTCGCCTTCTTTAACAGGAATACTGTTTACTTTGCCAGAAACGCGGAACGCCATATCTGCACGATCCGATGCAAGAACTCTTGCAGGGAATTCGCGAATCATGCTTTGGTTTTCTAGCCCAATAACAACCGTCTTCACAGGCCTTACTACCGGTGCTTCCACTGTCTGTTCTGGCTCTGGACTACATCCTGTCAACGCAACACCAATTGCTGCTGCCAGAGTAAGAGCACGTAAATGAGTTTTCATAACAACCACCCAATAAAAATTTATAAAAACCAACACACTATTTGGTTAACGAGATCAAATGAACGCTATTTCACAAGTTACATTAAGCGTAGCAAAAAGCAACAAACCTTACACAAAACTATAACGCACAAATGAATGTTCTATGCCAGCTAGAACTTATGGAATAAAAAAACTCTTGTTAAGACCGCCAATTAGAGACAAGTTCATTATTTTTTTCGTTTTTTTATCTTAAATTGAAACAGCAAATAAGTATCCCATAATGATACGTATAATCAATACGAATGATACATATTATGAACATTGTAGTTATAAGGTGGTTAGCCGCTCTAGGTGCTCTTATCACATTGACAACATACCTATTTTTTAGTTTTTCGGCACCAGAAAAGCCGGCAAATAGCACCCGTTCAGAAACCACTATCAATCTCAAAGATATAAGCGCTCAACTCATTCAGCCGATACCAGAACCAACACTGAGTAGCCGCGAACTGAACATTGCGAAACTGGGGATGCAGATCTTTTTAGACCCTAACTTATCCTCAAATAATCGCGTTAGTTGTGAGTCTTGCCATCATATATTCGATAATGGCGCAGAAAATAGACAGGTCTCTTTAGGGGTACAAGGCCTTGGCGCTAGGAACTCTCCTACAGTCTTCAACGTTTCCCACAATTCGCGTTTTTTTTGGGACGGGAGAGCTTCTAGCCTGGAAACACAAATGGATGGTCCGGTTCACAATCCGTTAGAAATGAACACCAACTGGCAAAAAATCACACGCTATGTCGCCTCTGTTCCAACCTATAAACAGCAATTCAATGCCCAATTGAACGGCACCATTAATGAATCCACCATCAAAGAGTCCTTGATAAGTTTCATGACGGCGTTAGATACACCAGACTCACCCTTTGATTTGTTTTTGAAAGGCAATGAAACGGCTATCTCCCAAGCGGCCATAAATGGCTGGCAGCAATTTAAAATACTAGGCTGCATAGCTTGTCATCAGGGGACAAATATTGGGGGCAACCTATTTCAGAAGTTTGGTAACTTGAACGCTACCGATAAGAAAGAGTCAGACCTTGGTCGTTACAACGTCACAGGATTAGAGTCTGATATGGGAGTTTTCCGCGTTCCCAGTCTACGAAACGTGGCGAATACCGCCCCCTACTTTCACGATGGACGTGCAGAGACCTTGGAAGCTGCCATTGTTACTATGGCCTACGTTCAGCTAGGCCGAGAGCTTGAGCCTGCCACTATCTTAGAGCTAAAAGCGTTTCTCAATGCCCTCTCTGCACCACCACCTCCCGTACTCAAGGAGCTAATACCATGACTCGGCGGATACTTACCAAAAAGCGTGTTGAAACACTTTATCAAATGGCTATCGTGCTATCAGCGCTATGGCTAGTAATCAGTGTCTCTTACAGCCGAGTTAGTGATACCTATCAGCAAGCTTACCTTGCTCTATCTCATCAAATCACTCAGTCCCTTGAGGACATCTACACCTTTGACTACAACAATGAACAGTCCTATGACAATTTCTCTAATGAGTTAGTCACCATAGAACTCGAAGCTGGGAACCTCTATGACAACCTGCTGCAGAACCAACAAAGCTACCTCTCTCTTATCAGCCCGATACCCGAGCAAGGCGTACAGTTTGGACGTCATATCAAAAACCAAGTACTCGGTTTCACCCAAAGATTGGAACGCTTGCTCAGCGCTAAAGTATCCTTTGAATACTCCACCAGTACCCTAGAGGAGCTTCAGCGAGGACTGCTATCAGCATCAACTTCCGATACCGACAAACTCAAACTCTATCAATACTTCGACAATCAAATAGCACGTCAAGCGCTGACTAGTGATGCTCAAACCAACAGCACTATCCTCGCAATCGACAGCTACATTCGGCTTAACAGCCGAGTTAAAAATGAAATAGACCAAGAGAAGCAAGCACTTCTTGGCAGTGAAATTCACACCTTACTCAATGACGTCAACACCTATTGGATGACGAGAACATCCAACCTTCAAGGACACGTCGTTTTTTCCGGCGTCATGCTGTTTGTGTTTCTTGGTGGATATATCTACTGGCGTCAATGGATACAGCAATATCGCGAAGCCAAACTCAATCGTGAGCTTTTCACTAAAGAAAAAGAACGTTCTCATTTAGCCTTAGTGGTCGAGCATGCAAGCGATGCCATTATCATCACAGATAAACACGGCTTTGTTACTTGGGCAAATACGGCATTCGAGCGACTCTCAGGCTACCAAGTGAAAGAAGTCATCGGACTTAAGCCAGGTAGTTTTTTACAAGGGAAAGAAACGTCACAACAGGAAGTTGCGAACATTGCAGCACATCTGAGAAAAGGTGAGCCTGTTCAGTCTGAGCTGATTAACTATCACAAAGATGGAGCACCATATTGGATAGACATCGCGATAACACCCATCAGGAACTATCAACAAGAAGTCGAGCAGTTCATTGCCGTAGAGCGCGACAGCAGTGTTCGAAAAAACCTAGAGCGAGATTTAAGACTTGCGGTTGATAATGCAGATGCTTCTAACAAAGCAAAGTCCACTTTCCTTGCCACCATGAGCCATGAGCTACGCACGCCGCTCAACGGCATTCTTGGAATGGCACAGATTCTCGAGTCTTCAGTCACCGAAACTCAGCATAAAGAGCAGCTCAACATTTTGCTTGAGTCTGGCAATCACTTACTTTCGTTGCTTAACGATATTCTCGATATCTCAAAAATTGAAGAAGGCAAACTTGAACTTGAGGCCATTGATTTTGCTATCAGCGATCTCTGTTCGCCCATCGTCACGACCTACTCTTCTATCTGTGCAGAAAAAGGCGTCGAGTTTGTTCTCGACAACCAGCTCGAAAGCGGTAAATCCTATCGGGGGGATAAATCCCGCATTCGCCAAGTTATTTTCAATCTACTCGGCAATGCTGTGAAATTTACCCGTGATGGCAAAGTTACCCTCACGCTCAGCAGCACCAAAACAGAAAACGGTAAGGACGAAACCCTAACTATCTCTGTAAAAGATACTGGCGTCGGCATTCCTTCAGAAAGGCGAAGCACTATCTTCGATCCCTTTACTCAAGCCGAAGCTTCGACAACGCGTAAATTTGGCGGCACAGGGCTTGGACTGGCCATCGTTAAAAAACTGGCCAACATCATGAATGGTGACGCAAGCGTAACAAGCGAACCCGGCGTTGGAAGCGAGTTTGTTGTTACCATGCAGCTTAGTCCGGCAGAAGCTGTCAAAAAACAACAGAAAGCGCATGTTTCGCTTGATGATCAAGCCCTCGCTCAGTCACTCAATATCTTGCTTGTAGAAGACAACAAGGTAAATGCGCTCGTTGCAAAAACCTTCTGTATTAAGCAGGGACACAAAGTAGAAGTTGCGGTGAACGGTCAAGAGGCAGTAGAAAAAGTAAAACAAGGTCACTACGATTTAATCATTATGGATAACCACATGCCTGTTATGGATGGTATCGAAGCGACGCGAATAATACGCGAAGAACTGCATTCAAAAACGGTCATATTCGGTTGTACCGCCGATGTCTTTAAAGAAGCTCATGACAATTTCATCGCCGCTGGCGCTAATCATATCCTGACCAAACCACTTCAAAAAGAAAGCTTTATTGACGCATTACAACAGTATCGCCATCTGCTGGTAATGCCACCCAAACACGAATCCAATAACAAGGTCGTCGAGTTGATCCGACACGACTTGTCTCAGATGTCGATATCAAACACGACCGAAGCAGAGCTTAAAGTGAGTCCTAACAACGGAAAGTCACTGCTGTCTGAAGATAGAACAAAACAGTTTAAACAAACCAGTGAAGATGCGCTCACCACACTAATCACTAGCTACTCAAGCAAAGACAAAGCAACGCTTTCAAGTACTATGAAACTATTAGATACCGAATGCAGTGCAGTTGGTCTATCTCGCGTAACAGAAAAAATGCGATCACTTCAAACCACACTCGATAGCGAAATTTGGCCTGCGCTAGAGGAGATGCAGTCACTAGTAAATCTACTTGAGGTCAATATCCATGAAGCAGTTCGAATTCTGGATAAATATCGCGATACGCGAAATCAGTCAGTGTTAAAGTCGTCTAAACTCTCTAGGTAAACGTATCAGTAGCATGACGTAGCAAGGACTAACTCATTTCAATGATTAAAGCGGTAGTATTTGATTTAGACAACACACTGGTGACATCAAACATCAACTTTCAGCAGCTAAAACTAGAACTTGCTTGCCCTGCTGATAAGGATTTATTGACCCATGTCGATGAAACCTTTTGTGATAACGAACGGCAGCAACGTATTGAGACCATACTCACGCATGAACTCGACGATGCCGAAGCCAGTGATTTAATGGCAGGTGCACGTTCGCTGACAGATTGGTTATCAAACGAAGGCTTAAGATTTGGCATCATCACCAGAAATTGTCGTGAGGCCGCGACAAAGAAGTTAAGCGCTCATGCACTAACAATAGAAGAGCTTATCACTAGAGAAGACTTCCCCGCCAAACCTGATCCCAGTGCTCTGCTACACCTTGTGGACAAATGGCAGCTAGAGCAACACAACGTTCTTTATGTGGGCGACCATCAATACGACATTCTCACAGCGCAAAACGCTGGCTGTTTAAGCTGCTTTATTTCCAACTCAAGCCACGAGCCAGACACCTTCGGTGCAGATCTGCATTATTCATCACTGGATGGGCTTCTTGCCTATTTGCAAAAAAACTATTTACGAAAAAGCTATTTGCACAAAAGCCATTTGTAGAAAAGCTGTCTTTAGAAAGCGATTCACAGAAAGAGTAACCTTTAACCTTGCCCTTGAGAGGCTTTATTTAAGTAAAGCGCTTTGTCAGCCAGGTCGAGCAGCTCATCGTGATCAACATTATCGAGCGGAGTGCAACAAACAATGCCAACGCAATAACTCAAGGCGTAAACTGCTTGATGATTGCGATTGAACGACGCGACATTGTCATTAAACCGTGTCATTGGGAACTTGGAGTCGTTTCCTGTGGTTCCGGACATCAAGACAACAAACTCATCTCCCCCTACTCTGGCTATCACGTCAGAGTCTCTAAAACTCGATTTTAACAATTTGGCAAATTGGCGTAGTGCCTCGTCGCCAACAGAATGCCCGAATGTATCGTTGATGGCTTTGAAGTTATTGAGATCAAACAGGGCTACTGTGTATGGCTCCGTAGAAAAGCGACATTTTTGAATCACTTTGTCGGCAAGCAATCGATAACCACGTCGATTGGAGATTTGAGTTAACTCATCAAGGGTAGAGTTTAAGTTCGCCACCAGCTCAGATTCGGCTAACTTCGCGAGATCTATCAGGTCATGAACTTGCTGATCGGTAAACAGTCTCGGTTTACTGTCTATAACACACAAGGTACCGACCTTGACACCGCCCTCTATTTTGATAGGCACGCCAGCATAAAAACGGATGTTGGGGTCACCCGTCACCAATGGATTATCGCGAAAACGTTCATCAATAGACGCATCGTGAATAATGAATGGCTCGTCACCTAAAATAGCATGGCCACAAAATGATTCTCCACGACCCGTTTGATTCGCAGCGAGTCCTACATTGGATTTGAACCACTGTGTGTCTCTGTCAACGATGGTTAACAAAGCAATATCTACATCAAACATCCGTTTTGCTAATCGCGTAACCCGATCAAAACGCTCCTCTGGCACACTGTCGATATTAAGCTGCCTAACAACTTTCAAACGGTAATCATCATCGATGGGTATAGGAGCTGGCTGCATGTGTGAGAGTTCCTTAGCATAGACGTACTAGACAAATTTGGACTGCGTACTGACACCTTTCATCACTCTCGATGCGCTTTTGAGTTTAAATTTAAAGTGTCCGCTTCTAAAATTAGTCAAGATCACGTGGGCATGCCACAAAAGCATCACATTCTTAACGTAAATTGAAATGAAAATTCGGCAGAGCTTATTGAGAAGAGTGTTAGTAGGTTGCATATTGCAAATATATTGCGGTTTGCATTTGCAATATAAGAACGCATCGAACCTTTTATGTGTAATGACGCACAAAAAGTCGGTAAATAGCTTTCGGCAAAGTTGGCACACATCATGCTACATATATTATGACTTCAGCAATGAAGTCACCTAGCCAACTGACGTTGTTAGTGAACCGATTTGTTCACACTGTTTTCGGCCGATTGATTTATCAATCGGCCTTTTCTTTATCTCAAAATCTAAGCCAATGCTTGCCTAGACAATGTGATTAGCCTTCTTGGCTAGACTCCACCTGTTGAGCCTTCTCCATTTCAGCCAACTTTTGCTCTAACTCGCGGATACGAATTTCAGCCTCTAGCTCGTCAGCGCGCTTCTCCGCATCACTGCGATTGTCTTGCTTTATCCCATCAGCTAGCGTTTCTGTACGCCCTGTTTCACGGGAATCATCCAAGTCTTTCATAGAGCCAGCAACGCCACCAGCAACACCACCAGCAACCGCGCCTTTTACAGCCAGCTCAGGTTCACCTGTCAGTACGCCCATTGTGGCACCAAGTAAAGCACCTCCCGCTGCGCCTCTATTACGTGCTGCGTTCTCATTGTCCTTATCGAAAGCAGGTGAAGCGCAACCAGCAAGAAGAGCTAGGGTTGCAGCAGCAAAAAGTGATTTAACAGAGTTTTGAGATAGTGTCATAACGGGTTTCTCGCAGTGGTTGTGTCTACGAGAGAAAGAATACTGTTTCAATGTGCTTCAGGGAATTCACTTGCCGTTATTAGCCTGATAAGCAGGAGTTATCAGTTCGGCTAAAAATGTTCGTCTCAAACCGCAATTAAAAAAAGCCGGGTATTACTTTGAATTTTGTATCCTTAAGTAATTCCCGGCTTGTCGTTCTTGAACAATCGTTACTTAGTGAACGTTTTCAGTAGCATTTCTGTCGGCTTAACGATAGCGACGATCGTTTCATCAATGATAATCGCAGACTCGTTAATCATTGCTTGATACGCCTGTGCATCCGCTTTGCTCACGCTATCACCAGATTTCGCCTTTGATACCAAGGTTAAGCCTATTTCAGCAACCTGCTTGGTAGCTTTGGTCAGTGCCACTGTATCGACAGACGCCACGTTGGCGGCAAATACAGGCTCTGCAGCCGCTGCAGCGTTCAAAACAGTTTGGTAGTGCTGTTCTAACGCTGTTAATGCTTGCTTATCCCCTTTCTCGAACTGCTCCACCAAATCATTCATTTCATAAACGGCGTAGCTCTCAACCGGAAGGGCATCAGCAAAACGATTCAAACGCTCATGCTGATTGTAAAGGTCGCCATGGTTTTCCGTTTGAATCCATTTTTCCCAGTTACGAGCATAGTACTGCGCAGGCTCAGTATATCGCGCTAAAGCTAGTAGCGGCGTGATATCTGCGCCATTTGCTAAGCGTTGCATCATCACTCTAGAGTCCGCATGATGGCGCATCCCTAAAGAAATCTCAGACCAATTATCGATAGCACGCATACGTTTATACATGCTTGCTTCATCGGTTAGCTCTTCAGAAGACCAGAAACGCTCAGCAATTGCATAGCTGCGTGGCCAAATGCGATTTTCCATGGTTTGAGTATTGATGTTTTCCGCCCAAACAGTAATTTCACCACCGAGAATCAGCGACTGCTCCTGTTCTGTAAGTTCCGCAGGATAACCACCAGTTGGTTCAGGCATCACCGAGCCCGGCTTAGCTGAAGAGGCAACAATTTCACCCGTGGTCGGCCAACGCACGTTACCAATAAGCTGATAACTGCCCTCTGCCAACTTGTCGCCAGCAAGCTTCAAGTTGAACTCGGTGTAAGACATGAAGTTATCAAAGTGACCCTTGAAGCTTTCACCTGGGGTGTACTCAAGGATTTCAACTTCAGTACGAGATTTGCCGTTGTAATCAGTGAAGGCTCGAACGCTGCCGTCTTTAGCTTGGATGATCGTTAGCAAGCCTTTGCGAGGGCCACCTTTGGTACGTGGCTTCTCCCACTGGTAACTGACAAATCGCTCGCCTTCATGCAGTTGATCGTCAACAGTAATACCGTGAGGCATAGGGTCATTGCGGTAGTGGTAGCTAGTCGGTTGAGGTTGGTCTAGGTAGTAACCCGTCGAAAGCAGTCCCTGATATCCCTCTTGCGCTGCTCGGCCAATACTATCGTGGCCGCGCCAGCTTTGAATAACGATAGATTTAGGCAGGTCTTTGTGCCATATCTCATCCCAACCAGACATCTTCTTGCCACGCTCTTCGAGCATTTTCTCTACTTTCGCATTCAAGTAGGACTGAAGGCCGCGCTCGCCATCTAAGTTGTTTTCCTTAATAAACGCCTGAATTTCTGGATTATTTTGCCACTGTTTGTAGTTCGGCTCATCACCACCAATGTGGAAGTAGTCATCAGGGAATAACTCAACCACTTCATCAAACACGCTGCTCAGCATGGTATAGAGCTCTGGATTCGTCGGATCCATAAGCGGTTCAAATACACCCCATTCGCGCTGCTGTGGATAGCTTTGTTCGCCTAAACCAGACATCAGCTCTGGATAAGCATGTGCAACCGCTGATGCGTGACCAGGTAGCGAGATTTCCGGCACTACACGGATACCCAACTCACGAGCATAATCAACAACATAGCGAATCTGATCTTTGGTGTAGTAGTCACCATCTGTGGTTTTCTCCCACAGCTTAGTGTAGTTATCAAGCTGAATGCGAATGCCTTGGTCGTCCCAAATATGCCAGTGGAACACGTTCATCTTCGCAGACGCCATAGCATCCAACTGACGCAAAATCACTTCCATCTCAATAAAGTGACGTGATGTGTCATAAGAGACCCCACGCCAGCGAAAACGTGGTTCGTCTTCTACATAGATAGCCGGTACTGAGTATCCGATGGCGTCTGTTTTTACTAGCTGAAGGATAGTCTCGATACCACGAATCGCACCATAAGGGCGGTTGGCTTTAAGCACGATCTGACCATTCTGAACATCCAGCGTATAGGACTCATCAGCATTGATATCTTGCACTGCCGATTTTGGTGCTTGGTCGATATCAATCACTAAGGTTGCTTCACTAGCGCTTTCCGCTTGCCAGTTCAGTGTCGGAAGACCCGTTTGACGCTCAATACGATTAACAAAACGTTTTGCGGTCGCTTCCACGCGCTCAGAGTTAAAACCTTTGATGAAAATACTAAAGTCTTTGTCGATGACGACAGCGCCCTGTCTTAGCTCCACAGTTTGTGGATAAGGCATTAGATTCAGATCTGTATTCGGTGCCATAGCCCATGCCGTTGATGTTAGTGTGCCTGCAATTAATAGAGAGACGAGTTTTTTGTTCATGACTACTTCCTTAGAAAACAAAATTTAGACCAATGCGATAGCGCCACTCTGTCGCGCCTTTGTTGGGTTCGGGGATATAAATGTTCTTATCAGCGTCGACAATTTCCGCATATGGGCGCATAAAGCTTGAGTATTTGTACATAAACTTCACTGTATGTTCGCGAGCCGTTTGCTCACCGTTGGCAAGTTCGCCTGGATGATTAGTGATCTGGTCAAAGTAGGTATAGGCATACGACAGCGTAAATTTGTCGTTGCTGTATCCTGTCCACACGTCGTAACGATTTCGTTTGATGGTCTCCAACTCGCCTGCTGCATTTTGAGCTTCGGCACTGGAGAAGTCATAGCGATATCGACCGTGAATAAAGAAGCCGTTATCGAAGTTGTAGTTCAGCTTTAGATACGGCATGTAAAAGGTGTTTGAACTTAGGAAGTTAAGTGTAATACCTGGGTTCAAAGTGAAGTTGTCATTCACACCGTAAGTGTAGTAGTTGGTCACCTCAGTATTAGATAGACGTAGGTTACTACCAAAGCTATCAGCGTAAGTGCCGTGGTTAATATTGGTCAGCATTTCAATGCCATAGCCGTTATCAAAATGATGACCAAGAATGACTCGGCTGCGATGTCTATCAGACGGGTCTCTATATTCGTGGCGTAAGTCTAAATAGGTAGTGGATGCCAAAGCTGATGAAGACATCAGTACTAACAAAGGGTAGATACACTGTTTTTTCATTATTTTTTTGTCTTAATGGGGGAGAAATGTTTTAGAGTCAGGGTGTCTTGGGCTACACCCTGACTTAGAGTGTGATTACTCGGTAACTGGCGTAGTCGTCGTTGTACTGCCCGATTCGCCGCCTTGTTCCATTTGCGCACGCTCTGCATCTAAGATGGCTTGCGCTTCTTCTGGAGAAACCATGTTTCTTGGGGTGAATAAGCTCACAGCAACGCCCGCTAGTGTTGCAACCGCTACAGATGGAATCACAGGGTTACCCCAATAAGCGGACAAGCTTGGGCTAAGGATGACAGTGAACGAGGCCGCCGATGCACCCACCAAGGTTGCGATAGCACCTTGCCAGGTGTAACGCTTCCAGAAACGTCCTAGCATGCCGCAGACGAACATGCCTGACATCACGGTAGAGATCATCTTGGTGATGTAGCCAATGATGTCATTCGACGTCAGTGCGAATAGTAGAGCAAAGCCAATCACCACGACCAAAGCGAGTCTTGAGTAGTTCATCATCGATTCTTTGTTTGGTACGCGCCCTGTGAACATCACGTAGACATCACGCAGCAGAATCGACACACCAGCAATGGCATCAGAGCTCGCACTTGACATGGTTGCAGACAGACCCGCAATCAGAACAATCATGCCGATACCCACAGGCAATACCGTTGCCGCAATGTATGGGAACGCAAAGTTTGGATTATCAAGGCTTGGGTCAATCGCATGTGCCGCCATACCAATGATGGCTGGAATGATAGAGAAGAACAGATACAGCACGCCAGAGAGCACAAACGAGCGACGAATCGTTGAAACATCCTTACCAGAGTAGATACGTTGGCGGAAAGAAGGCGTTGCTAACACTCCCACACCAACCACAACAGCGAGTGAAATCGCAGGGATAATGCCTAGCTTCTCGATAGCCAGGAAGCTGGTTGCTGCTGGATCCATTGCCGCATATAAGTTATCCAGTCCACCAATGTGCTGAACCGATAGCACCGCCATCAGAATGAAACCAACGAACAGGATGACAGCTTGAATCGTGTCAGTCCAAACCACCGCAGTATAACCACCGATCACCACGTAGATAGTGAATGCCGCAGCAATAATGACCTTAGCCACATTGAGATCAATGTCAGCAATCCAGGCGAGGTACATGCCGCCACCAAGAATGTGGGCACCTAACCAACCAATGGAAGCGATAAAAATCAGCACTCCAACTAGGTTTTTTACTACGCGGTTTGCACCCACGTAATAAGACAGCTCTTCACTCATGGTCATAAAATTGAGACGACGTACAGGGGCAAACCATAGAGCAAGAAGCAGAATACCAAGTGCGCCACCAATACCATACAAAGCACCAGCCCAGCCGTTCGCGTAGCCAAAGCCAACCGCGCCCATACTAGAGCCAGTACCCACCATGGTCGCGACGGTCGTACCCAACACTAGGAACAGTGGTAGACCACGCCCACCAAGTAGAAAATCTTCACCTGACTTTTGGTTGCGGGATACAAACCACCCTAACCAAATAAGGAAACACACATATACCCCAAAACTGGATAAAAATAGTGTACTGTTCATTGAACTACCTCCAGAGATATAAGCAGATAAGACACTGCTTACTTTTACGTTATTTATATCGAAAAGTAATTACATTATGTAATCAGAATGTCATTGTTATTTTTATTGATAAGGGCATCGCAAAATGCCCTTAATAATGTTGCTTACTGTTGAATATTTATTTTATCGGCGATCTTCGCGATAGCAGGTTACATCGACTTCAACCTTTACATCGACCACAAGGTCACACACCATGCAAATTCGCGCTGGCGGGTTAGCACCGAAGAACTCTTTGAACACTTTGTTGAAAGATTGGAAATAGCGTGAGTCTGTTAGCACTACTTTCACATGCACGACATCTTCAAGGCCGTAACCCGCTTCTTCCATAATGTCGACACAGTTTTGAATCGCTAAACGCGACTGATCAACAATACCACCTTCAACAACTTCGCCATCTGTCATCGGTGTTTGACCCGACACATAGAGAAAGCCACCGGCTTCTGTTGCACGAGCAAAGGGTAAATGTTGTCCGCCAGTACCGGTTCCACCTTCTACACCATAGCGTTTAATTGTCATTGTTTACTCCAGTTTGTTACTTCTTATTTAAATGTTACACATCTCGAATAGTGTTTATTCAAGAGCAATTAGTGCCATCTCTATATATAAATCGACCAAATCTTTTGTTGGCGACTAATTTATTCTGATAGCTGATATTTCCGTTTACGAATACACATTCAATTCCGTCTGCGACGGAAATTGGTGATTCAAACGTCGCGGTATCGCGAACGTTATGTTTATTAAATAAAACCAAATCAGCAAACGCGCCCTCTTTAATAACGCCTCTATTTGCCAGGTTATAGCGCTTCGCCGACATTCCCGTCATTTTGTACACTGCTTCCTCAAGAGGAAATAGGCCGCGATCTTTGCAGTAATGGTTAAGAACTTTCGGGAAAGTGCCCCAAAGCCTTGGGTGTGGATGAGGATCGTTTGGCAACCCATCTGATCCCACCATAGTGAGCTTATGCTTAAGCACTCGCTCGACATCTGCTTCATCCATACAGTGATACACAGCACCGGCTGGTTGAATGGCTTTAGCCGCTTCCATCAATGGCAGTTCCATTTGGTTAGCGATGTCAGCAAGGAGCTGCCCCGCATACTCAGGTTTTGTTTCAGACCAAGTGATGAAAATATCGAAGTCATCGGTCACTTGTTTTAAATCAAGCGTTGATGAGCTTGCTGAATAGGGGTAACAATCACAGGAAACATCTTGGTGCTGAGCCGTTTTTTCGAGCAAATCGAGAACTTCAACGGTTCTTCCCCAGTTACCAGCGCCTGCACATTTCAAGTGAGAAATAACCACAGGGACACGGGCATGTTGCCCCGTTTCAAAAGCCTCTTCCATCGCACTCAATATTTCTTCAAATTCAGTGCGCATATGAGTGGTATAGATGCCGCCAAACTCAGCCAATACCTCTGCTAGTCGCATCACTTCACTGGCGGTTGCCTGCTTAGCGCTGGCATAGGCCAAGCCAGAGCTCAATCCCAGCGCACCTTCGGACATCGCTTGAGCTAAGGCAGTTTGCATCGCCTGAAGCTCATCTTCTGAGGCTTCACGAAGCAGCTCATCCATCACGTTATTGCGAAGTGTGGTGTGCCCTATCAAGGCAGCAACATTCACCGCAGGCTCCGCTTGCTCAACCGCAGTCGCGTATTCAGCAAACGTTGGGTACTTAAAGTCTTCTTGCTTGCCCAATAGATTCATCGGGTCTGGCGGTGCAACGTGTAACGTTGCCGGTGATGCACTTATGCCGCAGTTACCAACAATCACCGTTGTCACGCCTTGACTGATTTTCGGCAAGCAATCTGGGTAGCGAATAACATTGGTATCATCGTGAGTGTGAACATCAATAAAACCAGGACTGAGCACCTGACCCTGGCCGTCGATGATCGTGCTCGCCTCAAAGCCAGCAAGATCACCAATTTTAGCGATGCGATCTTGCTTAATAGCCAGATCGGCATGGTAGGACGCCTCATTGGTTCCATCGACGATTTCTACATTTTTTATAATAGTGTCGAACAACATGACCTTATCTCTCGTCTTCACGCTTTCCATGACACCTATGTTAGAAATTACCCCCATAAAACTCAGTGACAAATTACACAAAAACATCAATAAAGTTTGATAGTTTCTAACATGGTAAGTATCATAAATACCATCAACCATTATTAATCAACAACTTAAATCATGTTAGTGTGAGGATTAAAATGAATAATCTATTTAAAAAAGATAGAAACAATCACAGAACCCATGCGTTGGGATATGCAATTGGTCAAAAAGGAATGGCGTGCTGCGACCAAGAAGTGCCCAGTTACAGCTTACCTAAAGAAGAAATTAGCTTGCCTGCAGCCGTGATTAAGCGCAGTCATTTAGAAAATAACATGCAGTGGATGCAAAAATTTGCCAACCATCACGGCGTTAAACTTTGTCCACATGGCAAAACAACCATGACTCCGGAATTTTTCCGTCAGCAGCAGGAGTGTGGTGCTTGGGGTGTGACGGTCGCCACCGCCCCACAAGTTGAAGTGGCCGCTCACTGTGGTATCACCAACATCATGATGGCCAACCAACTCGTAGGCAAAGCCAACATGGCCATGATTCATCGAGTACGACGAGATACCGATGCTCGCGTGATGGTATGTGTAGATTCAAAACAAAATATTCAGAAGTTGCAGCACTATTTTGAACACGCTAACAGCTCAATCGACGTTCTGATTGAATATGGCGTTGCAGGCGGTCGCTGCGGCTGCCGCACAGTCGATGAAGTCGTCGCGCTTGCTCAGTTTATAACCGATATGCCAAACGTTAATTTGGTGGGGATTGAAGTCTATGAGGGCGTGATCCACGGTGGCGATGAAGAAGCCCGTGTCCGTCAGTTTCTTGCCAATACTCTTGAGTTAGCCGGTCAGTTAGTTGCAGACAATCTACTGCCTGAAAAACCGATCGTCACAGGTGCTGGCTCAGCATGGTACGACGTGGTCGCGGAAGAATTTGCCCACCTCGACGCCTTTGATGCCATTTTACGCCCTGGTTGCTACGTCATTCATGACACTGGTATCTATCTAGATGCCCAGCATAAAGTGATGCGACGTGCTGAGAAAAACCAGGGTTTTGCTTGTGAGCTTGGCGGCGATCTCTCTTCCGCTTTAGAGGTTTGGGCGTATGTCATTTCTCGCCCTGAAGCCACAAAAGCCATCATAGGTTTAGGCAAGCGCGATGTCGCATTCGACGCAGGGCTTCCTATTCCTGAGCGAATCTATCGCGATGGTGAACAAATAGATACAGCAGGCCTTGTGGCGACGGATGTGATGGATCAACACACATTTTTGTCGGTTCCAGAGGACTGCGATCTCCAAGTTGGTGATATGATTGCCTTTTCAACATCGCACCCTTGCCTAACCTTTGATAAATGGCGCTACATTGCCATTAGCGATGACCAGCATAATGTCGAACATTGGATCGAGACAGCATTCTAGAGGGAACATTTTGAGCGTAGAAATAGACATTATTTCTCAAATCACGGAGCGCTACAGTGCGCTTCGTGACGCAGAAAAAAAGGTCGCTGACCTTATCACAGATGATGTGAGCAGCGCTGCCAACGCCAGTATTACCGAACTCGCAGAGCAAGCGAGCGTGAGCGAAGCTACCATCACTCGCTTTGCAAAAGCCGTGGGGTGCAAAAATGTTCGCGACCTCAAAATTAAACTGGCACAATCACTCGCGGTTGGTCAGCGCTTTATTATTGAGCCCCCAGTTCAAACCGGACATCAAGGTATTTACGAGTCCATCAAACAAGCTTTGGACATCAACCGAGCGCTCATTAACGAAGCAGACATCAGCAAAGCGGCGGAACTACTTCACTCAGCAAGGCAAATCATTGCAATTGGCGTCGGTGGTGGCTCAACCATCACATCACAAGAGCTGCAGCATCGTCTGTTTAGACTGGGCTACCCAGTGGTGTCATACAATGATGGGTTGCTCACTCGCATGGTCGCGGCAACAGCCGATGCCAACGACGTTATGGTGGTGATATCCGCAACGGGTCATACACCAATCGTGGTCGAAACCGCTGAAACTGCAAAGCAATATGGCGTACCCGTGATTGCGATTGCCCCTTCAGGCTCACCACTGGCGAATCTGAGCGATCTAGTTCTGCCTATCGTTCACAAAGAAACCGATTTTATCTACAAACCATCTGCGTCACGCTATGCTATGCTTGCCTTAGTTGACGTCATCGCTATGGAGCTCGCAGTAAACCATAAGCGCCGCTCCCGCGACCGCCTTCGCCGCTTAAAGCTAGCCTTAGATACACACAGAACGGGAAGCGATCGCCAACCATTAGGCGACTAATTGCTACTTCAAACACCCTCCTTACCAAACATGAACATATTTTTGAACCAATGTTCATGTTTGGTTCATATTCCTTAGCGTAGTATTTCGATATAAAGGAGCGATACCAGTAAAGGATGCCCATAAAGACTCGTCCATTTTTGCATTCGGTTTATTACAAAGAGGTCATTATGAAACAAGCACTCCTAACCATTAGCGCACTATTTATCGGTTTTGTCGCAATGATGTTCAGCTTACTAATGGCAATCCCAATGGCCATTGCTGCATTCATCAGCGGCAACCGTATTAAAAAGCAGTTAGACAAGGAATTTGCTCGTCAGCGTGAGGCACAAGGCCAAACCGCAAACGGCAATACTATCGAGGGTGAATATGAAGAAGTTTCGTCCAAGTGAATCCAAACGCGAAAAACGATCGCGTCACAAGCGAAAGCTGGTGGCGTTAGCGTTCTATCTGTCTGCTTTTATCACTGCCGGTATCATTGGCTGCTCAACGAAAAACGAAAACCCTTCGTTTTCTCATGCGCCAAGCCTACCTAGCTACCAACAGTCAAATTACCAAGACTATGTTGACGAAACTCAGCAGTGGCTAGCCGAGCATCGCGTCTACAAGACTGATGATCACACGCTAGAAGTGGCACTCAACAGCCCTTTCGAAGTTGTTCCTGAAAACCCAAACGGCGAGGCCGTACTATTAGTACACGGCCTTGGCGATTCTCCCTACTCTTTTCGTGATATCGCTAATCATCTTGCCAAACAAGGTTATCTCGTTAGAGCGATATTACTTCCTGGCCACGGCAGTAAAGTGGGCGATCTCATTCTGCCAAGCTATGAAGATTGGCATGGTGTCGTAGAGCACCACACTGCCCTCTTATTAGAAGATTACCCATCTATTTGGCTCGGTGGCTACTCTACCGGCGCTAACCTAGTGACCAGCAAAGCACTGCAAGATAACCGTATCTCTGGACTTCTGCTATTTTCCCCAGCGTTTGAGCCTAGCTCTAGCGCCGCCAAATATGCCGGCTTTGTAAGCGTGTTTGTACAGTGGGCGGATAAAGACCCAGAAGACAACATGCTTCGTTACAACTCTCTGCCGATGAATGGCGCAGCAGTCTATTACGAAACCGTTAGCCAAGTACAAAAGCAATTAGATAAACACCAGTTCGATAAACCCACAGTGATGGTGTTGAGCGAAGGCGATAGCGTTGTTGACACAAAAGCCGCGGTAGGTTGGTTCAATAGCCATTTTTCAAATCCAAATAACAAGCTGATTTGGCAGGGCGACAATGCGCCACAAGTTAGCGGAACGATCGCTCAAACCATGCGCCTCCCTAAGTTTCGTGTCTCCAATGGATCGCACATGGGAATGTTGTTTAGCCCAGAAAATCCATACTATGGGACTCAAGGAACAGTGCGCATTTGTGACAATGGTCAATCCGAAGAGGCCTATACAGCTTGCCTAAATGGAGAACCAATGTGGTATTCCTCATACGGCTATCAAGAGCTAGGAAAGATCCACTCTCGTTTAACATTTAACCCCTACTTCAACCAAATGTCTGAGATTATTGACACCGTTATGAACAGTGAACATCATTACGAACAGACAGCCAGTGCAAAGAAATAGACAGCGCTCGCTACTTTTTATCTCCTTCGATCGCACTTTTGTCTAGCGGAGCACATTATTGACTGGGCTTCGTCCAACTCGCTGTAAAATCTACTAGTATAGCTGTGCTCGAGTCACGTTTAAGCGTAGAGTCATCGAGATAGTTTGAGCACATAGTTGACAGTCATCTGAGGTCAAAATTATGAAGAAAATAGCGGTTATTCTGAGCGGTTCCGGCGTCTTTGATGGTGCCGAGATTCACGAGTCTGTATTGGCCTTACACGCCATTGAGAAGGCTGGAGCGACGTGGCATTGTTTTGCGCCAAACGTAGAGCAATATCATGTTATTAACCATATCACTGGCGAAGAAATGGAAGAGTCGCGCAATGTCTTGGTTGAAGCGGCGCGAATTGCACGTGGCAGTATTGAAGATGTCGAAAAACTGAATGTTGACGACTACGACGCGCTGCTTGTACCAGGCGGCTTCGGCGCAGCCAAAAACCTGACCGACTTTGCCATCAATGGTGCTGAGTGTTCCATTAACGCAGGTGTTGCATCTGCTTGCCGAGCTTTCAAGCAAGCGAATAAGCCTGCGGGTTACTTGTGCATTGCCCCTGTTATTATCCCGATGATTTACCCCGAATCTGTGTCCGGTACCATCGGCAGCGATACAGGTACGGCTGAAGGCTTTAATGCGCTTGGTGGACGCCATATTGAGTGTGCCGTAAACGATTTTGTCTATGATGAGAGCAATAAAGTCCTCTCAACGCCAGCCTATATGCTCGCAAGCAGTATCTCAGAAGCGGCGAGTGGCATAGACAAGCTGGTAAGTAAGCTGGTTTCATTGGCCTAACAGCTAAGAACTAATAGAATTACCTACACCAAATCAATTAATTAACATGGTGTAGGTGACTTTATTAATGTCAGTATTTTGTAACATTCTACATCCCTCTGTCTGCAAAAGTTTCAATCTCCTTCGAGCTCACGTACAATATGCGCCCTTGTCGATGTGCGGCAAACCTAGATTTTACATTTTGGTCTATTGAATATGCTTAAGTTTTTAAAATCAAAGCTGAGTCCTTACTATGAGTTTTGGATCCTCAATGCATTGCTTGCGACGCTAATTGGCGCCCGCTATTTCCTTTATTTCCCAGACTTGCCCTTCGATGGACTTCAGTTCTCGTTTGCTGTGACCAGTTTGTTCAGCCATATGGCGCTACTCGCGTTAGTCTTCTGGCTTGTGGGTTTGGTGGTTTGTTTCTTACCATTAAAGATAAAGCGTCCTATTTTGGCACTGGTAGCCACCATCGCGCTGGGCTTTTTGTTTGTCGATACCATGGTATTTGGCTTCTACCGATTCCACCTAAATTACCCAGTACTCTCTATGGTAATGTCGGGACAAATCGTTGAGTTTCCATGGTCTGCATGGCTTATGCTTGTGGTTGGTCTTGGCTCTGTGTTTGCACTTCAATGGTGGGCGCTAAGTAAAATGGAGCTTCGCAGTTTCACGTTGACCAAAAAACTTCGCAAAGTATTTTTCCCATTATTTATTGCCACCACATTGGCAAGCCACGGTATTCACATTTGGGCAGCGGCGAAAACCTACCAGCCTGTCATGTTTGTGAACCAGTATCTACCGATGTTCTATCCAACTATCGCAAACTCCTTCCTAATTAAAAAGGGCTGGCTAGACCGCGAAGAGTTAGAGAGAAATCAAGCTAAAGCACCAAAAGTACAAGGTGGTCTTAACTACCCCCTAAATCCAATTGTCGGTGAGGCACCGTCACAGCCGAAGAACATCATGTTAATTCTGATCGACTCATGGCGCCCAGATACGGTGACACCCGAGTACATGCCAACCGTTTACGATCTGTATAACGAAGGCTTATCATTCGATAAACACTATGCCTCTGGTAACGCGACTCGAATGGGTACATTTGGTCTATTCTACGGTCTACCTGGTCCTTACTGGCATCCAATGCTAGCAAACCAGCGTCCAACAGTGTTGATGGATCGCTTGCAAGAGCTTAACTACGAGATTGGTGTGTTTACATCAGCACACATCGAGTCACCAGAGTTCAACCGTACTATCTTCGCCAACATCCCGGATCTACGTATTCGTGGTAAGAGTAAAGGTAATTCTGCTGATCGTGATATCGAACTCGTCGACGATTGGATGGTTTGGTATGACGTCAATAAGTCAAAACCAACCTTCTCGTTCTTGTTCTTTGATGCGCCACATGGATTCGTTTTCCCTGCGGATTATGAGCCGAAGTTTGAGCCAATGTCTGGACCAAACAACCCGTTCGTACGCAGTAACGATTCCGATCCGGAGCCTATCTTCAACCGCTACCGTACAAGTACTCACTTTGTTGATAGCAAAATCAAAGAAGTGATTGCCAAACTAAAAGCGGAAGGCACCTATGACGATACATTGATCGTTATTACTGGTGACCACGGTGAAGAGCTCAATGACAATGGTCAAAACTTCTGGGGTCACAACGGCAACTTCACCGAAGCTCAAATCAAAGTACCGTTTATTATGATTGGTGCTGGCGTCGACAAAGAAGCCAGCCAGTGGCCACAAGGCAAGATGACCACACACTATGACTTTGTGCCGACCATCATGAAAAACTACCTAGGTGTGACCAACGACATCGAAGACTACGCGGTTGGTGAAGATCTCTACGGTGAGTTTGTTGACCGCCCATACACCATCGTTGCAGACTACGGCGACTACGCCGTTGTGTCCGAAGATAAGATCTTCTCACTCAAAGGTAACGGTCTTTATGAAGTAAAAGACGGCACTAACCGATTATTGCCACAGCAAGAGATCGACCACGAGCGTATGCACTATGCCATTGAGCTGCTTACCCGCTACACGGAGTAATAGCTAGCTTCAATAAAAAAGCCCTCGCAATATTTTGCGAGGGCTTTTTGTATCAGCTCAGTATGTTTAAAGTTAGCGACTTAAACCGATACTAAAACCTCAGCACTCATCGGTTCGATATGCAGCGCGCCATCAGCCTCAACCACAGCATCAGAAAAGATCGAACTCAGTGTGTTAGTTTGATTGAGAGCCACTACTTTACTGCGTGATGACTTGTTGATCACTACGACACCTTTGTCACCTCGGCTAAATGCCAACAGATCTTCATTCGCCTCAATGATCTCAACGGTCGCTTCGTGAACGGTATGGTAGAAACGAATCAACTTAGCAAGTTTAGGATCTTTCCAACCATCCACCCATCTTGGTAAACCTCGTTTATTGGTGATACCACTTGGATCAAGGTCACTGTATATGAGAGGAACCCCTTCGCCGCGTGTAAGGATGTACACATACGCCAACCACTCATCCTGCTCCTCCATGACCATGTCACTAAACACATCGTTATTTGGAATATCATGAGTTGTCACAAAGGTAATTGAACGCTCATGAGTCAGAGCCAGACCAAAACAATAAGGATCAATCAATGACGTTAAGCTTCCGTCTTTGGATGAAAAGGCTTCAAAAATGGTTTTGAACAGCGGAAAGTCGTACGCCGCCAGTCTAGTCTCTTCAAGATATGGTTGAAGGAACAGCTCGTACTCTTCCTCAGTTGCACCGCCATCAGTAATGATTTCGCCGAACACATGCATGCCTTCAGTGATCTCATCAGTGAACACCTTTTTGATGTGCTCAAGAGTAAGGTGTTTTGCTGCATCAATGCGATAACCACGCACACCAAGATCTTTCATCGCCAATAGATACGCTTGCTGCTGAGCAATAACGTGCTCGCTTGTGCGCAATGTCGGCAACCCTGGATCCTCTGGTCCACCGGTCAGGCGGCCATTTTGCACTTCCCAACGATCTTTCCAGTTCTCGATACCAAACGCTTCAACAAAATCCTCTTCTGTGAACAGAGGTTTGCTCAAGTCACCAAATAACTTTTGCTGCTCAAAGTAGCTAGGATGCTCCTGATAGCACGTTATGTCTGATTTACCCGGGTATTGAAGATCGAGACGCTGACTCGACTCATTCGCCATGTGGTTGAAAACCACATCTATGTATACCCAAATATCGAGTTCATTCAGTGCCGCCATCATGGCTTTAAAATCTTCAGTATTACCGAGTTTATTATCGATAACGCGATAGTCTTGAGGCTGGTATAACTGCCACCACAATACTTCCTTCTCGCCACGGTAGGACTTCATCGGTGGGGAAACAAGCACTGTCTTGTACCCAGAGGCTTTGATTTCCTGAGCGCGCTCAGTCACTAAAGCGTAGGGCCAATCGAACGCATGAAGGATCACGTTACTTTGACTGGTGGTTTTGATAGACATTAGGATCGCCTTTATTACTTGGAATTACTTCAGTTGATAAAATTATAGTGATTGAGGAAAACCGCGGCTCATCCTCAACTTAGTTTCTGTTGGTTTAGGCGGTAGGCGTAGAAGACAATTAACCCTTGAAAATCGTGCCAATCACTTAAATACGACGATAAACCATTGAATTAAAAAGACTAAACAAGAAACATTGTGCAACAACCCAAGTTGTTAACCGAGATCGCTTTATCGTGAAGCCGTGAGCAACATCACAGCGTGTGAGGAAGGTATAATATTCCATCTATATGAAACACAAACAAAAAAGGCGCACGTTATTCACGTACGCCTTCTTGGCTAAAACAACATTAAAATGGTTTTGGTGCGTAACCTGTCATTACCTTTAGCTTCAGCTCTTTACCAATTTTCGTCATTGGGTGAACGACAACTAAGCCTTTCACAGACTTTTTCAGCTTACCCATATCCGCCTGCTCTGCTTTGGTGATTTCACGAGAGAAAGGCATGTCCAGCAAACTCTTACGCTCTTTGTTCATGTCGTAGCTTTGCTTATGGTTTAACTGAGCCAATTTCTTAGTTAGCTTGTCAATTTCATCGGTAAAACGTGAAATCAACTCATTGTCACCACGAGCTTTTGCTCCATTTAGCTTATGCTTGCACTTATCTAGGCGGTTTTTCAGTTTCTGGAGTTCTTGTTTCGAGCTCATGGCATGGACCTTTTTATGGTAAATGATGGGGACAAACGCTGGATATTCAGAGTCTAACTTATCCGCAGCCAATCTGCATAACTGACATCAGCGCGCACGATCCCGTATCTTGGTCGCGCATCATAAAGTTTACGATTCAAGAATGCCAGAGTTGAACGCAGAAATTTCTCAAACCGTTGAAATAGAAAAAAGCAAACGGTTGCAATCGCAAAAACCTTTCTATAGAATCCGCTCACCCCAAATTGGGGACTTACTGTCAGGCATTTTGTATAAGCTTCAGATAGGGTGAAGCGTTTCTACAGAGCACCAATAATGCTCCGCTATAAAATGACTCGAATCCATATCTGCTCTTATGCCAATAAGTCTGATCAGTGAGTGTAATTTTTACACACGCACTTAATCGCTGAGACAAGTGCGCCACTTAGATTTATTACTACCTATTTAATACGGACATTGCTAGGTAACACATGAAAGAGTTGTATCATGTCACTACTTATGAGCATTGTCGGAATCATCGCACTGCTATCCGTTGGTTTTCTTTTCTCTGAAAACCGTCAAGCCATCAATAAACGTACTGTCCTACTTGCCCTAACTGCACAAATTAGTTTTGGTGCCTTCGTTATGTTTGTCCCCCTTGGTGAGCAAATTTTGCAAGGCATGTCGAATGGCGTCAATCACGTTATTTCCTACGCTAATGAAGGTCTAGCGTTCGCTTTTGGCGGCTTAGGTAAGTTCGAAATGGGCTTCATTTTCGTTATCAACGTACTTTGCGTCATCATCTTTATTTCGGCACTTATTTCGGCATTGTATTACCTCAACATCATGCAAACGCTGATCAACGTAATTGGTGGTGTACTAACCAAGGTACTTGGCACGTCAAAAGCAGAATCACTTAGCGCAACCGCAAACATCTTCGTTGGTCCTATTGAAGCGCCATCTATGATTCGTCCACTCGTCAAAAATATGACTCGTTCAGAGCTATTCGCTGTGATGACAGGCGGTCTAGCAAGTGTCGCTGGCGGCACCATGATTGGTTATATCAGCTTAGGGGTGGATCCAAAGTACATTATTACTGCATGTTTTATGACTGCGCCCGCAGGCCTGCTGTTTGCAAAGCTACTGTGTCCACAAACAGAGGAAGTTACCACTGACAAAGCCATTAAAGTTGATGACAAAGACGCTCCAAAATCGCTTCTCGATGCCATTACTGAGGGCTCTCTGGTCGGTATGCACCAAGCAGCAACCGTAACCGCACTCGTCATTTCTTTTGTTGCGTTAGTGGCACTACTTAACGGTATTATCTCCGGTCTTGGTGGCCTTGCTGGCTTCGAGAATGCGAGCCTTGAACTGATTATTGGCTACATCCTGTCACCACTTACATTCCTAATGGGTGTGCCATGGAGCGAAGCGGTTACCGCAGGCGCTCTTATTGGTAAGAAGATTGCTGTAAACGAATTTGTTGCTTACATGAGCTTTGTTGAAGTCAGCGAAACCTTGTCAGCAAAGACTCAAGCTATCATTGCCTTTAGCCTGTGCGGCTTTGCCAACATTGGCTCGCTCGCCATGGTGATTGGCGGTATTGGCGCTATGAACCCAGAGCGTCGTCCTCTGCTTGTTGAAATTGGCCCACGTGTACTATTTGGCGCCATTCTAGCGAACTTAATGTCAGGCACTATCGCTGGCCTGCTTATCACTCTGTCTTAAGGAAAAACTCCATGCCTACTCCACATATTAATGCGAACAAAGGTGACTTTGCAGAAACGATTCTAATGCCAGGTGACCCACTTCGCGCTAAGTTGATTGCTGAAACTTACCTAGAAAATCCGCGTTTGGTGAGCGATGTTCGCAACGTATACGGCTATACCGGCACTTACCAAGGTAAAGAGATCTCTGTTATGGCTCACGGTATGGGTGGACCTTCAGCAACGATCTACTTTCATGAGTTAATGACTGAGTTCGGCGTTAAAAACTTCATTCGAATCGGCAGCTGTGGTGCCATTCACGACGATGTAAAACTGAAAGACGTTATCGTCGCGATGGGTGCATCGACCGACTCTAAAATCAACCGTATTCGTTTTCGTGATCACGACTACGCCGCGCTCGCTGACTTCAACATGCTGCAAAACTGTGTATCCGTGCTAAGCGAAACCGACATGAGCTACCGTGTGGGTCAGGTGTTCTCTTCTGATCTATTCTATCGCCCAGATTTCGATATGTACGAGCTTATGGCTAAGTACGGCGTACTAGGTGTAGAAATGGAAGTGAACGCGCTTTACTCATGTGCTGCTGAAAATGGCTGTAAAGCAATTGCAATGTGCACAGTGACCGACCACATCACTAAAGGTGAACACCTCACCGCTGATGAACGTCGCACAGAGCTGCACGAAATGATTAACGTGGCGCTAAAAACCGCGTTGACGCTGTAATCATTATCAAGCCCAGCATTTGGCTGGGCTTTTTAATGGCTCGCTATTGAAAAGCCACTTTTTAGATAAGTCGTATTTTAGCCATACGGTTTTAGGAACTGAGATGACAAATCAAGCCTTTGTTGCCAATCTTTATCATGCCCCAATCAAAGGGACATTCGACTATATCGAACAGGCGTGTATTGAAATTGATGGTTTGGGAATGATTACCCAAGTATTATCACCCAATCATTCAGACTACACGCAGCTCGTCGAACAACACGAAAATAATAGTAGCTTAACGCGCTTAGCCGACCATCAATACTTGCTGCCGGGTCTCGTTGATCTTCATACTCACGCACCGCAATGGCCTCAAGCAGGCAAAGGGCTGGATCTTCCGCTGCATGATTGGCTAAACCAGTACACTTTTCCACTAGAGAGCAGCTACAGTGATCTCACATTTGCCGCTCGAATTTACCCAGAATTAGTAGACACACTGCTTGCACATGGCACCACAACCGCCATGTACTTTGCCACAATTGACAGTGCACCATCAGAATACCTTGCGCGTGTGTGTAAAGAGAAAGGACAGCGCGCGCTGGTCGGAAAAATCTCTATGGATGAAAAGTCGATGTGTCCGGATTACTACGTTGAATCATCAACGCAGCAAGCGCTCTCTGACGCAGAAGCTTTCATCCAAAATGTGAATGAAATAGATGCACAGCAAGGACTGGTTTATCCCGTCGTCACACCTCGCTTTGTACCGACATCAACCAAAGCACTACTAGAAGGTTTGGGCAAACTGGTTTCCCACTATCAATGCCACGTGCAAACTCACGCCTCAGAAAGCGATTGGGCTCGAGATTTCACAGAACAAGCCTATCAAAAAACGGATGTTGAGTTGTACAACGAAACAGGACTACTGACTCGTAAAACGGTGCTCGCCCACTCAATCTTTCTCAGTGAAAGTGATAAAGAGACCATCAAATCTGTTGGCGCAGGCATTGCGCACTGCCCACTCTCCAACATGTACTTTGCCGATGCAGCATTTCCACTAAGAGAAGCTCTCGATAAAGACCTTCATGTCGGTCTAGGCTCCGATTTATCCGGCGGACCACTGCCTTCAATCTTCCATGCGGCCTTAGATGCAGTGAGTCACTCTCGCGTGCGCGAAGCGGGCACGAATACCCATATCATGGAACAGCGCGGCGAAGCAAACACGCGCGTGTCATTCGTGGAAGCATTCTGGCTTGCGACTCATGGCGGTGGCCTGACGCTTGATTTACCTGTTGGCGTATTCAAGCCCGGATACTGCTTCGACGCACTTGTGGTTGATAGCAACACCCAAGGTAGCCAAGTTCGCGTTTATGATGATCTCGATAGCGAGCAAGACATCTTAGAGAAAATCATTGTGCACACCACCGAACCGGCGATTTCATCGGTTTGGGTCAATGGTCGAAAAGTGAAGTAGCTTCAATGCCTGCATGGTTTGCATAGCAAGGTAGTATAGAAAGTAATAGCCCGCGCTTAATACGCGGGCTATTTTGTATTTGAACGTCTCTGTTTAGCGAGAATGCTCGAAGGACTTAAGTTCTATACAGAACCTTCACCACATGCCAACCAAACTTAGTCTTCACCAAGTGTGGTACTAACGTCTCGCCCGTGAAGCAAACCTTATCAAATTGAGGTACCATTTGGCCTTTACGGAACTCGCCTAAGTCGCCGCCTTTTTTGCCTGATGGGCAAGTAGAGTACTTTTTCGCAAGTGTTTGGAACTTAGCACCTTTCTTCAGCTGTTTGATAATATCTTCAGCTTGCTCTTTGTGTTTAACCAAAATGTGAAGTGCTGCCGCAGTTCTCGCCATGGGTTGCCTCGATCTTTATTCGACTATGGGATGATAAGTGGCGCTGAGTGTAATTCAAAATGAGATGCAAATCACGTTTACTTTTCGCGCAACTAAAGTTTTTCGAGCAACTGCCGCATTAACATTTGCTAGGAAAGTTTATAAAATCAATCTATTGGCAAATAGAGAAAGCGATATAATGAAAGCAACCATCAGTAAGGCAAATCAATCACAGGGCATGTTGTTGTTTACCCTCAACATGCAAAAGCAGCGCTTTGCCATCGGCACACTCAAGGTACGTGAGATCGTTCCTTTCATGCCGACAACACAGATCCCCTACTCACATCAACACGTGGTAGGAACGGTGAGTATTCGCGGCCTGACGGTGCCCGTGATTGATATGGCAGCGGCTATCGGTTTTCGTCCTATTGCGCCAGAAGAGTACAGTAGTACCTATCTAGTCGTTACAGACTGCCTACGTACCGTCGTAGCCTTCATGGTGCGAGAGATAGACAAAATCATCGAATGTGATTGGAAGTCGATTGAACCCGCCCCCGAGAGCAGCGGCAAAAATGTGTTTGTCACTGGCGTGACACGCTTCAACGACCAAATCGTCCAACTGCTGGATGTGGAGCTGTTGCTATCTAAGATTTACCCACAATACGCCGATACCAAAATTCCTATGCTCACCGATGTGCAGAGGGAGCGAATTAAAGCACTCAACATCTTGCTGGTTGATGACTCTTCTATTGCCCGGAAGCAGCTTGGCGATGCACTTAACCAAATTAATATTCCGTTCGATATTTGCAAAGACGGCAACAGCGCGCTCACCTTTATGCGCAATAAAGCTGAGCAAAACGATGCTATCGACATTCTTGTGAGCGATATTGAAATGCCAGGGTTAGATGGCTATGAGTTAGCATTTGAAGTACAAAATGACCCCAAATTGGGACATGCATATCGCATACTGCATACGTCGTTATCTAGTGAAATGTGTACCGAACGTGCTCATCAGGTGGGTGCTCATGAAGCATTAGTGAAATTTAACGCGGGCGAACTGATTGAAGCGATGTTGCGCGGTGCTGAGCAGCTTACTGCTCACTAATCCTTTTTTTTGATACCGACGCCGCTTTCCCATTGCACTTTGCCATTAGAGAAATGCGGCGCCGTTGATCAACGTTTAACTAGTTAGCGTCGTAATTGTTGTTTGGGGCAAACGAGAAGCCCTGACCGCCAATAGATGCTTCATACATTAGACCGCCCTTGGTCATAGTAAACACCGCCATCCCATTAATGTAAGTCGCCTGACTTTGCTTATCGCCCGCTTGTGCTCCAGCACCAGTAGAACCCGCTTGCGCACTCGCGCCTAATGTCAGAGCCACAGCGGAAGCTTGCGCGCCAAATTCAAAGCTGCCGCTGGTGAATGCGTAGTAATCCGCCTTGCTCTCAAAGAAAATAATTTCGCTGTAAGCCTGGGCTCCAAGTTGCAATCCAATACTTAGCTGCGCCAATGTTGAATCGCCCACATGCATACCTTGTTGGTACACTTGCCCTTCACCATAGGAACCGCCAATACCGAAGCCGCCCTTGCCGACAGTCGGGAATACCGCGTAGCCGTAAGCGTTTTCAAAAAATGGTAAGGTTGCTGGGGCTTGTTTGAACTTATTGAGTGTCGCCTCATATTTGCTACTTGATTCAGCACCCTTTGAATTGCTGTCATGACTTGTATCTTGTGCTTTTTCCTCTGAGGTCGTTTCTTCTGCTGCAAATGCGTTAGGGGAGAGTGCCAAACAGGCGGCAAGAAAATAGGGTGTGGCCTTTACTAACATATGATTTCCTTGTTTAAGGTCGGTATTACGTCAAAGCTAAACTGAGTTTTTAGACGACATGCCTTGCGGTTAGTTCAACTCGGCACCACAAATTGAAGCCGCTCTTTTGCACCCAACAAGAATCAGCTCTACACTAAGCAATAGCCTAGACAATTCATAACATAATGAAAACTATGATAAAGAAGCTATTAGTCAATATCACCTGCATTCTGCTTGGCGTACCGCTGCTATTGGTGATCTTCTTTAAGTTCATAAACCCACCTATTTGGGGATGGAAGATTGCCCGTACTGTGTCACCACCGGAGGGTTACCCCGCTCAAGTCCATCAAACATGGACGCCACTAGAAAACATCTCATCGAATATGCCTAAAGCGGTGATAGCATCCGAAGACCAACGATTTCCCGATCACAACGGTATCGATGTTGTTGCACTGTGGAATGTCATATCTAACAGCGGTGCGGCAGGTCCGAGTCGTGGGGCAAGTACCATTACCCAACAAACGGCCAAAAACGTATTCCTGTTTCCGAGTCAAACGTATATCCGAAAAGCCTATGAACTGTATATCGCGCTACTGTTAGAAGTGATTTGGGGCAAGCAGCGCATTATGGAGGTGTATCTTAATGTCATTGAATTCGGCCCTGGGATCTATGGCGTGGAGGCCGCTAGTCAGCAATTTTTCAAAGTACCGTCTTCTCAATTAACCGCGATTCAGGCAGCACAGCTTGCTGTTGTACTGCCAAACCCTTATCGAATTCGCCCTACCCCTATGTCTGATTACGTGAACAAACGAACGCACTGGGTAGTAACGCAAATGAACAATTTAGGCCCGCTTTCGCTTTAATGGTTCAATGACAGGTTTGAGCAAAGACCACAAATCTCTGCGACATCGAAGCTCTGTGACATAGAAGCTCTGTAACCTAGAGGCTCACTGGCAAAGCTAGTTGTCTAAGGGTGTAACGCTGCGTCCAAAACGTCGAACCTGGCTCATCAGCAATACTACCGCCATTAGTAACGCAGACATTAGATAGAAACGTCCCAATGCCAGCTGATTAGTAACCCAATACTCCACTAAAAATCCACCAAGCACGCCTGCAACAACCATTTGTATCGATCCTGAAAGTGCCGAAACCGAACCCGCCTGAGTCTTATGTGGGCCTAGTAACAGAGCAATAGAGATTGGAAACGACAATCCTTGAGCAATTGTCAACACAGTGAATGATAGCAGTAGATTGAATACGGTCATCTCTACCATTAGCAGCCAAAGCCCAGCCATTGCGGACAAGGCAATCGCTAGAAATAAGATCCAGCTGTTTGAAAAGTAACGGTTCAGAATATTGAGCGAGACACTTCCCATCATTAAGCCTGCCGATGGGATAATCATGATCGACCCATATTCCGCTGCAGTCAGACCCAGTTCGTGCTGCATTAAAAACGGAAACAGGCTGAGTGATACCACGGCAGTAAGGTAGCTGATCCAGTTATAGCTCGCACTTCCAATGACTTGAGGGTTTACAATCAATTTAGCGTACGTCTGCATGACTTGTTTAGGTTTAAAGGCACGCGGTGCATAAGGTAAGGTTTCTGGCAGGATAAACCAGCCCAAACTAAAGATTGCCACCAAGTACACCAACACAAAGACAAACACCGCTTCCCAATCTAAATGAAATGCGATCCAACCGCCAAACATTGGGGCAATAATAGGCATCACCGACGCCGTTACTGAGATGTAAGACAAAGCTTTGGTGAGCTGCTTTCCGTCATAACTATCACGCAGCACACTCCGCCCTAGCACCGAGGCACTGCCTGCACCTAAGCCTTGCAACAGCCTACCAAACTCAAGCACAGCGAAGTGATCACTGAAGACGATACACAGCAAGGTACCCAGCAAATAAACACCTTGCCCCAGAATGAAGACTGGGCGTCGGCCGATAGCATCTGACAAAGGCCCATAGAAGAGTTGTGACAGACCAAACCCGACCAAAAACAAGGTCACCAGCATTTGAACGTCGGCATGACCCACCGCAAGTGACTCACTAATGAGAGGCAGTGAAGGCAGATAAATACTGACACCAACTTGCCCCGTTGCAATGATCATCATCGCAAGCAGCATTGGTGTTTTATTGAATGATTTTGGCTTTGTTTTATTCATACACACATTCTATATTGCGTATGAATCATTGATAATACACCATAAAGGAAACAGAATACGTCCTGTTAGGAAATAATAAGAGGCTGAATATGGATTGGATTTCGTGTATCAACACTTACATTCGAGTAGTCGAAGAAGGAAGCTTCAACGGCGCAGCTCGCCGTCTCAATACCACCAGCTCAGCCATCAGCAAGCGGGTCCACTGGCTTGAAGAACGCATTGGGGTACAGCTTCTCAAACGCACTACTCGCTCAGTGACCCAAACCGAAGCGGGTGCCCTTTTCTACCAGCGCGCCAAGGACTCGCTTGACCGATTTCAGTCCATTATCGATGAAACTCGATCCGTCAATGAGACGCCAGCAGGACTTCTAAAAATCGGCGCAACCATTGCCGTTGGATCTAAATTCCTAGTTCAATATCTCAACGATTTTCTTATCCAATATCCAGACATTCGGATCCAGCTCACCACTACGGTTCCTGGTGCGATGCCTGACAGCAACCTGGATGTATTCATCAGCCGAGAGCTCGACACCCTCAATACTCTCAGTATTAAACAAACCCCACTGTTTGAGCAAAGAATTGGCTTTTACGCCGCCCCTTCCTACATTGCTAAGTTTGGTGAGCCACAAACGGTGGAATCACTCAAGCAGCACAACATTTTGATTTGGGGAGAGCGCCCGCAACGAGAATACAAAATTTCCAAGAACCAGCGCATCATGCTTTCTGGAAACTTTGCGACCACCAATCCAGAAGCGCTGTTTTACGCGGCCAAAAGCGGCATGGGTGTGCTCATTAGCAATGACATCATGATCAAAGAAGATGTCAAATCTGGCGCCTTGATTCGCGTACTGCCAGAGATCCAAGCCATGGACTCGACAGTCTACGCCTACTACCCCAAACTCGACTACGACCACACGCGAACCAAACTGTTTCTCGATTACATTAAAATGCGTCTCGCGCAATCGAACGAGGAGTCGTAATCCATTCCATCAAAGCGCTTCTAACAGACGTACCACACAGCATCGTTGCCCTAAAATGGTCACACTGCACGGGTGAAGTGCATCTTCACCTTGGTAAGGAATGACTCAATGCTATAGATCGCGACAAACAAACATGAGAAAAACCAGAGTACGTGCATCATGATCACGAACCATGCGTTTTTCCATTCAGATGCCGTAATTACAATAGCTTGCATACCAAAAAAGTAGATCATCACTCCTAGAATTAAAGCTAGGCTCAAAGAAATCACGGTAATAAGTGGAAACCATTTCGTCATGGGAACCTCCAAAAAGTTGAATTAAGTTACAAATGCTATGTGTAACCGAGCACAAATAGTGCCACTTTTTGTATGGGCATAGATGTGTTCAAATTTTTCGAACTAGATGCTCAAACAAACCGCCTTATACAACATCACCCCAGTGTCTAAACTGACCCCATAGATTGAGAAGCAGACGTTGCTTCTGATAGAGAGGATAACCCCATGTCGAATACACTTGTTTTAAAATCCAGCATTCTTGGCGACTATTCACAGTCTAATCAAATCATTGCACAAGCAATCGAAGGTAAGCCAAACGTAACAACACGCGATCTTGCTGCTGAGCCAGTGCCGGTTTTGGACATGGCAGTAGCAACAGCCCTTCGCAGCGCCGGTGACGATCTATCAGACGAGCTAAAACAGATCGTTGAACTGTCTGATTCATTGATTACTGAGCTTAAGCAGGCAGATACCGTCGTGATTGCTGCGCCAATGTATAACTTCATGATCCCAACGCAGCTTAAGAATTACTTCGATCTTATTGCTCGTGCAGGCGTCACCTTTAAATACACAGAGACAGGCCCTGTTGGTCTTATCGACAACAAAAAAGTCGTTGTTTTGACTACTCGCGGTGGCATTCACAAAGATACGCAAAGAGATAGCATGCATGATTACTTAGCGACGATTCTTGGCTTCTTGGGTATGACAGACGTAGAGTTTGTCTATGCGGAAGCGCTGAACATGGGTGATGAACCAGCGGCTGAAAATAGAGCCTCTGCATTGGAAGCGCTTAGCCAGTTGGTGTAACTCGCCTTTCAGGTTGCATCAAGCGTAGTTCGGAGAAGTGGTGGGTTGGCCTAGCGTCACTCACCACTTTTTGTTGACGGTAACAAATATCAAAGGGTAGCGGCTTTCTGTAGCTGCATTTTCCGTTTGAGATCACGAGCAAACTCTCGAAGCTGCCGCGCGTTATCAGCATACTGCTCATCGCCGCAAACTCTACCGTTATTGGTTATATCAGGGCTCGAATAAATCGACAGCAGTTCTGATTCGTAACTCATAATAGTACCTGCACCGCCGCACTGATAACCTCTCGCATAAGGTTTGAGCCTATCTTTGTTCATTTCCGAAGTATGCTGCTCTAACGTTTCATCAAGAACTTTGAACCATGAGCGATCGTCATGCCAAGCCCAAGAAAGATGGCCTAATTCATGCTCTAACGTGTATTCATCGGCATACTCAGACAGCATAAAGAATTGACTATTTTCATCCGGGTTGGTGGTACCAATAGTGTCATATTCAAAATAGCCATCCTCATCGGCGAGGATCACGCCATAAAACTGATTAGGAAGCCGTTCAATGTTGCGTACCTTTTCTTCACCAACGCGCTTCGTCAGTTGGCGTCTTATTTGGTCGATATCAAACAACGACGCCGAGTTAAAATCGACGGTTTCTACCGTCGCCAATGTTCGCTTCATGGGAATGCACGAGTTTCTCATTATCACATTGCTTTTACGAACCGACTTATCTAACTCAGTATTGACCTCTTCAAGGCCATATTTATCTACAACCATTTTGGAAACGAAGAAGAAAATAGGGGTTTCGATCACCTCTTCCATCGTGCAGTCTGGGATCTTCATTCCTGGTACATCGACTTTGTAGAATAACGGGATCAAAGTAAGCGATAAGCAGCCGACAATCATGGCGCTTTGAATTGAAATCAGTTTTTTCATTATTATGCACATTCATTGATATCACTCTATCCTACCCGACTGAGTACGATATGGCGTATAAGCTTGGTGAAAACCCAAACTGGCTCATGAATTTACATTGATTTACTAACACTGACGTAAGGTTACATTGCAAGGAGTAGAGTTAAAGCTCAATAGGAGCGTTATGATGAAAAAACTCTATTTTATGGTGCTCACCCTCGTACTGGCTGTCATCTTGATATGGCTTCAAGCCGAACCCCCATTGTTTACTTATGAGACCTTTATGCCTTGGCGCAGTGCTTTACTTCAACTGACGGGCATTGTGTCTGTGTTGCTGTTAACGATGACCATGCTTCTGGCAATGAGATTGCCGCTGTTTGAGCGTCTTACTCGAGGTCTGGACAAATCTTATCGCTTACATAAATGGACGGCCATTTATGGCGTCGTTATTGGTGCGATCCATTGGTTACTTGCAATTGTCCCAAAACAACTGGTTAGTGCCGGTGTTATGGAACGCCCACAACGAGGGGTAGGTGTACCTATCGATCCGGACTCGCTTTACGCAATCATTCAGCCACTTAGAAGTGGTGCAGAAAGCTTAGGGGAGTGGACGCTGTATCTGTTTATCGGCCTAACACTGCTAGCGCTTTTTGTCCCAATTAAGTACAAGCTATTTAAGTGGACACACAAGCTCATGGCTATCGCTTTTGTTGCGATTGGTTACCACTCTTTGGTGCTGCTCAAACACGCTTACTGGGGCAACTTAATCACACCCGTCACGGTGATCGTCGTTGTCGCAGGTATTATCGCGGCCGTTTGGAGTCTTGTAGGCAGGATTGGTCATCGCCGCAAACACACAGGCGTAGTGACTAGTGTTGAATACAACAAAGAAAACCAGACAACCAAAGTTGTGGCTGAGCTTCCTAATTGGCGTGGACACAAGGCTGGGCAATTCGCGTTTCTCAAGCTTGGTGATGAAGAACCTCATCCATTTACCATTGCCTCATACGATGACCATAGTCACCAAGTTAGCTTTCTTATCAAAGCACTTGGGGATTTTACTGCCGATATCCAAAACCGCGTGACAGTAGGTCAGGCCGTTGAAGTAGAAGGACCTTATGGCCAATTCGATTTCGAGGACAACAAGAAACAAGTGTGGATTGCCGGAGGTATTGGTTGCGCAGCGTTTAAGGCCAGACTGGAGCAGTTAGCAAAACAACCAAGAGATCAAAAAGTGGTGTTTTATTACTGTACTCAAGCGCCGTCACCGTTACTAATACAGGAAATGAAGCTAGCCGCACTGAGCGCTAATATAGAGTTTCACCTTATCGATAATAGGCTTACCCCGTTTTTATCGATTGAGCAGATCTTGCAGCAACATCCAGATCTGTCAGAACACAGCATCTGGTTTTGTGGCCCCGTCGGATTCAAAAATGCTCTACAAGGTCAGTTGAAGGCACTCAACATGAAAACAACCGCTTTCCATGCTGAGCTGTTTAACTTTCGATAATGGCTGGCGAAGCTAAATCGGATACAAGAACACAAAAGGCGCACATCGCGCCTTTTTGGTTGTTCCGTTTTTTTGCCTGATTGTGCCTCTTTAGGAAGATGAGCTACCCATCCATTGCGACTCAGTTTAGGCTCACTTCTACATCAGACTTGATGGTGCTAGAGCAAGCAAGAACATAACCGCTTTCTCTCTCTTCATCAGACAGAGTTTCATAGCTCGACGACTCTACTTGGCCAACTTTTACCTTACATTTACAAGAGCCACAGATGCCACTTCGACAAGCTGCAATGACTGGCACGCCGCCTTTCTCTAAAGCATCAATGAGCAAGCTACCTTCGTCTGCTTCGACTTCTACGCCAAAGTCTGGCACAGCTATTTTGACTGTTCCCTCACCCGCTTCTGCTGCAACTTGAGCTGGCGTAAAGCTCTCTTGGTGAAACTGAGACATGTCAAACTGCACCTCTTCCAGAGCCGACTTAACCGCTTCCATAAAACCAGTTGGTCCACACAAATAAATTGTGCGCTGCTGAAAGTCTGAAACCAAAGCTTTTAACCACTCAAGACTGATCAAACCTTGAGGAAAATCTGTTCCCGCATTGTCTTCAAGCAACATATTGAGATGAAAACTCTCTACGCTCTGATTTAGCTCCATCAACCTATCAAAGTAAATCGCATCGAGTTTGCTTTTCGCCAGATGCAAAAACTCAATATCGATATTTGCCCCCTCAGCTAGCCATTGGTCAACCATTGACATCACAGGCGTCACACCACAACCAGCGCTGATCATCAGCACTTTTTGCTTTGGCGTACAATCGACATTATTGAACTGACCCACAGGCGCTTGAGCTTGCACTTTTTGGCCAACCGACAACGTATCGACAATGTGATTTGATACCAGACCATCGGGGACGCGCTTAACGGTAAATTTCAGTCGACTGTCACCCGGGATAGAACTAATTGAGTAGGCACGAAACGCTGTGTTACCTTCGATATCAAAACCAAGCGAGGAGAATTGCCCTGCTTTGAATTGAAATGAGTCACTCGCTGAATCACTCGACAGCTCAAACGATACCGAATCCGGCGTCTCAAACCATTTTTTGGTACAGGTTAATTGGATTGTTTCTGAATGGTACCAAGCCATTTTCTGCTTCTCCTAAAACATGAAATGGCGCACCAAAGCGCCATTTCAATCACTGCTGATTATGCTGCCAGAATAGTTTTTAAATCGTTTTCAACCGTGGAGATACCACGCATATCGAATTTCTGTTGCAGAATACTTAGCAAGTTATCCGTTAGGAAAGCCGGCGCCGTTGGTCCTGTGTAGATACCTTTTACGCCAAGCGCAAACAGGGTAAGTAGAATCACAATCGCTTTTTGCTCAAACCAAGACAGGACTAAAGTCAAAGGCAGTTCATTGATACCACAATCAAATTCCTCTGCCAGTGCAAGCGCCAACTGGATTGCAGAATAAGCATCATTACATTGGCCAACATCCAATAGACGAGGAATGCCGTTGATGTCACCAAACTGATTTTTGTTGAAGCGGAACTTACCACAAGCCAGGGTCAAGATGACGCTGTCTTCTGGAGCTTGAGCCGTAAAGTCTGTGTAGTAGCTACGTTCAGACTTATCGCCATCACAGCCACCGACTAGGAAGAAGTGCTTGATTGCGCCTGCTTTCACTTGCTCCACAACCGCAGGTGCGGCTTGCATCAATGCATTACGACCAAAACCTACGGTGATCATCTGTTCAATCTCATCATGCTGGAAGCCGTCTTGAGCCAATGCACATTCGATCACTTGTTTAAAATCATCACCCTCGATGTGCGCAACGCCAGGCCAACCAACAATGCTACGTGTGAATAGACGATCAGCATATTGACCAACATTCGGGTTTAGCAAACAGTTTGAAGTCATGACGATGGCGCCAGGGAAATTAGCAAATTCTTTCTGTTGATTCTGCCATGCGCTGCCGTAGTTACCTGCAAGGTGTGGGTATTTTTTCAGCTCTGGGTAAGCGTGAGCTGGAAGCATCTCACCATTGGTATAAACGTTGATACCTAGCCCTTCGGTTTGCTGAAGGATCTTCTCAAGATCATGAAGGTCGTGACCAGACACTAGGATACACTTGCCTTTGATAGTCTTGACGTTCACCTGAGTTGGCTCTGGGTGACCAAAGGTGTCCGTTTCGCCTTTGTCTAGCATCTCCATGATCTTATAGTTCATAAGACCAATCTGCATTGAGGTGTTTAGAAGCGGCTCTAAGTCAACAGGGTCAGTACCGAGCCACGCCATGATCTGATGATACTCGCCATACACTTCCTCATCCGTTTGCGATAGCACACGAGCATGCTCTAAATACGCCGCTGCACCTTTCAAGCCGTATAGGCAAAGTAGACGCAAGCCAATCACATCTTCATGCAGACTGTCATGACCACGGTTTACCGCCGCCGTCGGCGCAAACGCTAACAACGCTTCTTTTGTTGTTGGCAGCTCAAATTTCGCAGCAGGAGACAGCTCATCAATGGCTATACCCTTAACCAGCGATGCCGCTTGTACTTTTTGTTGAAGTCGCGCTTTATAATCAGCAGCTTGAGTAGAGAGCTCAATAATGCGCTCTGGGTCGAAGTTAACGTTCGTCAGTGTAGAGAAGAAAGCTCTAGGCGCCCATTGATCGATATCTTGGTCAACGATGCCAAATTTACGACCTTGATCGGCCCAGAAAGAAACACCCTGTAGGGTATACACTAATACGTCTTGTAGGTCAGACACTTCTGATGTTTTGCCACACATGCCTTGTGTGTATGAACAACCCTTAGCAGCAGGGGTTTGAATGGTTTGTTCGCATTGAATACAGAACATAATAAGGACTCCAGTATATTAAGTCGCGCTTTGGTACGTAGCCAGCGCTGATTATTTCCTGCAGCTCTATAGCATAGTCTGTGCCATAATTTATCTTGCTGTTTTTTATGGACTAATTTAAAAAATCAAACCATAAAAGGTCATAATGACCCAACATAAAATCGCATCAAAAACAAACCATCGAGTCATAAAGACTCTATTTCATTTTAAAATTGTTTATCCGAGAGCATTGGATATCTTTGCTACTATTTAGAGTAGAGTATTGAGATGCTGTATCGATATTGCTAATGTTATGAGAAATAACAAAAACAATGGGTTCCATGTGAACGCAGTACAATTTAGCGACGTCAATAAATGGTTCGGAGACTTTCAAGCTCTGAACTCTATCCAACTGGAAGTAAAACAAGGCGAAATCGTCGTCATTTGCGGCCCTTCTGGCTCTGGTAAATCTACGCTGATCCGTTGTATCAACGGCTTAGAAGCCTACAACTCCGGTGATATCCAGGTACTCGGTCACGATGTGAACTCCAAGAGTATTCAACCTGGTCAAGTCGGTATGGTTTTTCAGCACTTCAACCTTTTCCCACACCTTACTGTGCTTGAAAATCTAACACTTTCGCCAATACGCACGCTTAAGCTTTCAAAACAGCAAGCAGAGTCGCGCGCTATGGAGATGCTTGAACGAGTGAAAATTGCCGAACAAGCTGGCAAGTACCCCTCTCAACTCTCTGGAGGCCAGCAACAGCGAGTTGCGATTGCCCGCTCTCTATGCATGAAACCCGATATTCTGCTTTTTGACGAACCAACGTCAGCGCTCGATCCTGAGATGATTAGCGAAGTGCTCAACGTTATGGTTGAGCTGGCTGAAGAAGGTATGACTATGCTATGCGTCACCCACGAAATGGGCTTTGCCAAGCGAGTGGCGCACAATGTTATTTTCATGGATGAAGGGCAAATTTTAGAATCAGCGCCGCCAAGCCAAATCTTCGACGCCCCTCAGCACCCGCGTACTAAGGCATTTTTGGACAAGATCTTAAATCACTGATGATATTCAAGATTATAAAGCCGGTTCTATCAGCAATCCTACAAATCGCTCTGGTTGCGATAGCATTAGCTTGGCTACTCAACAGTGGTGCCGAGGCCATGGGCTATCGCTGGCAATGGGAGCGAGTGCCGGACTATCTAGCATTCTATGAAGATGGTGAGTGGTGGCCTGCAGAGCTTTTACAAGGCCTGATTGTCACCATAAAGCTGAGCGCTTTGGCGTTACTGTTTACCTTGCTGCTAGGCCTCATCACTGCGCTGTTAAAAACCTCGAATTCGATCGTAGGCCGCGCTATCGCCCATTGCTATGTGGAAGCCATAAGAAATACGCCGCTGTTGGTGCAGATCTACCTCCTGTATTTTGTCTTTGGCCCCATCATCGGTCTTGATCGATTTTCTACCGCTGTATTTGCTCTAGCGCTATTCCAAGGCGCCTACACGGCTGAAATCCTCCGAGCGGGCCTGAACAGCGTTCCAAAGGGTCAATTCGAAGCCTGTCGTTCAATAGGTCTATCTCGTTTTTATACCTACTATGATGTGATATTGCCTCAGGTAGTACGACGTACACTGCCACCGCTCACCAACGAAGTGGTCTCGCTAATTAAAAACTCATCCATCGTCAGTGTGATGGCGATTTTCGACCTCACTACCGAGGGGCGTAACATCGTGGCTGAAACCGCGATGCCATTTGAAATTTGGTTTACTGTTGCCGCGATTTACCTCGTGTTAACGCTTACCTTGTCTGCTTTCTCTGCCTGGCTTGAATATCGCTTAAGTCAAGAGAAGCGGTCATAACTCTCTATGCTAACCATGATTTACTAACAAGGAGTCACCCCATGAAAAGGACACTCAAACATCTAGTAAAAGCAGCCAGTTCCGTCGCAATTGGCCTTGCGGTCTCATTTGGCGCCGCAGCCAGTGAGACACCTAATCTCGATAAGATAAACGAGCGCGGCACTTTGCGTGTCGGAATGTCAACGTTTGTACCGTGGGCCATGCGTGACAAACAGGGCGAACTGATAGGCTTTGAAATCGATGTAGCGAAACGACTCGCTGAAGATTCAGGCTGGAAAGTTGAGTTTGTGCCTACCGCGTGGGATGGCATCATCCCTGCTCTGCTTTCTCAAAAATTCGACGTCATTATCGGCGGTATGTCTGTTACGCCAGAGCGCTCAAAGAGCGTGCTGTTTACCTCGCCTTACTCACACTCAGGTGTTCAAGTCGCGGCAAGCAAAGCACTGGCTGGCGACTTTTCTAAGATTGAAGACTTTGACTCACGCCGCGTTAAAATCGCTGCTCGCCGCGGTGCATTCACCGTGCAAGTTGCTCGCGAAACGTTCCCGAAGGCAAAAGTTCTGCAGTTTGACGATGATGCACAAGCATTCCAAGAAGTACTGAACGGTAACGCCCACGCAGTGATCGCCTCAAGTCCGAAGCCGGAGCATGAGGCAGTTAAACATGCGGACGCGTTATTTATTCCATTTAGCGAGCGTCTCTCTAAAGGAAACGAAGCTTTCGCTGTTCGTCTAGGTGAAGAGGACAAAAAAGCCTTCTTCGATGAGTGGATCCAAGCAAGAACCGATGATGGCTGGCTAAAAGAGCGCTATGAATACTGGTTCTCTACCCTAGATTGGCAAGACCAAATCGCTGGCGGACAATAATTACAATGAGCAACACCAACTCAATCAAATTGAATTCCGATAAAAAACCATCATCACCAGCAAAGCGATGGCGTCCTACCCTACTGGATGGCGTATTACTGCTCGCCGTGGTGGGACTTATTGTCTGGCTGGCGTACCGTTCATCCATTGGAATCAACTATCACTGGCGCTGGAGTCAGGCGTTTGAGTTGGTGTTTAACCCGACTGCAAATGGAGGGTTACCCTATTTTGTCCAGGGCATCATTGCCACACTGAGACTCAGTGTGTGGGGTATGGTGCTTGCCGTAACTTTGGGCACCTTACTCGGCCTAGCGAAACACTCAGCGATGGCCGTATTTAGCATCCCCGCCAATCTATTTATCCAGTTGGTTCGAAATATTCCGCCACTGGTGTTTATCTTCATTTTTTACTTTTTCATTTCGAATCAGTTGATCCCATTACTTGGGCTCAGTGATGTGCTCCGTGGCTATAGCGGTGAAATATCAGCTTGGCAGGCGTTTTTGTTTGGTCCTAGCTCGCTATGGGAGAACCTACTTTCTGGCGTTATCTGTATCGGTCTTCTATCGTCGGCGTATGTGGCAGAAATCATTCGCGCGGGTCTTGCTTCTATCCCAAAAGGGCAGTGGGAGGCGGGTCAGTCGTTAGGTTTATCAACTTGGTATCAATATAAAGATGTCATCGCACCGCAAGTGCTTACTGCAGTCGCGCCAGCACTGGCAGGACAAGCGATTTCTCTAGTCAAAGACACCTCTATCGTCTCGTTAATCTCCATCCAGGAGATGACCTTTGTCGGCACTGAAATGGCTAACTCTTCCGGGCTTATTTTTGAAATCTGGCTCATTGTTGGCTTGTGCTATTTCTTACTTTGCCTAGCACTATCCCTACTGTTTCGACGCTTTGAAAGCCAGCAGAGATAGGCTTCGCTAGTTAACGGTAGATCGTTAATGGTTAGACTGGCATGTAATGGTCAACAAGCAGTAGAACAAACAGCACCATCAAATGAATGATAGAGAACTTAAAGGTCTCCATTGCAGTTTTCTCTGTTGCGGCGACTTTAAGCTTCCACGCATAGTAGATAAACCCAGCACTCAAAAAGGTTGAACCAGCCAAATAGACCAAACCCGTCATCCCAACCAGAGCTGGCATCAAGCACACTAACGCCAATAGAATTGTGTACAGCAAGATGGACGTTTTCGTGTATTCCACCCCATGTGTTACTGGCAGCATTGGAATATCAGCCTTGGCGTAGTCATCTTTTCGATGTATCGCTAGTGCCCAAAAATGTGGCGGAGTCCAAATAAAGATGATCATCACCAAAAGCCACGCATTGGCATGCAGCTCTCCGGTCACAGCTGTCCAGCCCAATAGCGGCGGCATGGCACCAGCAATCCCGGCTATAACGATATTTTGCGGCGTTGCCCGTTTCAAATACAAGGTATACACCACCGCATAGCCAAGCAAACTTGCAAACGTTAGCCAAGCCGTTAACCAATTCACGCCAAGCGCCAACACGGCAAAGCCTGCTATACCTATACCACTGGCAAACGCCATTACCTTGTCCGCACTTAGGTCACCAGACGGCAAAGGGCGTTTGTGGGTACGCGCCATAATTGCGTCGATACGGCGATCAATTAGGTGGTTGAACGCGGCTGCAGAACCCGCCATCAACGCTATACCTGTTAAACCCAAGATACTGGCTTGCACAGGTAACGCACCGGGCACTGCAAGACACATCCCTACTAGGGCAGTTAAAATCATCAAGGCGACTACTTTCGGTTTCGTTAACGTCAGATAAACGCGCCAGTTGATTGCAGGTTTGGAGGCCGAGTTCACCTCACGATTGCTGATTATCGTCGTTTTACTCATAGAGAACTCTCCTTGTCTCCAGACACTTTGAGGGCTGTAACTTGGCTGTTGGCTTCAACAATGGTCAATGTTGGTTTTTCAATTCGCACATAGCGCGCGCTATGCACTACGTAGTTAGTGTGAATAAGCGATAGCAGTAAAAAGGCCGCGCCAAGGTTGTGTAATACAGCCACAGGCAGCGGAAGGTGGAACACAACGTTGCTCAGCCCCAACATTAATTGGAGTGTCAGAAGCACGGCTAAGGTAACCCCCACTTTACGTATCGCTGGATGTGGATAGCGCCATAACCGAAATGCCAATAGACCTACCACAAACGCAACGACAATCGCACCGATTCGATGAGTCACGTGAATAGTCATCCTTGCAGGATATTCAAGTACTCCAAACTCATAGTCATCAAACCCGAAATGAACAGGCGTGAAGGCGGTTTTGAAATCCAAGTACTGCGCCCAATTCCCTTCACAGATAGGCAGCGCGGTACACACCACCGCAGCATAATTCGATGATGTCCATCCGCCCAACATGATCTGCAAAACCGTCACAAACAGCGCAACCAACGCAAGTATTTTCAGGCGTGAACTGACCAGCGTCGGCAATGTTTGTGTTGCAGGCTTGTCGACAACTTTAGGTTCAAATGCCATATCAGCGTTGCAGGCTTCGTCTGTAGTATTGGCACGGCGAACCTCAATCTTAGGTCTTAGCTTTAGGTAGGTAAAAAACAGCAAAGAGAACATGGTAAAGCCGCCAAGCAGGTGCCCCATCACTACGATCGGCATGAGTTTGAGCGTAACCGTCCACATACCCAGTGCCGCTTGGAACACAATCACTAATGACAGAGAGATTGGCAGCACGATGCCTAACTCCCTACGCCTCTTTGATAAACCAATAGCGGTGATCGCAAACACCATCAACCCCAAGCCTCCTGCTAAGTATCGATGAATCATCTCCAACCACGCTTTGTACGGCTCTACGGCTCTCTCTGGATAAAGCGTATTCGCGACTACCACTGCTACCTTGGAGCTGGGAACCGTCAATTGCCCATAGCAGCCAGGCCAATCCGGGCAACCTAACCCGGCATCAGCTAACCGAGTATAAGCACCCATGGCAATCACGATGACCGTAAACACCAGTGAAGCTCTGACTAAGTTGATTAACCCCATAGCGACTCCTTGCTGTAACTATCGAATTACTACCATTAGATTTGCAAACAACGCGCACCTTTCGTGCGTCTAACCGACTCGTGATAATTTCAGTAATTTTCTAAGATCCGAAAGCAGCCCCTTACTGTGTGCGACTTGCTTATCTTCTGAGGTAGGCGAAAAGTACATCACCAACTGACCAAGAGTATCGGTAATCAAATATCCTTGTTCTGGCACAACATCTACAAAGGCCGCATTGACCGTCACCACGCTTAGAGATTCTGGTAACTCTGGCAGCACTTGATCTGGCAACACATACACCACTGGTGTCACACGTTCTTTGTATTTGCCTAATGCCAAATAGGTTTGCCCCATGATGTAGAGGCGGTTGATACACGCATCATTGCAATCCGCGGGTAACATAAATCCAAGTTGCCAGCTCTTCGTTTGCAGTGGGTTCACCAAATCGAGAGACTCAAACGTCACCCTTGGCTCAACTAGCGCACCATGGTTAGTTACCCCCGATTGATACCAATGGTTGCTCAAAATAGCTTTGGCGATGATAAAAGGCAGTGCAAAAAACACTATTAGCGCCAAGAGAGTTAAGCGACCGCGTCTCACTGAAGACGCACTAGGTGTAGCGTTGGACGATACTGTACTTGTTGTCTCTAATTTACTGCTCATCATCTAACCTCGTTTATTCGCCGGTCGTGCTATGTGTCTATTTATGCTTTGAAGACAAATTACGCTTTGAAGCCAACTTTCTCTTTCCTTTAGAAGCACGATTTCGATGCAAACTGCTACGCCAAAATGCCATTGAGACAACGACTGCAAACACCGTCGCCATAGTGAACCATTGAAATGAATAGCCGAAATGTTTGGCTGAGTTCATTGATACTGGTTTCCAAGGATGAGGGTAAGCCGTCAACGTATCCGTTGGTTGAACTACCCAAGCTGATAGCTCGGCATCGACAAGAGCACTTATCTGCGCTGTATTAAGATGCTGGATTCGATATTGCTGTGTTGACTCTAAGTCAAAACGCTCGTTGTAAAGCTCTGAACCCAAAGGGCTTTCCATTTTCTTGTATAAGCGCCCACTGAGCGTCACCGGCTCCGATAAGGTGGAAACACTAGGAAGAGTTTGACGATCTAAACCGCCTGCCACAAAACCGAGCTCTACCAGATAGCGCTGATTCGTCTTCTCAATATCTCGCATCATCTGCAGCACCAGGTACCCGACCGTTCCATCGAGGATTTGGTTATCGAGAAAGAACAAAACCGGCTCAGGTATTAAGTGAGCACTCACTGGCATCGCAATCCAACGTTGATAGTTATGGTCACCGTAGTGAGCCAGCGGCAAGTCGAGAGACGATAAAGCGACAGGAGGCTGCTCATTTCGTAAGGCAAGCGACTGTTCTAACGCTACTTTTTCATTGCCGCGCTGCTTTTGCCACAGTCCCAATTTGACCAATGATGAAAACACAACCACAGTTAATACCAACCCCAACCAAAACTTAGTAGTTTGGTAAAAGCGAACATGAGGAGTATCCATGTCACCCACACTGTTGTTTAAGATTGCTTTAGTACTGCTGTTACTCTTCATCATCTTTAACTTAGCGCTTGCCCTTATTCGAATGGTGCGCGACGATCCTTCTTCTGAAAAACCAATGAGTTATTATCTTGGCCGCCGTGTTCTGTTCTCCGCGATTGTCATTATTCTTCTCATCATCGCGCTTCAAAGTGGTTTTTTAACGCCTAACCCCCGACCTTATTAGTGAGTATTTACTACCCCAGCGCTATATAGCGCAGGGGTTCATGCCTTTACAATACGTAGACAAAGACAAACAAACACAGCCATACCACATCAACGAAGTGCCAATACCAACTCCCCGCTTGGAAGCCGAAATGATCTTTCGGTGTGAAATGGTCTTTGGCTATTCGGAACAGCAATACAATCAAAAACACGGTTCCAATAAACACGTGCAGTCCGTGGAAGCCAGTGAGCATAAAGAAGGTATTGCCGTAGATACCGGACTGAAGTGTTAGCCCCATATCTTGATAGGCATGAGCATACTCAACGGCTTGGAAATACAAGAAAAACACAGCAAGCACTATGGTTAGCTCAAGCCAAACGATGAGTGCTGTACGGCGATTTTTCTCTAAACTGACATGAGCCATGTGCAGTGTGATAGAAGACAAAAGTAAGATCACTGTGTTTTGCAGTGGCAGCCCTTGCCAAGGCATTGCTTCAGTTGTTGTTCCATCCGGTGTTAATGTTAGCGGCCACATCGCTTCAAAAGCCGGCCACAAAACTTCATGAGTCATCACATTGTTGTCGGCGCCAGCGAGCCAAGGAACTGAAATCATTCGTGCATAAAACAGTGCTCCAAAAAACGCACCGAAGAACATCACTTCAGAGAAAATAAACCAACTCATACCTTGTTTGAATGAGCGTGAGAGTTGGTCTGAATAGAGTCCAGACATGGACTCAGAGATCACATTGCTCATCCATCCAGAAAACATATAAATCAGCACAGCGACACCAAGCGCTAGCACAACGCCGCCAATGACACTGCCTGCCCCGCCAGAATCTAGATTTTGGACGGTCAGCCCCGCGCCGACTGCGACAAGAAACAGCGCCACAGCCCCAACGATGGGCCAACTACTCTGCGCCGGAACATAATAAGTTTGAGCTTTACTCATAGCTTATCTCCGATGTTGGATAATCGAGTGCAGGGCGACTGCTACTACCGACCTGTGCACGAGAGATATCGAGAACGGCACCGTCAGTAGCGGCGCTGCTCGTGATGTTATACAAGGTGTAAGAAAGGGTCAGGGTATGAATTGAGTCTGGAATGTCTGGCTCAATGTAAAAGATCAGCGGCATTTCAGCCTTACCCTTGCCTTCTAATGGTTGATGGTTAAAACAGAAACATTCGATTTTATTGAAATAGGTCGCCCCAGTTCCCGGAGATACTGAGGGCACAGCCTGACCAATAAGTGATTGATTAGATTGGTTATGTGCAAAGTAGACAGTCTGGATAACCTCACCAGGGTGAACATCCAACGACATTTTCTCTGGTTTAAATGACCAAGGCATATCCGGATTGACATGCGCCATAAACTCAACCCGAATTGTGCGCGTGATGTCTGCCCGCATACCAATAGGTTGAACCGCTGATTCTGTATTGGTTTTGCCGTTAATGCCTAACGCTTCGCACATAATGTCGTAAAGAGGCACCAAAGCGAAACCAAAGCCAAACATCGCCACAACGGCCACACCGAGCCAGCCTACGAGTTTGCGGTTTGATTTTCTGGTTTCGCTATCCATCTCAACCTACCTTTAGTCAATCTTAGGTGGTGTGGTAAAAGTATGGTGTGGTGCTGGACTTGGTACTGTCCACTCTAAGCCTTCTGCACGCTCCCAAGGCTTAGCTTCGGCTTTGTCGCCTCCTTTGATGCACTTAATGACCAACCAAAGAAAAATGAGCTGAGATAATCCAAACGCAAAGCCACCGATAGAGACGATTTGGTTCACGTCGGCAAACTGTATAGCGTAGTCCGGAATACGGCGCGGCATCCCCGCGAGACCTAAGAAATGCATAGGGAAGAACAGCACATTCACTGAAATAACCGAACACCAGAAATGCCACAGACTGAGCTTGTGGTCATACATATTGCCAGTCCACTTCGGTAACCAGTAGTAGGCCGCTGCCATAATCGAGAACACAGCACCCGACACCAATACATAATGGAAATGCGCAACTACAAAGTAAGTATCGTGATACTGGAAGTCCGCCGGCACAATCGCCAACATCAGCCCCGAAAACCCACCTATGGTAAACAGCACAATAAAGGCGATAGCAAACAACATCGGCGTTTCAAACGTGAGCGCACCGCGCCACATGGTCGCCACCCAGTTAAATACTTTCACGCCTGTCGGCACTGCAATCAACATGGTGCAGTACATAAAGAACAGTTCGGCAAACACCGGCATACCTGTAGTAAACATGTGGTGTGCCCACACGAGGAATGAGAGCAATGCGATACTGCACGTCGCGTAAACCATCGAATGGTAACCGAACAGTTTTTTGCCACTAAATGCAGGGACAATGGCCGAAACAATACCGAAGGATGGCAGAATCATAATGTAAACTTCTGGGTGCCCAAAGAACCAGAAAATATGCTGGAACATCACTGGGTCACCACCACCCGCCGCGTCAAAAAAGCTGGTTCCAAAGTACTTATCTGTCAATACCATGGTCACCGCCCCCGCCAACACAGGCATGACAGCAATGAGTAGGAAAGCAGTAATGAGCCAAGTCCATACAAACAATGGCATTTTCATTAACGTCATGCCCGGCGCGCGCATGTTGAAAATAGTTACGATGACATTGATTGCCCCCATAATGGAGCTAATACCCATGATATGTACCGAGAACACAAACAGCGCCGTACTGTCTGGGGCGTAGGTCGTGGAGAGAGGCGCATAAAATGTCCACCCAAAGTTCGGGCCGCCACCAGGCATAAATAGTGACGCAATTAAGATCAGAAACGCGAACGGTAAGATCCAGAAGCTTAAGTTATTCATTCGTGGCAAAGCCATATCTGGCGCGCCAATCATCAAGGGTACCATCCAGTTTGCCAATCCCGTAAAGGCTGGCATAACCGCGCCGAATACCATGATCAAACCATGAACTGTGGTCATTTGGTTGAAAAAATTCGGTTCGACCAATTGGAGACCGGGTTGGAACAGCTCGGCACGAATGACCATAGCCATCGCCCCGCCTGTTAGGAACATAATAAAGCTAAACCACAGGTAGAGTGTGCCAATGTCTTTATGACTGGTGGAGTATACCCAGCGCTGCCAACCTGATGGCGCGTGATCATGATGATGATCGTCTTCGATGACTGCCGTGCTATTTGCTCGGCTCATGTCCGCATCAGTCACCGCCGATGCTTTCACTTTTTCCATTGGGTCCGTTTTCATCATAACTCCTTGGAGCTTGGCTCCGCTTCCTGAGTTTTGTAGCTGTTGATATCCGATGCCTGAACCACATCACCGGTATTGTTACCCCACGCATTGCGCTGGTAAGTGATTACTGCGGCGATTTCTTTATCGGTTAACTGATTGGCAAACGACTGCATGGCTGTCCCTGCCACACCATCAACGATTTTACTAATGTGAGTATCGATAGAGCCCGATGTCGCCACTTCCGCCCCTGCGATTGCTGGGAAGGCGCCGGGTAAGCCTTGACCGTTAGCCTGATGACACACTGCACATCGAGAGGCATAGATACCTTCGCCTGTGGTCAATAGCTCTTCAATCGATAACGTTGCATCTAGTGCCTTGGCCGCTTCTGCTTTAGCGAGCGCCATCTCTTCTTTCTTTCCTGTCAACCAAACGTCGTAGTCATCTTGCGCCATGGCCTGCACCACTATCGGCATGAAGCCATGTGCTTTACCGCAAAGCTCCGCACATTGGCCACGATAGACACCTGGCTCATCGATTTTTGTCCATGCTTCGTTGATAAAACCCGGAATTGTGTCTTTTTTAACCGCAAAAGCTGGTACCCACCACGAGTGAATCACATCATCGGAGGTCATCAGGAAGCGAATCTTTTTATTGATTGGCACGACAAGCGGGTTATCCACTTCTAGCAGGTAATGCGCACCTTTTTCTTCAACACCATCAATCTGCTGTTGAGACGTGGACATTAGTGAGAAAAATTCCACATCTTCGCCAAAGTAGGCGTAGTGCCATTTCCACTGTGAGCCAGTAATTTTAATGGTGATTTCTGACTGGGAGGTGTCTTCCATCGCAACCAAAGTCTTGGTTGCCGGAATCGCCATCAATATTAAAATAATGACGGGAATGACAGTCCAAACCACTTCCACCTTGGTGCTTTCGTGGAAGTTAGCGGCTACCGCCCCTTTGGACTTACGGTGCTTGAAAATAGAATAGAACATTACCCCAAACACAACTGCTGCGATGGCACAGCAGATGTAGAAAATGAGCATATGTAGGTCATACACTTGGTTACTGATATCAGTAACCCCGCGGGTCAAATTGTATTGGCTCGACTCCGCGAAGAGAGGTTGGCTGACGAGCGCAGTCGCCAAACCAGTTCCAGTGTGAACGGTCAGCAATCTCTTCAAAAGATTTCTCCTTTGCCTAGCCACGTCTATCCTGACGTGGTTCCCCTATGACTTGTACCAAGCACGTCTGAAAAGTGATCAAACTCTCCAGGATGGAACAAGTCCGTAATCAAAACCCAACAAGCTGTGATTCGACGACGATAAACGAAGACCAACTAGGTTTTCGACTCTTTCATGAGTCCAAAAAGTAACGCCAAACTACACAAGTAAACGGTCAAAGCTACTCACTGACCACTTACTTATTGAGTCCGGTATCAGTTAAATACAACTAGAAACAATTTGTTATATTTTTGTTAACTAAATGCTAGTTACTGATTTCCAGATCCGCAAGAAGAAAAATAATCAGCGAATTTTTGTGAGGGAAGCGGAGACGATGAGGATGAAATTTTTGACAAATTGCGATTTTGGATTCTATGTAATCCAAAGTTAAACTGGAGATCGCAAGCAATCAATCTCCAGGAATAATATTTCCATTAGAAGGAGCTCAGTGACGGTTAAATAGCCAACCACTCCACTTCAATGACCGCTTTACCTTGGTGCTTGATACGGCCTAGGAATCGGTCGCCAGCGACAATTTCTCCCACCCCCTGAGGTGTGCCTGTCATGACGATATCGCCGTCTTCAAGGTGAGTGTAGGTATTGAGCTCGCTTAGAATAACGTCCGGCTTGTAGAGCATCTGTTTCGTTGAGCCCAACTGCATTCGCATACTGTTGATAAATAGCTCCACTTCGAGCTCGTTAATATCCATGTCACCTAGCGGCACAAAACGACTGAATTTTGCAGAGTGATTAAACGCTTTAGCGCGTTCCCAAGGCAAGCCTTTGGCTTTTAATGTCGACTGTAAACCGCGTTTGGTAAGGTCGAGTCCAAAACCAACAGCATAGAGTTGTTTATCGCGGACGATAAAACAGATTTCCGCTTCATAGTGCAGCGGTTCATCGAGGAAGGAATACAGGTCAGTCGCGATGCTCGAGTTAGGTTTGTTGAACACCACCATATTCTCCGGAACTTCATTTCCTAGCTCACGAATGTGCTCAACATAGTTTCGGCCAACGCATAAGATTTTCGATGGATAAAACGTTTTTTCACCGACTACAACCGACTTCATCACCCTTCCTTGCCCTATTCCTTTGTAAACGAACTCGCTATTTTACCCGAAGTTAAGTGACAGACTGATGATTTCGCAGAGAAAATATCAAACTTGAGGTCAAGATCAGCTTTTGCTCTAAGTTAAACCAAACAAGCTCAAACCCGCAAAAATAGTGATAAATGATGTGATGCCTTGCATTTTCATGCAAATTCTATGACCATTTGTATATTCAAATAAATGGATTTAGTGAATGATGTCCCAAGAGCCGCTATACATTCAGATCAAACAGTATATTGAAGACCGAATAGACCAAGGAGTGTGGTCAGTCGGTGAGCGAATCTCCACCGAAATGGAGCTAACAGAGCAGTTTGCTGTGAGCCGCATGACCGTCAATAAGGCTATTCGCGATCTCGTCGGTCAAGGCAAACTAGAGCGTCGCCCGCGACTAGGTACCTTTGTAACTAGCCCAGCAGAAAAAGCCCAATCGCCTCTTCTTGATACTCGTAACATCGCCAAAGAGGTTGCAGCTCGCGGTAAGCAGTATTCCAGCGAAGTGGTTCGACATGAAGCAACCAAAGCGGATCAGCTTATTGCGACTAAGCTTGGGGTGATGCTTGGCAGTGCCGTCTACTACAGCGAGATTCTCCATAAAGAAAACGACAAGCCAATCCAATTAGAATGTCGTTGGGTGAATGCTAAATACACCCCCAAGTACCACCAGCAAGATTTTACTCAAACCACACCTAACGAATATCTAACCGAAAACTGCCCAATGACTGCCGTTGAGCATACCGTTGAGGCCATTACCTGTGATGAGCAAATCGCCCGCTTACTTGAGATGGCCGTCACTGAGCCTTGCCTACTATTGCATCGTCGAACCTGGAGTGAAGACAAACTCATCAGTACCGCACTGCTTTATCATCCTGGTAGTCGATATCAGCTCAGTTCAAAAATAGAGTTATAGTCATCCGACATTCATCTGTTCAAACGACGTCCTGATAGGCGATCCGGTTTGGATCGTCATTTCCTACTCTAACCATCACACCTTCCTTTTGAAGGAACACAATTTCACAGGTCTATCCTGATCACATTTCAACCACTCGCACTTGATCAATTGTATATATTCAACTATTCATTTGTATATACAATAAAACAGAGCGATGTTATGAATCTGATCCTTACTAACGCCCGTCTAGTGACTATGGAGCCGGGCGCACTTGGTTATCTGCCCTCTAAGCCTTGCACGGTAGTCATTCGAGGTGGTTACGTTAAGGCGATCCTTAGCGACATTCACTCGTTAGATACCCTACACCATGACATCACCGACGATGTACCGACGTTGGATTGCAAAGGTAAAATCGTCACTCCGGGTTTGATTGACCCTCACACTCATTTGATCTTCGCTGGTAGCCGAGCTGAAGAGTTTGAAAACCGTTTAAATGGTATGTCTTATGAGGCGATTGCTCAGAGCGGTGGTGGTATTAACAGCACGGTTCGAGCAACACGGGAAGCGACGATAGAGGAACTTGTTGAACTGGCTCTTCCAAGACTCGATAGTCTTATCCGCAGTGGCTGCACGACTATCGAAGTTAAGTCTGGATACGGGTTAACGCTCGATGATGAAGTGAAGATGCTGCTTGCAGCAAAAGCGCTCGAGAATCATCGCAGAGTCAATATCACCACAACCCTTCTTGCCGCGCACACAGTGCCGTCGGAGTATCGCGATCGCCCCGATGACTATATAGATTACGTCACAGAGACCATCATCCCTCATGTAGCAAAGCATCAACTCGCTGATGCTGTTGATGTTTTTTGCGAATCAGTTGGTTTTAACGTTGAGCAGACGAAACGTGTTTTTCAGGCTGCGAAACAAAGCGGTCTTGCGATTAAAGGCCATACAGAGCAACTCAGCAACCTAGGTGGCAGTGCACTAGCGGCTGAGCTTAATGCGCTCTCCGTCGATCACATCGAATACTTGGATGACGCCGGCGTCGATGCCTTGTCCAACAGTGGAACCGTCGCCACCTTGTTGCCAGGCGCGTTCTATTTCTTGCGAGAAACACAACAGCCACCCATCGACAACCTACGAGCGGCACGAGTGCCTATGGCCATTGGTAGCGATCTTAATCCAGGAACCTCACCATTCGCTAATCTGCAACTGATGATGAACATGGCTTGTACTTTGTTCCGCTTAACACCAGAAGAAAGTCTACGAGGCGTAACGTGCCATGCCGCACAGGCCATTGGTCAAGGCCGCAACATAGGCCAAATCAAGCCAGGTTTTCGCGCTGATCTTGCTATCTGGGACATCGAACACCCTAGCGAGCTTAGCTATCAATTCGGCATGGGTGGACTGAGTAAGCGAATCGTTGCAGGGAGTGTCGAAGATGTCCTCTAACAACCAACATCCCTTCAATTGGACTGGTCGTGACGACCATGAGGACGGCAATAAACGCTTTCGTGTGCATCATAAAGTCGTTCACCGTTCTCAAGGCGATTCCCCACAACTTCAGCTAATAGGTTTTTGCACTGATGAAGGAGTGAAACGAAACAAAGGACGAATTGGCGCCAAGCAAGGACCAGATGCTATCAGAGCTGCGCTTGCTAATTTAGCTTGGCACCAAGATAACGAGATTATTGATATTGGTAATGTTGTTGCCGATTCTGATGACTTAGAGCTTCATCAGCAACAAGCCGCTGAAACGATCACTAAACACCTGACTAATGGACCGATCGTGGTGCTGGGTGGCGGACATGAGATTGCTTGGTCCTCTTTTAAAGGTCTATCCGATTTCCTATCTCAAACCAACAATAAGCCAAACATTGGCATTATCAACTTCGATGCTCACTTCGATCTTAGAGAATATCAAACGAACGACAAAACACTAACGGATGTTGACCTCAAACCCAGCTCAGGGACGCCATTTGCTCAAATCGCCGATCATTGCCATGCCACTGGGCAGAACTTTCATTACTTCTGTATAGGTGTGAGCGAAACAGGTAACACTCAGGCTTTGTTTAAAAAAGTCGACAGTTTGCAAGTTCAATACATCAAAGATACTGATCTTTTAGATAGACCCATACATGAGCATATTGCTCAATTAAAACGCTTCATCAATAAGGTCGACACCCTGTATTTCACCATTGACCTTGATGTCTTCAACGCAAGCCTAGCCCCCGGCGTGAGTGCACCCGCCGCGTTTGGCATGAATTTAGAGCAGCTCATCCCCATGCTCAACACTATTGTTGCCAGCGACAAGTTAATGCTGGCTGACATCGCCGAATATAACCCAAATTACGACATAGACAACCGCACCGCAAAACTTGCCGCAAGAGTGTGTTGGCAGATATTGGTTGCCATGTCCAAACAGCTACAAAAAACCGATAACGAATAACGTAAACACTCTCTGCCAGTCACCATGGTCATTAATCATGACAAGGGCGCTATAAAAAAATAAAAGCCCCGAGTAAGGCAGAGTTCAAAAGGAAATGACAATGACTGATAAACAATCTCTACATCCAACTAACTCACGACTCGACACCTCTCGCTCCATCAAAGCGCCACGTGGTACCGAGCTCAATGCGAAATCTTGGCTCACTGAAGCACCGCTCCGCATGCTGATGAATAACTTGGATGATGAAGTAGCTGAGCACCCACAATCACTCGTGGTTTATGGTGGTATTGGGCGAGCAGCTCGTGATTGGGCTTGCTACGACAAGATTGTCGACGTGCTAAAACGCCTTGAAGACGACCAAACCTTGTTGGTGCAATCTGGAAAACCCGTCGGTGTCTTCCCTACTCACAAAGATGCGCCACGCGTGTTGATCGCCAACTCCAACCTTGTCCCTCATTGGGCAAACTGGGAGCACTTTAACGAGCTCGATAAACAGGGGCTGATGATGTACGGCCAAATGACAGCAGGGTCATGGATATACATCGGCTCTCAAGGCATAGTACAAGGCACTTACGAAACCTTCGTCGCTATCGCTAAACAGCACTTTAACGGTGATCCTGCAAATAAATGGATCCTAACAGGTGGTCTAGGCGGGATGGGCGGTGCGCAGCCTCTTGCTGCGACCATGGCAGGTTTTTCAATGTTAGCGGTTGAATGTGATGAATCGCGTATCGACTACCGTCTCAACACGCGCTATGTCGATACTAAAGCACACTCTCTAGATGAAGCGCTATCCATCATCAAAAATAGCGACAAACCTATTTCAGTCGGCCTTCTAGGTAATGCCGCCGATGTTTATGCTGAGCTTGTCGAAAGAGGCATCACTCCAGACGTCGTTACCGATCAAACTTCCGCTCACGATCCACTTAATGGTTACCTGCCTCAAGGCTGGACGATGGATTTTGCCAATCAGCAGCGCGATAGTGACCCTGAAGCCGTCGCCAAAGCAGCAAAAGCGTCTATGGCAGTACAAGTTCAAGCCATCTTAGATTTGCAAGAAAAAGGCGCGGTCGCCACTGACTATGGCAACAACATTCGCCAAATGGCTCTTGAAGAAGGCGTTGAAAATGCGTTTGATTTCCCAGGTTTTGTACCGGCTTATATTCGACCTTTGTTCTGCGAAGGCGTGGGACCGTTCCGTTGGGCAGCGCTATCGGGCGATCCTGAGGATATCTACAAAACCGACCAAAAAGTGAAAGAGCTCATACCGGACAACCCTCACCTACATAACTGGCTTGATATGGCTCGCGAGCGCATTCAGTTCCAAGGACTGCCAGCGCGTATTTGCTGGGTCGGCCTGAAAGATCGTGAACGTTTAGGCCAAGCCTTCAATGAAATGGTCAAAAATGGCGAGCTGAAAGCTCCTATCGTGATTGGACGTGACCATCTCGATTCAGGCTCTGTCGCTAGCCCGAACCGCGAAACTGAAGGCATGATGGATGGTTCTGACGCGGTATCCGACTGGCCATTGCTCAATGCACTACTGAACACCTCTGGCGGTGCGACTTGGGTGTCACTGCATCATGGTGGCGGCGTAGGTATGGGATTCTCCCAACATAGCGGTATGGTGATTTGTTGTGATGGCACTGATGATGCTGCGCGTCGCATAGGCCGTGTTCTTCACAACGATCCTGCGACGGGAGTGATGCGTCATGCCGATGCAGGCTATGACATTGCCAAACAGTGCGCGCGTGAGCAAGGCCTTGATCTGCCGATGATGGACAGTAATGAATCTAACCACCAAGACAGCAGCCATGGATAAGGAGCAGAACATGTTGAAGTTAGAACTACTCCCAGGGCAGCTTACATTAGCTCAGTTACGCCAGATTAGTCGCTCACCGCTGCACTTGTCACTGAGCCCTTTAGCGCTAGATGACATTGAAGCCAGCACACAGATTGTTGAGCAAGTGATCGCCGAAGATCGCACCGTCTATGGCATCAATACGGGCTTTGGTTTGCTGGCCAACACTCGAATTGAGCCTGACGATCTTGAAGTGCTGCAAAAGAGTATCGTGCTGTCGCACGCCGCGGGTATTGGCAAGCTGATGAGTGATGAAACCGTCAGACTGATGATGGTGCTGAAGATCAACAGCCTAGCTCGTGGTTTCTCCGGTATTCGCCTCAAAGTCATTAACGCATTGATTGAGTTGGTTAACTCACAAGTGTATCCATGCGTCCCGCAAAAAGGCTCCGTCGGTGCATCAGGGGATCTCGCCCCGCTTGCTCATATGAGTACGATATTACTCGGCGAAGGCGAAGCACGTCACAATGGCAAAATCATCAGCGGACTCGAAGCGCTGCAAATTGCCGGACTTGAGCCAGTTACCCTCGCCCCGAAAGAAGGGCTGGCGCTACTAAACGGCACCCAAGCTTCTACCGCCTTTGCTCTAGAGGGACTATTTTTGGCTGAAGATCTGTTTGCGTCAGCCACCTTATGCGGTGCGATGTCAGTAGAAGCCGCGCTTGGTAGTCGTCGACCATTCGATCCGCGCATTCATCGCGTACGTGGTCATCGCTCACAAATGGACGCTGCCCACGCTTATCGTCACCTTCTTGGCAACAGCAGTGAAATTGGCAACTCCCACCAAGGCTGCGAAAAGGTTCAAGATCCCTACTCCCTTCGCTGCCAACCACAAGTCATGGGGGCGTGTTTACAGCAAATCCGCAATGCCGCAGATAGCCTGCAAGTGGAAGCTAACTCGGTATCGGACAATCCGTTAGTCTTTGCTGACGATGGCGATATTATCTCTGGTGGTAACTTCCATGCAGAGCCAGTCGCTATGGCAGCCGATGGTTTAGCACTGGCTATCGCAGAGATTGGTAGCTTGTCAGAACGAAGAATGGCACTGCTCATCGACAGTGCATTAAGCAAATTGCCACCGTTCTTGGTCGATAACGGCGGGGTCAATTCTGGCTTTATGATTGCTCAAGTTACCTCTGCCGCACTGGCGAGCGAAAACAAAACCCTGGCACATCCTGCCTCTGTAGATAGCTTACCAACGTCTGCCAACCAAGAAGATCATGTTTCTATGGCGACGTTTGCTGCGAGAAGGCTGAAAGACATGGCGGAGAATACCCGAGGGATCCTTGCTGTTGAGTATCTTGCTGCCGCACAAGGGCTCGACTTTAGGGCACCACTGAACTCTGCACCTCTTGTTGAGCAGGGTAAACAAATCCTACGAGAAGTGGTGCCGTTTTATGATAAAGACCGCTACTTTGCTCCTGACATTGCTAAAGCCAACGAAATCATAAAGCTGTCGCTTCACAATGCCCTAATGCCAGCTAACTTACTGCCAAGTATCTAATAGCGTCCGACATCATCACAAAACTAAATTCACTTGCCTAAATAATGGTCTTATTTTGGGTAAGTGAATTTCTCACCTAATGATAAAATCAACATTTAATACGACATTGGTTCAAATTATTGGAATATTCGTCCAAAAAATGTCATTTAAATGCAAATTACACTAATTTGTAGAAGTGCCTTCCAGAAACAATTCAACCCATTCGCTGAACTTATTTTTCATTACTAAATTATGCCTACACTTGCCGGAAGCAAGTGCTCTACTAAACATGCACTGACTCAACGTGCAATTAAAATTTTAAGAGAAGGTATTGGTATGAGACACACAAAAGTCTTAATTTCATTGGCGGCTGTTGGATTGGCTACCAGCCCACTTGTCCATAGTCATGGTTACGTTTCTGCAGTCGAAAACGGTGTAGCGGCGAGTCGTGCTGCGTTATGTAAGTTTCCAAATGCAAATGGCGAAAAGAACAGTAACTGTGGTTCGGTTCAATGGGAACCACAAAGTGTTGAAGGTCCAGAAGGCTTTCCACTATTAGGTCCATCTGACGGTCAAATCGCCAGCGCTGGACTGGTACAGTTTTCTCCACTAAACGAGCAAACCTCAGATCGCTGGGTAAAAACGCCAATCCAAGCGGGTTTACAGAACTTTGAATGGACATTCACAGCAAATCACGTAACCCGTGATTGGAAATACTACATCACTAAACCAAACTGGAATCCAAACCAGGCATTGAGTCGTGACTCGTTCGATCTAAACCCTTTCTGTGTGGTCGATGGCAACATGCAAAAACCACCAAAACTGACGACTCACCAATGTAATGTCCCTGAACGTGAAGGCTACCAAGTGATCCTAGCTTATTGGGATGTGGGTGATACCGCAGCGGCGTTTTATAACGTGATTGATGTGCAGTTTGAAGGCACCACACCAGGCATTCCTGGCTGGACGCAAGCAGGTACAATCAACCCAACAATGGATCTGAAAGTTGGCGACTCTGTGTATACGCGTGTGTTTGATGCTAACGGTGAGCTGCCAAATCTATCGACCAGCATTACCATTGATTCGAGCGAACAAGGCGCAGCAACCCAATGGTCGCACGCACTAGCAAGTGCCATTAACTCAAGCACGACAGATATCAAAGCAGGCCAAGCAGACAGCAGTGGCAATATCGCTCCAGTATTTGGCGCTAACACTATCTACGTGGCTGATAATAGCGGATTGGATCGCGTTGAAATTGGTTATGACATCGTAACGCCGCCTCCAGCATCAGGTGCTGAGGTAACAGGACTAGAAACGCAATACGTTATTGGCACCGCACCAACTGAACTTGCCCTTACTGTCACGGCGGTCGGTCGAGTAGACGTATCGATGAGTGTCTACAACCACGGTCAAGAAACACTTGCTGGCAGTGAGCTTGCGTTAAACGATGGTGATAGCAAAAATGTTGTCTTAGCTCTTTCTAAGTCTGAGCCTGGCCATCACATGCTGGTTACCCGTGTTCGTGATGAAAAAGGCAACCTGCTTGATCAAACCACGCAAGATTTTATGCTCGTCGACCAGACTGCACCGACTGACTACGACTTTGTATTCCCGACGGGTGTAGAAAGCTACACAGAAGGTACCAAAGTACTGGCAAGCGACGGCGCTATTTATCAATGTAAGCCGTTCCCACACTCAGGATACTGCAAGCAGTGGTCTCCTACAGCGACTCAGTTCGAACCAGGCACCGGCAGTCACTGGGATTCAGCTTGGAACAAACTTAACTAACCATTTCTAGCAATAAGGCTCCAAAACGTTTGGAGCCTTTTTTGTTTGTGCGTTTACGATTTCGCAGCCTTTATCGCTACAACGAACATACAACCTAAACATTTCCATAACCTTCTGATATATTGAACTTGTTTAATTCATAAAAATGATGTCAGTTAATCAATGTAAGGTGATAGAAATGGATCTTCGTCATCTGGTCGCGCTAGGCGGCCTCGCGTGTACAGCAACCTCTCCGACCCTGGCGGGTCAATTTCATATGGCCGGCGGCGCGTTTTTTTCCGAGGCCGATACCTCTATCGGTGTCACAAACCCAAACACAGGCAATGACTTTGACTTAGATTTTGAATCGGATCTAAGCCTCAAAGAACGCTCAACACTACCTTACCTTTTGGTCGGCTATGACTTTAACGAGCGTCATGGCATCTTTTTAGATTGGCGTAGCCTTCATCGCAAAGCGAGTAATACGGTCGTCACTAAACCGTTTCAATTGCCTGATTCAAATACTGAAGTGCAAGCAGGCGCGCGCCTCGATTCAACACTCAACATCGACATCTTGCGCTTTGGCTACAACTATAAGTTCTACGATGGTGAAGATTGGGACTGGAAAGCCTCCATTGGTCTTCACATAATGAATTTCAATGTCGGCTTTGGAGGCGAACTTGGTTACCGTGTTGATCAAGATGACCCAACCCTCATTCCAGTCAAAGATGAAGAGTTTACCGATCTCACCGCACCATTGCCCAATATTGGCTTAATCACTGACTATAGGATTACTGACAATTGGCACCTATTAGGCCACGCGCAGGTGTTTGCCCTCAGTATCGAAGAAATCTCAGGACTGCTTCTCGATTTAGGTGCTGGCATCGAATACAAGTTCACTGAAGATTTTGGCCTAGCGGCGACTTACAGCTATTACGAGATTAATGTTGACTACGGCCGAGACTTTGCCGACCTCGATGCAAAGTTTAAGTTCTATGGCCCAATGGCAACGCTGACCTACGCTTTTTAATCAAAAGCTCTCTATTTCAAAATCATAGAGATACAAAAAAGCCCATCATAATCCGATGGGCTTTTTGCTGTCTAAAGAGGGTTAGGCTTCAGCAGGTTGCTCGACAAGATCTTCAACCATAGCTATGGCAAGCGCCTCAGCAACTTTGATGCCGTCGATACCGGCAGAAAGAATACCGCCCGCGTAGCCTGCACCTTCACCAGCTGGGTAGAAGCCTTTCAAGTTAACGCTTTGATAGTCTTTACCACGTTTAATGCATATTGGTGAGGAAGTACGAGTTTCAACACCCGTCAATAGGCCATCTGCACCAGAGAAACCTTTGATTTTCTTGTCGAACGCAGGGATCGCTTCACGAATGGCTTCAATAGCAAAATCCGGTAGCGCCTTAGACAAGTCTGTCAGTTTGATACCCGGTGTGAACGATGGCTCAACATCACCTAGTGCGCTTGGATCGTTACCTTTTAAGAAATCGCCAATTTTCTGTGCTGGCGCATCGTAGTTTTCACCGCCTAGAAGGTAAGCGTTACTTTCTAGTTCACGCTGGAAGCGAATACCTGCCAGTGGATCACCTGGGTAATCCTGATCTGGAGAGATGCCCACTACAATCGCACTGTTGGCATTGCGCTCTGCACGAGAGTATTGGCTCATGCCATTGGTCACCACTCGACCTTCTTCCGACGTCGCCGCAACAACCGTACCGCCAGGACACATACAGAAGCTGTATACCGTGCGACCATTTTTACAATGGTGAACCAGTTTGTAGTCAGCCGCACCCAAGATTGGGTTACCTGCGTTTGGACCAAAGCGCGCTTCGTCAATCACTGATTGTTTGTGTTCAATACGGAAGCCGACAGAGAAGGGCTTCGCTTCCATATACACGCCACGATCGTGCAGCATTTCAAACGTATCACGAGCACTGTGACCTACTGCTAGTACCACATAGCGAGTTTTGATCTCTTCGCCGCTCGATAGTGTTAGACCCGTGATTTGGTCGTTTTCCATGTGAATGTCATCAACACGCGTGCTAAAGCGGATCTCACCACCTAGCTCAATGATTGTCGCGCGCATCTTTTCAATCATGGTCACCAATTTAAAGGTACCAATGTGAGGCTTGCTCACATACAGGATCTCTTCAGGTGCACCTGCAGCGACGAATTCTTCAATCACCTTACGGCCATAGTGTTTTGGATCTTTCACTTGGCTATAAAGCTTGCCGTCAGAGAACGTACCCGCACCGCCTTCACCGAACTGTACGTTCGATTCAGGGTTAAGCGTACGCTTTCGCCAGAAACCGAAGGTATCTTTAGTACGCTCACGAACCTCTTTACCACGTTCAACAATAATTGGCTTAAAGCCCATTTGTGCCAAAATCAGTCCTGCAAACAAGCCACATGGGCCAAAGCCGATGACGACTGGTCGCTCAGCCTGGTTTACTGGTGCTTTCGCAACAAACTTGTACTCCATATCTGGGGTGACTTTGACGTGTGGGTCATCAGCAAACTTCTCTAGCAGAGCCGCTTCATTCTTCACTTCAATATCTAGAGTGTAGATAAGCAAAATGCGTGTTTTCTTGCGCGCATCATAGCCACGCTTGAACACATTGAATGAAACAACTTGATCTGAAGAAATACCAAGTTTTTTTAGGATGGCTTGAGAAATTTCGCCTTCCTCGTGATCAAGAGGAAGTTTGATTTCAGTTAAACGTATCATGGAGGGTCTCGCGTCGTTGGTGTCTTAGCTTACAAACCCGTTCTCTAAACCGAATGGCTTAAACTTAAGGCTTGCTCGCTCACAATGGCGCGCATTTTACGTTAACTTGATTTGTCTGTCATACTTAATTGCGACTTAGACGGGTGATAAAGGGATCAAGTAGCGCCAAGATATTGAATTTTGCGCTCGGATCAGTATTATCGCCCCTCCACAAATTTGGCTAATAAGAGTTCACCATCATGGCATTTGTCGTTACCGATAACTGTATTCAATGTAAATATACCGACTGTGTCGCGGTATGCCCTGCTGACGCCTTTCACGAAGGCCCAAATTTCATGGTGATCAACCCAATCGAATGCATTGACTGTGGACTGTGCGTACCTGAATGTGACGCTCAAGCTATTTTCCAAGAAGATGAGCTCACCGATGACCAACACGTGTTTATCGAACTCAACGCAGAGCTTTCGGAAGTATGGTCAGTTCAAACTGAAGTCAAACCCGCAATGGATGAAGCAGAGAAGTGGAATGGCGTACCAAACAAACTTGGGATGCTAGAGAAGTAGCCCTGAAGGGTATCGTCACCCCTGCGCAGGCAGGGGTCTACTCAAGTCTCGCGCCAGTTTTTAACTAAGCTGATTTTTAACTATGCTGACGACGATAGTTATCCATGATAATACCGGTCGCCATAGCCACATTTAACGATTCTGCGCCGCCGAACGCCGGAATGGTGATTTTATCCGTAACATAATGCTCAGCTTCAGCACGTACACCGTGCGACTCACTGCCCATCAACAAGATACCTTGCTGAGAAAAGTTTGTCGTGTGAACGCTTTTCCCTTCTAAGAACGCTCCATATACCGGTATTTTTGCTTCATTGAGATAACGAGGTAAGTCGAGCAGCGTGACCTGAACTCGTCCAAAACTGCCCATCGTGGCGCGGATTGTTTTAGGGTTGTACGGATCCGCACAATCGGTACTTGCGACAATGTGTTTAATACCGTACCAATCAGCAATACGAATGATGGTGCCTAGGTTGCCAGGATCAGAAACGCCATCCAACGCGATCATCATACCTTTTGGTTCCGGTGCATCTGTCTGAGGGATCTCAACCACTGCAACTGCCGCATTGTTGCTAACAAGCGAACTCGCTTTTGTCAGTTCATCTAAGGTCGCTTCAATACACTCATAAGCACGAAGCTCACTAGCATGCTTAGCTAAGAAGTCTGATGTGGCAAAGACTTGCTTTACCTTCAATGACGTCTCGACAAGCTCAAGCACATTCTTTTCGCCTTCCACCAAAAATAGGCCGTGTGCTTTACGCTGTTTTTTCTGCCCAAGGGCTCTCAGCAGTTTTAGTTGGTTTTTTGAAATCATTGTCTTACCTCAGATAAAAGCGGGCGCATTATATACTTAATTGGCAAAACTATGCGAGCACGGATGCTAGCCCGGATTTGAGCAATACTAACAGCATAGTCAAAACTCATACTTTTGAAGCAAAACTATCGTTTTTCGATCAAACTAAGAAAAACCACTAATCAACCTCCACTAGCAAACGTTTCCCTAGTTTGGCTGGAAATTAATTTTCAAAATAATTTCCAGCCATAATTTTATTAACCTTATGATTAATTGGCACTAATAAAGCGAAGCTAAAAAACAACGTCACTTTTGGAGAATTCAGCGCTTGACTCTGTGATTTACATCACCATAATACGCGCCGTTTGCCTGAAATACAGGTAAACGTACGAATAAACATATTTAGTGAATTGTGAGGTATCAGATGTCTGCGGATAACAACTACAGTTTAGGGCCAGTTCCGGCAACGGCCAGGAAGGGAGTCGCTTCATTAACCATGGTAATGCTTGGTTTGACCTTCTTCTCCGCAAGTATGTGGACCGGTGGTTCCCTCGGTACTGGACTTGCTTTCAATGATTTCTTCCTCGCTGTTCTCATCGGTAACCTCATCCTCGGTATTTACACTTCTTTCCTCGGTTACATCGGCGCTTCTACTGGTCTCTCTACTCACCTCCTTGCTCGTTTCTCTTTTGGTTCTAAAGGCTCTTGGCTTCCTTCTGTGCTCCTTGGCGGTACTCAAGTCGGTTGGTTTGGTGTTGGCGTCGCCATGTTCGCTATCCCAGTACAAAAAGCGACCGGCATTGATACCAATATCCTGATTTTGGTGAGCGGTCTGTTGATGACAGCGACGGTTTACTTTGGCATTTCCGCATTGATGGTGTTGTCAGCTATCGCGGTTCCTGCTATCGCACTATTGGGTGGTTACTCTGTACTGACGGCGGTAGATAGCGCTGGCGGAGTTGCCGAACTGCAAAAAATCCAACCTGCTGAACCATTAGATTTCTCTGTTGCACTTGCGATGGTAGTGGGTTCGTTTGTGAGTGCGGGTACACTTACCGCTGACTTCGTACGCTTCGGTAAAAAGCCAATGGGTGCAGTCTTCATCACCATGGTGGCGTTCTTTATTGGTAACTCGCTGATGTTCATCTTCGGCGCTGCCGGCGCATCGGTAACAGGCCAGTCAGATATCTCTGAAGTGATGATCGCTCAAGGTCTATTGCTACCTGCCATCATCGTACTAGGTCTGAACATCTGGACTACCAACGACAACGCGCTTTACGCCTCTGGCCTTGGTTTCTCTAACGTCACCGGTTTACCAAGTAAATACTTGTCGATGGCAAACGGTGTTGTCGGTACTTTGTGTGCACTTTGGCTATACAACAACTTTGTAGGCTGGTTAACGTTCCTATCTTTGGCTATCCCACCAATCGGCGGCGTGATCATCGCAGACTTCCTGATCAACCGTAAGCGTTACGCAAATTTTGAAACAGCAAAATTCCAAACGGTAAACTGGGCAGGTATCATTGCCGTGGCGCTTGGTGTTGCAGCTGGTAACTTCTTACCTGGCGTTGTGCCACTAAATGCCGTACTTGGTGGCGCGTTAAGCTATCTTGTACTAAACCGTCTTCTTAATGCAAAAACTGCTCAGCTAGAAAACGCTGACGCTTAATTACTAGGAATTTGATGCCATGTCATCTTTGCTTATTCAAAACGCAACCATCAATGGTCAACAAGGCCAGTTCGATATTCTTATCGAAGAAGGGGTGTTTAAAGCGATTGAAACAGCAGGAACCAAATCGTTCACTGCTGACCGTGTGATTGACGCAACGGGCCAAATGGCAACTGCGCCATTTTGTGAGCCACACATCCACCTCGACACGACGCAAACTGCGGGTGAACCGAGCTGGAACATTTCTGGTACGCTGTTTGAAGGTATCGAGCGCTGGGCTGAGCGCAAGGCTATGCTTTCTATTGAAGATGTGAAAAGCCGTGCTAAGCAAACCTTAAAATGGCAAATTGCCAACGGCATTCAACACGTGCGTACCCACGTCGATGTGTCTGACCCAACACTCACCGCACTAAAAGCAATGGTTGAAGTGCGTGAAGAGATGAAACAGTGGGTAGACATCCAAATCGTAGCGTTCCCGCAAGAAGGCATTTTGTCTTACCCAAATGGCAAAGAACTACTTGAAGAAGCAGTTAAACTGGGTGCAGACGTGATTGGTGCAATCCCACACTTCGAATTCACTCGTGAATACGGTGTGGAATCTCTGCATTATGTGTTTGAACTTGCGCGTAAATACGACTGCTTGATTGATGTTCACTGTGACGAAATCGATGACGAGCAATCACGCTTTGTAGAAACACTTGCAGCCTTGGCACACAAGTTCAACATGGGTGACCGCGTAACCGCTAGCCACACAACGGCAATGGGCTCATACAATGGTGCCTACGCGTCACGACTATTTAGATTGCTGAAAATGTCTGGTATTAGCTTTGTAGCGAACCCATTGGTGAACATTCACCTACAAGGTCGCTTCGATGACTATCCGAAACGTCGCGGCGTCACACGTGTCAAAGAAATGCTAGCAGCAAATATCAATATTTGTTTCGGTCATGACGATGTGTTTGACCCTTGGTACCCATTAGGCACAGCAAATATGCTGCAAGTTCTGCATATGGGACTGCACGTTTGCCAAGTGATGGGTTACGACCAAATCAACCAATCGTTGGATATGATCAGTCACAACTCAGCCAAGGCACTAAACATTCACCACAATTATGGGATTGAAGCTGGAAAGCCCGGCAGCCTGTTGTTGCTACCTGCAGAAAACGGCTTCGATGCCGTTCGCCGTCAAGTTCCAGTGGGCTACTCTATCCGCAAAGGTGAAGTGATTGCCCACACCAAACCGGCAGAAACCTCAATTCACTTAGGCACTGAAGAAAGCGTTACATTCCAACGTTAACTGTCTTCAACCGGGAGGCTAGCCTCAAAACACCAGTGCAAGCGACAAAATCGCTTGCATTTTTTTTACGATTTAACAAGAAATTCATTTAAACCCTCGATAGGTGGTGGTACACTGCTCGTGCTCTGGAGTTCAGAGAGTTATTTAAAGTAAGAGTAAAAAGAGTACGATAAGTTTTGTCAGATTTTCCCCTAGGGTATTTGTCATTCGTTTTATCCATTTACAGCTTGATTAAATAAACAGAACCACAAAGCGAGACCGCCTAAAGGCAAAAATTTTTAATCTGAAAAGTAAGGGACATAATATGTCTAGCACAAATACTGGCACTGTAAAATGGTTTAACGAAGAGAAAGGCTACGGCTTCATCGCACAAGAGAACGGTCCAGACGTATTCGTTCACTTCCGCGCTATCTCTGGTGACGGTTTCAAAACTCTAAAAGAAGGCCAAGCGGTTTCTTTTGGTGTTGAGCAAGGCCAAAAAGGCCCACAAGCTGTTAACGTTGTTCCAGCTTAATAACGCAGCTTCGTAAGAATGCTAAAAGGCCTCGAGAAATCGAGGCCTTTTTCTTTTCTGTCTGTCTAAGAACCCTCACTACCCACACTCGTCAAAAGTCGAGATAGAATCCCAACTCGACATTGCTGCTGTCTTCGATCGGTCTACCTGGACGCACACGATACTGACCCTTTGTGTACTTCACATACGGTTGAACATAAGGCGTGTTCACTGTCGCTGAAATGTCGTAGCTACTGCGCGTACTGTTTTCAAACCCATGCTGTGATGTCAACACATCCACATTGTAACTAACACCAATATCCAGCAAAGGGTGAACGCTATAGCTTGCGCCTAAGGTGTTTTTCCACTCCCGGCGATGATTAGCGTAATCAATAGGCTCTGGCAGTTCTACAGCTTTGCTGGTATCTCGCCATTGATAATAAGTATCCCAATAAACAAATAACGATGGTGCAGCCGAGTAACCATACATAAATCCAACGTCGTGGATGTCGATAGTGTCGTCAAACCCATATTGACCATAAACGTTGAAGTAATGGTTGCCCGTAAGCCAATCGTAACTCGCACCGAATTGCAGATAGCGATCGGTATCAACCTCCGCACTTAAAGTGACGCTATCCGTCGCTGCCACATCTATACCGAAAACACCAATGACTTCATCTTGATACTTTGTCGCTTGAATATTGAAATCAACGATCTCTCTTTGTGATTCACTGGCAGTAGCAAAAGATGGAATGAGCGATGAAGAGAGTAAAGCAAGGGTGAGCAATCCGTGGCGTGACGTCTTCCATGGTAAATAGACGTGTCGCATGTCATGGTTCTCTATGGCAATTTGAGGGAAGAAAGCTAATCTTCTGAAACAAGGATAGCTTCAGAAAGTACCACTATGATGCGCGTTTTTAGCTATTTAAAAAACTGAGCTAGATATATAGCTGACATTTAGGCTATAAATATCAGCACCGATACACAAGTGCTATATTCAAGAAAAACCGAAGCCCATAGGACTTCGGTTTCGACAGGTTCAATATTTATTCAAACCAGGTTAGAAGAAACCCAATGGGCTGGTTGAATAGCTAACCAACAGGTTCTTGGTGTTTTGGTAGTGACCCAGTGCCAGCTTATGAGTTTCGCGGCCGATGCCCGATTTCTTATAGCCACCGAACGCGGCATGTGCTGGATAGGCGTGATAGCAGTTCACCCATACTCGACCAGCTTGAATTTCTCTACCCATGCGATATGCCAAGTTGCCGTTTCGCGTCCAAACTCCAGCACCTAATCCGTAGTCTGTATCATTGGCAATCGCCAACGCTTCCGCTTCATCTTTGAACGTGGTGATCGCAATCACCGGACCAAAGATCTCTTCTTGGAACACGCGCATTTTGTTGTTACCTGCAAGCATAGTTGGCTGAATGTAATAACCTTGCTCTAAATCGCCCTCTTGCTTACTCATGTCTCCACCAATGATCACTTTCGCGCCTTCTTGACGACCAATCTCAAGGTAGCTCATGATCTTATCAAACTGCTCTTGTGAAGCTTGAGCACCAACTTGCGTGGTAACATCGAGTGGGTTGCCTTGTTTGATGCCACGAGAACGCTCTTCAAGCTTGGCAATGAACTTATCATAGATCGACTCTTGCACTAACACACGTGATGGACAAGTACATACCTCACCTTGGTTAAAGAACGCAAGCAATGTACCTTCAATACACTTATCTAGATAATCGTCGTCTTGATCGAAAATATCTTCAAAATACACATTTGGAGATTTACCTCCCAACTCGACTGTCGATGGAATCAAACTCTCTGCTGCGCATTTCAAGATATGGTGGCCGATTTCGGTAGAACCTGTGAAGGCTAACTTGTTGATACGTTCACTCGTCGCCAAGGCCTGACCTGCTTCTGCGCCGTAACCATTAACAATGTTCACCACACCTGGTGGTAGTAAGTGACCAATTTTCTCCATCAGCATCAAAATAGACGCGGGCGTTTGCTCCGCTGGCTTGAGTACCACGCAGCACCCTGCCGCCAGTGCAGGTGCCAGTTTCCATGCAGCCATTAACATCGGAAAGTTCCAAGGAATAATTTGCCCAACAACACCAACGGGTTCTGGGAAATGATAGCTCGCCGTTGTAGCATCGATATCGGCCGCTGTGCCCTCTTGCGCTCGGATACAGCCGGCAAAGTAACGGAAATGATCCACCGCTAAAGGAAGATCCGCAGCTAGCGTTTCACGAACGGGTTTCCCATTCTCCCAGGTTTCAGCGACAGCAAGCGCTTCAAGGTTCTGTTCAATTGCATCCGCAATTTTCAGCATAATATTGGCGCGCTGCTCAACACTGGTTTTACCCCAAGCTTCTCTTGCAGCGTGTGCCGCATCCAGCGCTAGATTGATGTCTGCTTCACCTGAGCGAGGAACCTCACAAAACGGTTTGCCATTTACTGGTGACACGTTGTCAAAATACTGGCCATTTACTGGCGCTACCCACTCGCCTCCGATGTAGTTTTCGTAACGGCTTTTATAGCTGACGACGGCGTTTTCTGTTCCTGGTTGAGCGTAAATCATGTTCATTCCTTTTTCTATTTTTCAGACTGTTGGCAGCACTTTTGCAACAACAAAAACAAGCGGTTGCAAAAACGTACAGTGATAAAGGCAACATTTACGCCAAGCCAAATGCTTTAAATGTTATAATTATGTAAATTTATGATTAATATATTTTTATTGTACTGTCTTTGGGTGACACTCATTGAGGTCATCAAACCCACACTGTTACAAGATGCCACAGTGTGTCACACACCGCTGTTACAGATTGGCACAGTCACTACAAGCCATTGAACAGCGAAGAATAATCGAAAGAGAACCGTCGGTCTTATCGGCAGAGAAACTGGAACACTCACATTCGGGAACGTTATGTTAGTTACTCAGATACAAAACAACAAAACTTGGTTAAAAGACTCTTGGCGACGCAGCGTACTCGCAGGTTTAAGCAGTCGAAAGCAGCCGGACGACCGACGCATCGATGGCGAAGAAATCAAGTCACGCGCCGAGCAGCACCAGTCACTCATCCAAGTAGTTGAACAGCATGCCTATCCGTTGTTTTGTCAAATATTCTCCCGTACCGACAGTCGTCTGATCCTCGCCGATACTCAAGGCGCCATTATTAAAACATGGGGACAAAAACGCTTTCGCGAAAAACTTACCGAAATTGCCCTCGACCAAGGGGTGGTCTGGGATGAAAAGCTCAAAGGTACCAACGCCATTGGTACGGCATTAATAGAAAAGCGCCCTATTTCGGTTATCGGCGGCGAACATTTCATTCGTGACCACCAATTTATCAGTTGTACCGCCAGCCCCATTTTTGCTCCCGACGGCAGTTTGCTTGCGGTGCTCGATGTCACTAGCGAATACCAAACTCATAACGATGCGACTCAAGTACTCATTCAATCTATGGTGCAAAAAGTCGAGAGTGAGCTACTCAATCATATTCCAGACGCCGCTCTGCGTATTCGTATCGGTCATGACCGTTCCGTACTGGACAGCGGCTGGCAAGGTATTGTCGTCACCGATAAAAACGGCCAAGTACTGGCGCAAAACGCTATCGCATCAAGTGTTCTTGCCAACCAAATCCAACCTGGAGATGCCATCGATAGTGTCATCGGATCGCTGACCATGAACCAAATAAGTAAAACCGCGCAGTTTTACTATCAGGTTGAAGCGGTGCGCGGCAAAGCAAAGATTCCATTAAGCAGCATCGTGAGCTCTCCGAACAAACCGCGTCCCTGCCCGCTTCACTTCGGAGACAGCAATATTGAGCAGTTATGGACACAAGCGGCCAAAGTCATGGACAAGCGAATTAGCTTAGTCATTGGCGGTGAAACTGGCTGCGGGAAAAATGAACTGGTTAAAGCGCTGCATCAGCAAAGTGACTTGGCAGACAAGCCTCTTATCTCTATCAACTGCGGCGCCCTACCCAAAGACTTAATTGAGTCCGAACTGTTTGGTTATGCGCCCGGTGCCTTCACCGGAGCCAATAGCAAGGGCTTTGAAGGTAAGTTTCGCCAAGCCAATGGCGGCATACTGTTTCTCGATGAGATAGGCGATCTGCCACTGTCTGCGCAATCTCGTCTGTTGCATGTTCTACAAGATAAAGTGGTCTCTCCCGTCGGCTCTCCAAAAACCTACCCTGTTGATGTTTACGTGATTGCCGCCACACATGCTAACCTACCGCAGCAGGTTGCCAGCGGTGAGTTTCGTGAAGATCTCTGGTATCGACTTGAAGGGTTAACCATTACCTTGCCACCAGCAAGAGAGCGTGACGATCTCGACGCGCTTATCTGCCAGCTGTTTCACCGTGAAGCACCAAAGCAAACCCTTTCCCCTTCTCTATTGGATGCCATGATTCACTATCAATGGCCTGGAAACATTCGAGAAATCGTCTCCGCGTGCCGTTTGCTGGCAGCGCTGTGTGATGAAGAGATAATCACACCCGCATCTATCCCAACTAGCCTCCACCAAAAATGGTTTGCGTTAAAAACGGCAGACGACACCAACAAACAAAACTTACGTTCTACACTGGATCAAACACTGATCGCGACCTTTAATAAAACCAAAGGTAACGTCAGCCAGACGTCACGATTACTCGGTATTAGTCGCAACACCATCTACCGAAAACTGAAAAAACTCGGCTACAACCAACCGTAATCGTAATGACAAATATCTTTTGTTAGACATGAGGGATGATTTGTCCGTTAATGCGCACAAATCTTGAGTAAGCGCTCCACAACAATAAGCACTCAAGATCCTATTCGTGAGCATCATGGAAGATCATCACGGGGTTTGATTTTTCAGGTAAATGCTTCTTCTCAATCATCAAATCGAGCAACAATTCGAATCATATACCTTAAGCAAGTATAGAGATGAGCGACAGCCTGAACACATGATAAGTGAGACACGCTGTGACAACGACTTCAAAGCTTGACCGCGTACGTGCGGATTATAACGTCCAATACTGGAGCCAAAATTTCTTCGGAATCAATGACGAAGGGGATGTCATTGTTTCTCCACATAAAAATGGACAGCACCAAGTACCACTCACCAAAATTGCTAAAGCTCTGGAAGATAAAGGGCTGACGCTACCGGCATTGGTACGCTTTCCACAAATCATCCACCAACGCGTTCATGGTATCTGTGATGCTTTCAACCAAGCTATTCAAGATTACGGTTACCAGAACCAGTACTTGTTGGTCTACCCAATTAAAGTAAACCAACAAAAAGATGTGGTTGAGCAAATCCTAGAGAGCCAAGCGGAAGCAGAAACCAAGCAGCTTGGTCTAGAAGCAGGCAGTAAACCAGAATTGATGGCCGTCCTTGCGATGGCACAACGTGCCAGCTCTGTGATCGTTTGCAACGGCTACAAAGACCGTGAATATGTGCGTTTGGCACTGATTGGCGAAAAGCTGGGGCACAAAGTTTTCATCGTACTCGAGAAGCTCTCTGAACTTGATATCGTACTAAAAGAAGCAGCAGCACTTAACGTAAAACCACGAGTGGGTTTGCGTATACGCCTAGCCTCTCAAGGTGCGGGTAAATGGCAATCTAGTGGTGGTGACAAATCTAAATTCGGCTTGTCTGCCTCTCAAGTACTGCAAGTTGTCGACCGCCTAAAAGCGCAAGACCAATTGGATATGCTGCAACTTGTGCATTTCCATTTAGGCTCGCAGATGGCCAACATTCGCGATGTGCGAAATGGGGTAAACGAAGCGGCTCGCTTCTACTGTGAACTTCGCAAGATGTCTGTACCTATCTCCTATTTCGATGTAGGCGGTGGTCTAGCGGTCGATTATGACGGTACGCGCAGTCAGTCGAGCAGTTCTATGAACTACGGACTTGCTGAGTACGCTCGTAACATCGTGAGTACCGTTGGCGACGTATGTGCGCTCTACGAAGAAACCGCACCGGTAATTATTTCTGAGTCCGGTCGCTCGCTAACCGCGCACCACGCGGTACTGATCACCAATGTGATTGGCACAGAAAGCTATAACGTTCAGTCTGTTGACGCTCCAGCAGAAGAGGCTCATCCTCTGCTTCAAAATATGTGGCAAAACTGGCAGAGCCTAAAAGGCGGCACTGATGCTCGCGCTGTCATCGAGATTTACAACGATACACAAAGCGATCTAACAGAAGCACACACCTTGTTTGCATCTGGTGTAGTTGATCTGCATCAGCGTGCCTGGGTAGAGCAGCTCAGTCTAAGCATTTACGGTGAATTACATCGCCAAATGGACAACAAGAATCGCTTCCACAGACCGATTATTGATGAGCTTAACGAACGATTAGCAGACAAGTTTTTTGTGAACTTCTCTCTATTCCAGTCGATGCCAGACGCTTGGGGTATTGAACAGGTATTCCCAGTATTACCACTATCGGGTCTCGGTGGTGAAGAGCAAACGCGCGCGATCATGCTGGATATTACCTGTGACTCTGATGGTACCGTTAAGCAATATGTTGATGGCCAAGGTATTGAATCTACGCTACCAGTACCTGCTTGGAACAAAGATGAACCCTACCTAATGGGCTTTTTCCTTGTTGGTGCGTACCAAGAGATCCTTGGTGACATGCACAACCTGTTTGGCGATACACACAGTGCCGTTGTTAACGTTACTGACGAAGGCGAGTTTGAATTTACCGCCATCGACGTGGGTGACACTGTTGAAGACATGATGCGCTACGTTCACATCGACGTAGACGCGATTAAAAAGAACTACAAAGAGCTGGTTGAACGCCACATAGCGGCTGACGAACAAGCGCTTATTTTAGAAGAACTAGAGTGCGGCTTAACTGGCTACACCTATTTAGAGGATTTTTAAATGAATGATTTGTTTACTAAAACTGATTATTCACTGTATTCGAACGCAATGACCTTCTTGCGTCGACCTTACGTGAAAAACCCAGTATCTGCGGACGCAGACGTGGTGGTTTTTGGTGTACCTCTAGACATGGCGACTTCCGGTCGCCCTGGCGCTCGCATGGGGCCAGACGCGATTCGCCGCGCTTCGGTTAACCTAGCTTGGGAAGGCAAGAAATTCCCATGGGATTTCAACGTTTTCGACAAGACCAAAGTGATTGACTCTGGTGACTTGGTGTTCGATACCGGTGATGCTGAAGACTTCACTTACCGTTTGGAAGCAGCGACGAGCGAGATTCTAAAAAGCGGTAAAACCATGCTTGCTTTAGGGGGTGATCACTTCATCACTCTACCTATTTTGCGCGCTTACGCTAAACATCATGGTGAGATGGCATTGATTCACTTCGATGCTCACACAGACACGTACTCAAACGGCAGTAACTACGACCACGGTACTATGTTTTACCATGCACCAAAAGAAGGTCTTATTTCTGCTAAGCACTCCGTGCAAATTGGTATTCGTACTGAATACGACGACCACGGCTTTAACGTGATCAACGCCATGCAAGCGAACGATCAAAGCGCAGAAGAAATTGTGACTCAGATCCGCAGCATCATTGGCGATAAGCCCGTGTATATCACCTTTGATATTGACTGTTTAGATCCAGCGTTTGCTCCTGGTACAGGTACTCCGGTTTGTGGCGGTTTGAACTCGGACAAAGTTCTGAAAATCATCCGCGGTCTAGCAGGTATCAACGTCGTGGGTATGGATGTGGTAGAAGTGTCACCTCCTTACGACCAAAGCGATCTTACTGCACTAGCAGGAGCAACCATCGCACTTGAGCTACTTTATGTATGGGCAAGTAAGGAAAACAAGGAATAGAAACTAACACAGTGGGGCATTCAGCCTCGCTGCTTTTTTAACACTGCGCCCCTGTTGATTCACCATAAGCAAATTGATGTCAGCCTACAGTCGTCTTGCTCGTAAACTAGTGGTAAGCTCCACGGTTCTGTGGCTCGTGTGCCTTCTCTGTTATTGCATCAGGACTCCTACTGTATGTCTAAATCTGACCCTACTAATGAAATCATCGATAACTTTGTGGCACCAAAATGTCAGACTAATGTAGAAATCCTCTATCAAGATGATGATGTTTTACTCATCAATAAACCGAGCGGGTTGTTAAGTTTATCCGGTAAAAATCCACTTAATTGGGATTCGGTGCACTATCGACTAGTAAATGGTCAAAGCGCAACCCAAACTCAAAATGAAACCCCTGCTTTTACAGAGGCAAAGTTACCACATCGGCTCGATTTTGGAACTTCAGGTGTCATGGTGGTCGGGCTCAATAGCGCAGCATCTAAATCTCTCAACCAACAGTTTCAAGCTCAAACTGTACAAAAGCGCTACCTCGCGATGCTAGCGGGATGGGTTGAAGCAGACAGCGGCCAAATATCCGCTCCGATAGCTAAAGATAAAGCTCTATTTCCTCGCGTCAAAATTTGCCACCATACAGGAAAACAAGCCCTCAGTGACTACCAGATCATTCGCCGCCTAGACAACCCACTCAGAACGTTAGTGCAATACTCTCCCATCACCGGTCGCACACATCAATTGCGGATCCATAGCCTTGAGTTCGGCCACCCTATTCTAGGATGCGATCTTTATAACAACCAGCAGCTAAATAACGGCTCACAGCGCTTAATGCTACATGCCAGCGACATTTACTTTAACCACCCATCCACTGGCGAGCGCATCCACGGCCATAGTCCTAATCCTTTTTAGCAAAATCGGCGTAAACCATCGCCCGATAAGGTCAACAACGCACTGGTCGAGCCGACTTCCCTGGAGGAAGCGCTGAGTCCATAAGACGACCATCGGTGAAGAAAAAGGTGCCAACGCCTTTATGGCAGCTCAAACCACAAAGCAGCAATTTGTTGATAAGCGAGAGCAGCGCGACCACCAGTTACCAGAGCCTAGATTGGTCGCCCCGGCTCTAACCTACAACCTGACAGCATCCATTTTTGAAAAAAGACAACGAGTACACCACTAGCTCAGACAAATAAGATATGACACCTCTGAACATTAATTAATGAATGGAAGTCAAACACTTATGCCTGATGGCGCAAAATGACAAATTTCCGCTGAGCATCTCCCCTACACTACGCCTCATCCAATTGTTACCACAATGAGACACCCATACAATGCGCAAACTTATCTTTATACTAACGGCCATGCTACTTCCTGTATCAATCAGCTTTGCAAGTATCTCTATTAAAGGCGATCACCTTGAGCTAAGTGAAGACTGTGTAAGCTACGAATCAGATCGCGTTCGAATTGAGTCCGAAGAGTGTGATAATAAACATAACAAAAACAAAGAGAACCGAAGTGTTCATGGCAAGGACAACCCAGGGAAAGGGCACGGAAAGAAAAAGTGAAAAACCGATAATAACGTCAAAATGATAAACGCAAGGCGTTGCGAGCAAACAAGAAGTGGCGATTGTTAATAACTATGACCGCCACTTGACAGCTTCTTAAACTAGCGGCTATCACGTCGATAAATGGAACCCAAGAGCGCAACCAGACAAACTAATACTAACGGTAGATTGATAAGCCCTCCGGGCGCATTACCAAGTGTGACAACGGGTTTCCAGCTACCAACCACAAACCTTCCAGCATACTCTGCGATGGCGATAATAAACATCATGGGAATAAGGCTTTTATATCGAACAGCCACCAACAGATATATAAAGGCAAGTAACAGCTGTGAAAGCCCCCACAAAGCAAATATACCAACGATGGTTGACGCGGCACCCGAACTAAATGAGTCTAATGGAATGGTTGCAATACTTTGTGCGCCGCCATCAGCGGCCAATAAATGGTGCTGGCTACGCCATAACGTCATAGCAGTAAGGCAATAGAAGAAATATTGGCTCAGCTTTGCCCCTTGATAGTTGTTATCTATCACCTTAGGGAGTATAGATTTAAAGTCAAAATACATGATAAGTGATCCTTATTTGGCGTTTTCGGGTATCTGGTTCAACGTTTGTTCCAGTTTATTTACCCATCCTCTAAGTATGCTTTTAATTTCCTCTTCTGGCTCCAAGATATTATCTAGGCTTTTTTCACCCGCAGTGATGTCAATCGCAGAGAAGAGTGGCTCTTTAGTTTGACTATCAGAGATTAAGACTTCGATCCTCGCCGTCGTCACATTAGTGTGCTCCCCTGTCGTCAGCAAAGACGCATAAGAGATAGCGAGCCCTACTGGAAGCACTGAACTCGTAGTTGCAAGGATGGAATTTGGCGTAGCAACGTTACTGATTGCGAACTGGACGGTCAGGCCATTTTCTTTAGGAGAAGACGCCGGCGTTTTATAGTTGGCCAGCGTCGTTTGAGCTTCAAACTCAAGGTAGTTGGCAAAATCTCTCAACTCCTGTTCGGAAAACTCAGAGTCTTGAACCTCCAATCGTGTTGGTGCGATATAAAAATTGGAATACGTGGAGAACTTCTCTTTGAGTAATGTTTGATCAGAATACTCTGCCGGCAACCACACATATCGCCAAGAGTCTGTGTTTGTATTAACTTGATAAGTGAAATCATTGTGCTTATAGCGTTCAGAAACAGCGCTGCACGCCGTGAGTGTCGCAATCAAGCCCATAATAATGAGTGTACGCATCCTACTTCCAATGTTTGATATTCAAAGAGCTTGCTACTCTAACGCAGTAAAACTATTGAGTGAGTTTGTAGAGAATGAATGGGTACTAAACCGGTATGAACTGTCCGCATTAGAACAAGTCATTGAGGGTTACCCCAATGCCAAGACGTGTCTGAATATGGTTATAATCGATTAAACTATCCCCATAACCATGAAATACTTTGATATAGCCACGCAACTTGCCATAAAGCGGGGTAGTCACATTGAGCGTCATCGCACCTTTGCCTGTCTTGACATTTCCTCGCCCGAAAATCGACACTTTGTACTTGTCGAGATCGTAACCCAAGCCAATTTCACCATGACCAACGTAATCTTCAATATCTGGGTTATCATCACCACGAGCATCATTGATATCCGCTTTCGGATCTTCCGGTAGTCGATACCATGGGCGAATATAGGCCACGACTCGGTCACGTTCATAAGCGAGATTCAGATAGATACGATTCCACGAACGCGACTGAACGCCGGCACGACCATTGGATTGATGCTCAATACCTACCATCATTCCGGTATTGCCGCCTAAGGGATGCCAGTCAAGTGGCATCGCGTAGAACACCTCTGGCCGATAGTTAGTTTCTCGAAAAGGACTGGAAATATCTTTAGCATACACCTGCCACCAAGCCTCAAGCGTAAATGCTCCATAAATTTTATCCCCTGGTACGAAGAGTGAGTCAAACGTTAGAGGAAATTTCAAGCTTATTTGAAATTGCGTTTCGACGGTTTTGAGACCCTGATAAACTTCGCTCGAACTTTGGTTTTCAAGCGGGGTCAAACTCGACGTTGTATAAACTGGCAATATGTAGTTCATTCTATGAGGCGTAAGAACAAAGGCTCCACTTTCGGCCTCTCTTTCCTGATTCAAACGCTGACTGATCGCCCCTGATTGGGACTTATTTGGCGCTGCTATGGATGGCGTCGAGCCGGTTTCATTGCAATAGCGCCTAACCTCACCTAATGTTGTGTCATCGTCTAACAAATGGAATCGTTCAAGTTGGCAGTCTGCGGTCTTTCCGCCATGAGCGTTATTCGCAAGACTCAGGGCAAAAAGCGTAATCAAAGTTCGTTTCATGAGGAGCGTACCCTATTGATATTATTTTAATATCAAACTACCGCTCTCTTTACTTTAACGCGACAAACTAGGGCACCAACGGGCACAAAATGGGGGTCAATGGGTCATTTTCCCCCATTCCCCTCTAAATCAAGCACGTATCAGTACAACCCAGTTACTCGATGCGCGTCCAAATCATGGTTTTTTTGAAAAACCCAGCTTTCACCTCTATTTGCAATGTGTCATCCACTAAAAATATGTCTGCATCATAGTGCTTCGCCTTCTTGATCGCGTACACCTTTCCTTTAAAGCCATCCGCTACTTCTATCATATCTGATAAGAGTTGTTGTCCTTCTAATTTAGGTTGTAACGGTGATTTAGTCACAATGCCTTGCCAAAGGCCCGGCTTAGACTGGCTAATTTCAATGTGTGTGGTTTTGTTTTCCGCCAACCACTGACCTTCGATGACTGTCGAATCCGCAAAAGTCATCATCGACCATAGGGTAAGGAATAAGGTAAACAGTATTTTCATTTTAATATCCTTGTAGAATTAAAGCCCACTTTTGAAAGTTGATAAAGGGAGCAAACCTCCCTTTATCATTAGCTCTCTAACAATCATTAGTTAGATCTTCACTCGATAGAAGACGCTATACAGTACAGGTACAAATATCAGCGTCAGCACAGTAGAGAAAATCAGACCCGCGACAATGGCAATCGCCATCGTCTGCCACATCGCTCCACCTGTAATCAGTAGCGGTATCATGCCCAGTACGGTCGTCAAAGTGGTGAGAAGAATAGGTTTCATTCGCCTCTTACCCGCTGCGATCAGTGCATCAATAGCACGCTTGCCAGAGGCAATCTCAATGTCCACTTGTTCTAGTAAAACGATGGCGTTGTTAATCACGATACCCGCCAGCGATATCACGCCTAAGAACGTCATGAAACCAAAGAAGCTATTACCAATAAGTAGACCTGCAACTACCCCAACAAACGCGATCGGAATCGTTGATAGGATGATGATGGGCTTTCTAAATGAGTTAAACTGCGCCACCAGCAAACCAATAATCACAAACAGCGCCAACGGTAAGTTCTCACTGATACTACCCGTCGACTTTTCCGACTTCTCAAATTCACCACCAAGCTCAAAAAACACGCCGCTTGGCCAATTTCTAGACTCTGCCTCTAGCCAAGGTAAAATCGCATTCAACCCTTCGCTTGCGGTATAGCCTGGCTCTAGCTGGGCGCCAATGGTGACGGATTTATAACTATTACGACGATAGATTTTGGCGTTTTGCCATACGATATCAACGTCAGCAATGTGCGCGAGAGTCACATCTCCCGCAGGAGTATAGATAGGCAGCGCCAAAATTTGCTCGACATTGAGTTCCTCTCGCTCTTCATTGGAGAGCACGATAGGAATACTCAAGATACCGTCACGAAACTCACTCAAGGTCTTACCCACCAAAGAGGTCTGCAAACTCAGCGCGATATCTCTGTTACTCACACCTGCGAGCGCCGCTTTTTGTTGATCAATGACAATACGAATCGTCTTGGTTTTTTGCCCCCAGTCATCACTGATGTCTTTAAGGCCATCAATGCTCGCGAGTTTCGCCTTGATTTCTTGAGTAATCGCAAACACCTTGTCCTGATCCAATCCATTTAATCGGATTTCAACCGGGTTTAAAATTGCCGCACCATTTTCGATAAGCCTTGTGGTGGCAATGGCATCTGGGTGATGCTCATTGACGTAAGACTCTATGCGTTGCATCAATTCTGGGTTATCACGATAGTCATGCGTGTTAATGATCCAGAATGAGTACTCTGGGCTCGACGTTCGAGAACTGTGCGGCAAAATATAACGTGGGCCACCATAACCAACGTATACAGACCAGTTTTTAATTCCTTGGTTTTTGATACCCAAGTTATCGCTCGATTTAGCATCCGAAGCGCTCTTAGCTTGCAAGGTAAGTAAGTACTGCTCAATGTCAGCAACCATGGCTTGGTTGTGCTCAATGGAGGTGCCCATTGGCATCGTCACTTCCATCTTGAAAAAAGCTCGCTCCGATGGTGGGAAGAAGATATTCGGTAACCACTTCATCGCATGAAAAGCAAACACCGTAGCCACCAGCATCGCCACAACCGTCAACCAGCGAAAGCGGATAAGCTTTGTCAGTAGATTGGCATACCAAGCAAGTTGAGTAGGCGATTGTTGCTTCACCTGTTTGGTTGGTTTTAAGAGCAGCACACAAAGCAGTGGGATCATCACTAAGCTTAATAGCCAAGAGGCCAATAACGTAATCGTCACGACCACAAACAGTGCCCCCGTATACTCACCCATGGTCGACTTTGCCAGGAAGATCGGCAAGAAAGCGGCGGACGTAGTTAAGGAAGACGTCAACAAAGGAAGTTTAAGCTCATTGGCACTCTCAATCGCTGCCGTTTTTTTACTCACTCCTTGGTTAATGCGAACTAATATGTTCTCTGACATCACAATGCCATTATCAACCAACATACCAAGAGCGATGATAAGTGCAGCAAGAGAGATCTGATCTAGACCGACCCCGATTTGAGACATCACTAAAATGGTCAGTAGCATGCTAACTGGCACCAACAAGGAGACAATCAAACCTGTACGCCAGCCCAAGAAAATAAACATGACTAAGCCAACGACCGTCATCGACTGCACTAGACTCGATACAAATTGATTGACCTTGTCTTCTACTTCCTTAGGCGCAAAATTGACCTTGCTGATCTCAAGACCAATCGGTAACTGACGAGTGAACTGCTCTACATAAGCGTCGACTTGTTCGCCCAAACGCACATTATTACCGGTTTCGACCATTGCAATCGCAACGTTAACAGAAGGTTTTCCATTGAAATAAACGGGATTGTTGATAGGAAACTCGTAACCAGATTCGAGGGTGACTAAACTGTCTAACCTTACCGTTTTACCGCTTGATGGTAGCGTCACCAAGGTACCTTTGACCTCATCGGGTGTGTTGTAGTTACCACTAGGTTCTATTGGCAAGCGTTCTTGCCCAAAGACGACACTCCCCCCACTCAAGACGATATTCTGTTTTGACAAAATATCCGCGAGCTGATTAGGCGTTAAATCATAGGCAGTCAGTGCATTAGCATCGAATTTGAGTTTGATTTGCTCTTGCTGCACACCATGAAGGTCAACCTTAGCCACATCGTCGAGTAAAAACAGCCCACTACGAAGATCTTCCGCCGTTTGCTTGAGCTCACGATAAGAAAAGCCTTCACCGTGAATCGCAAGAACAATGCCGTAGACATCGCCAAATTCATCGTTGACTACAGGCGCTCCAACCCCTTCAGGTAGCGTACTCGCAGCACGTTCGATCTTACGACGTAATTTATCCCAAATTGGCTGAAGGTCAGAGTAGTCCTCTTTGATAGCAACGGTGAGTATCGACACACCGTTTTTCGATTGGCTTTTAACATAGTCCAGTTCAGCAAGCTCTAACACGGCTTTTTCAAGCGGATCGGTGACCAGATCTTCAACCCGTTTTGGACTGGCACCTGGAAACTGGGTGATGACCTGAGCATTTCGAATTGTAAAGCCAGGGTCGTACGCTTCTGGGATGGTGTTGTAGGCTTGGATACCCAAAAACGTCAACACCGCAATAATGAGCAGCGTGATACGGCTGTTGTTTAGAGAAAAGGCAGTCATCGACATTACTTCGCCTCCACTCTTACCTGTTGCCCGTCATGAACTTGGCTCACTCCGGCAATCACGACGCGCTCGCCGTTCGATAGCCCTTCAACAATATTGATGCCCTGCTCACTGACGCCGTCAACGCGCACAATACGCTTCTCTAACACGTTGGTTGTTGGATGTACCACAAACACATAATGCTCGTCGCCATCGCTAAGCACAGTATGACTAGGTAGTACCATTCCATTGCTGAGACCAAACGCTTCGGCTTTCACTTTGACTGACGTCCCAGTAAACAATCGGCGCTCAGACGGTGGCTGCATCACTAAGGTAACGTGTAGCTGCTGGCTACTTTGCTGACTTACACTGAGCTCATCGACTTTGAGTGGGAATGACTGTGCGAACCCTTCTATCTCTGCACTGAGTTTAACGGCGTCGGCTGTTTGAGTTTGCACAAACTGTGATTGTGGCACCGTGATGGTGATTTTGTATTGTTCAACATCCTGCAACGTAAGGATTTTGGTCGACGAAGTGACTTTAGAGAAGTTATCAATATAACGATGACTCACCACACCAGAAAAAGGAGCAAGTAAAGAGGTGTACTCAACATCTTTTACACTTTGCTCAAAAGCGGCTTGGGCTGAAATATATTGCGACTCCAACGCATCTAAATTCGCTTGGCTGATTGCCTTTTTATTAATAAGTGACAGTGCTCGTTCGTACTCTGCTTTCGCTTGTTTTAAAGAGGCCTCACTCGATTTTTTGTTAATTAGCTGTTGGCTACTATCTAGTTGCGCCAATAACTGCCCTTTTTCTACTTTTTGACCAGATTTGATAGGAAGGTCTGTTAACTCACCTTGGATTCGAAAGTTCATATCGATGGTTTTGTTCGCCTCGAGAATCCCAGTAAAGTGCCTCACCTGTTGCTGTTGTTGATTTACAACCAACGTTTTCACCGGTTTGATTGGCGCAGAGGTGGCTTCCGGCACTTCATCTTTGCTACACCCAAATAGGCTTAGCGCGACTATCAAGGTAGTCAGTCCGTTTTTATAAGTTTGTGGCGTTCTCATTTCATTCAACCATTACAACGACATTTACGAGCCATAGTAATCGGCTGGGCTTATCGCAAAATGGTAAAATGTACGATTGGGTCTATTTCGGTCATGAGCGGGTCAACAGACAACGTCGTTTCACTTATACTGTCAGCACCTTATTCCTAGAGTGCCTATGTTGAAACCTCCAATCCTAAAGTCTTTGTTCTCAAAATCACTGTTATCCAAGTTGTCGTTCTCACGACAGGACTTGCTGTTGCTGGTCGTATGGCCACTCATCAACTCTGTGATTATCTACTCTTCACTGTACTACGTTATGATTGCGCTGGATGAGCCTCTGACCTTGAACATGGTCTTTCGTGCCCTCACAGGCATATTTTCAATATGCGCACTATTTTGGCTATTGCGACGACTATTTGATGCCAAATTTGGTGCTCTCTATCGCCACAAGCTGCCATATCAAATCTTGATCAACTTGGTTTTAGCTTCATTAGCTATCGCCTTTACCTCCGGCGGTCTCCCGGCGCCGCAGACATTTGACACCGTAACCGTCTTTCAACTCGTCCGGCTAAAGCTGCTTACTCATTTGAACCTATTACTGCAAGTGACCATTTACACTATGGTCGTTCACAGTTGGCAGCTGAAACAAAAAGCATTGGAGCTTGAGATGTCATTAAAAGAGTCTGAGATTTCTCTACTGCGCATTCAAACCAATCCGCACTTTCTGTTCAACACACTGAACCTGCTACACAGCGAGATCCCAACACGTCCCGAACTCGCTCAGGAGCTTATTTTCGAACTCAGTGACTTACTCAGAGGCACGATTGCAATCTCCGACAAGAAGCGAATATTACTCAGTGATGAGATAGAGCTGATTGAGCACTATTTAGCGATCCAAAAAGCTCGCTTTACCGAGCGATTGCATTTCTCCATAGATGTAAGTGAAGAGAGTCAAGCGCTGCAAATCCCGCCAATGCTGATCATGCCATTGGTAGAAAACGTCATTAAGCATGCAATAAGTAAGACCATCAACCCCATTCATCTTGAAGTCAAAACCCGCTATGCAGATGGGGAGCTTTGCATTGCTGTTTGCAACAGTTGGCCAGAAACCACAACGCCTAAATTTGAAGCCGGCAGTGGTCACCGTAATATTGTTGACACCCTAAATTTAGAATACGACGACGCCAATTTTTCAATGGGTTTTTCCAACGATACTAGCTGCGCACAAATCACCATTCGTCATGATTTTTAAGGAGAAACCTGTGTACCGAGTCTTATTAATAGATGATGAGCCCGCAGCGACTCAAGCTTTAGCACGTAGCCTTGCGGCATTTGAAGAGATTGACGTAGTTGGTAGCTACAACGATCCCCAAAAAGGGATTGAGGCAATTTGCCAGCAGACACCCGACATCGTATTTATGGATATAGAGATGCCAGGACTGGATGGTTTCATGGTCGCCAAAGCCACAGAGCATGTACCTTATCATCTCGTTTATGTGACAGCTTATTCAGAGCACGCGTTGAGCGCATTTGAAACCAAAGTCGTGGACTATCTATTAAAACCCGTTCGCCAGACCAGACTTGAGCGCTGCCTTGAAAAGATTAAAGCCCTTCCACCTCTGGTATCACCTTCTTTGGAACTGGAAATTCTAGTCCATGATGGCAAGACAACCTACAGGCTCACCGAGAACGATATCAGCTACATAGAAAGCATCGGCCGCTACCAACAAGTTAACCTAACAGCCTCAGGACAGAGAAAGTTTCAGTTACAGACGATAGTCACAGAAGAAACCATGACCAACTTTGAAAAAGAGTTGAGCACAGAGCAATTTTTGCGAGTACATCGCAGTTTTATCGTCAACGTGGGTTTGATAACCCAAGTCCAACGTGAGGCTAGAAATACTCTGCTGTCATTGAGTGGAGTGAGTCAGGCGATACCGGTCGCTAGAGCGAAGGTGGCTGTGGTGAATGAGTACTTGAAGTAACCGCCTTTAAAACCACAAAAAGCCCAATACAATGATTGGGCTTTAACGTAACGTTTGAGTATTACCACATCAGATCGTCTGGCACCACATATTGTGCATACGGGTCATCTTCTTCAACGACTTCTTCTTTCACGTCGTTTTCGATAATGGTCTCTTGGTCACGCTCGGCGATTTTCTTCGCAACGATGGTTGGGATCACCGCGTAGCCTTCTTCTAGACGTGCAATAGACAACTGACCTTTACTTAGCTGGTCACGCACTTCTTGAGTAACATATAACGACTTAACCAAAGTACCATCAGTGAAGTTGTATTTAATGTCACCGTTGCCATGTTCAATAGTGTTAAGAGTAATCAGTTGCTTCACCTGAGCTTTGATTTCTTTGCTCAATTTTTCTTCGTCACGCTGCTTATTGAGCTCTTGGTCACGCTCTTTTTGTGCCGCTTTACTTTCTTCTACTGCAGCTTTTGCTTCGCGCGCTTGAACACGTGATTTTTTCGAACCTTTCTTGGCTTTTTTCAGTTTCTTCTCGTTGACCAGACCCGCTTTTAGCATCTGCTCTTGAAGGCTTAGTTTCGACATGGAATGCAATCCTAGTTTGTTTTCACAATTGTTGGCATGATCCCAAGAAAGCTCGGCAAGAGCAAGTGCAAACCGCGAGAATCTCCTCGATTTTGCGCCCACATACTCACTGTCCAATATTGAAGGATGATGACTCATAGATCACGCTTCAGAATGTCGGTTTTGAGAATGAGTTAGGTTTGAGCTATGTTGGCAAACACTCCCCATCTCATTGATTTTACCGATTATGCTGCTCGACCTATCACAGATTGCTTTACTGTTTATTGCTGGTGTCTTCGGCGGTGTACTCAATTCAGTGGCCGGCGGTGGCAGCTTTATTACCTTTCCGACACTGCTGTTTATCGGTATCCCGCCAATTGTCGCTAATGCGACCAACACATTCGCCGCTTGTGCTGGTTATTTGAGTGGCACCTATGCGTTTCGCCGAGAAGTGCTTAAAGACCGCGGCAATTTACTTAAGGTGGTGCTACTCAGTATCGCCGGAGGCATCAGTGGCAGCTACTTACTGATCATTGTGTCAGAGCAACAGTTTGTCAGCGCGATACCTTGGTTATTACTGTTCGCCACCTTGCTGTTCATTTTTGGCGATCGTATTAATGCTCGGCTGCAAATGGCGAGTAGCCATCGTAACCTTGGTGGGTTAGTCGCGTTTGGACTTGCGCTGTTTTTATTCCTTGTCGGTGTTTTTGGCGGCTTTTTCAACGCGGGACTTGGGGTGATTGGCCTAAGCTACCTTGCGGTTGCTGGCTACAAAGACATCAATTTGATGAACGGCTTGAAACTCCTTATCTCAACCTGCGCATCCGCAATTGCCATCGTGCTGTTTGTTTTTAATGGCCTTATCGATTGGTATTCTGGCATCGCTGTAATGCTTGGAACACTGACTGGCGGTTATGTCGCGGCGAACCTCTCAAGACAGCTACCACAAATCTATGTGCGACGCTTTGTCACGTTAAGCTCTATCGCCATTACCTGTTATTTCTTCTACGACACCTATCTATAATGCCAAGCTATTACCAAGACCTGCTTTATCAGGCTCTGACCAAGTGATAACAAAGCCATGACCTAACGGTTAAACAAGCATCAAGTGGATATGTTACTGATAGCACCTATCTTTATTTGTATCCATGACACATCGTTTAGAGGCTTTTATGTCATTTCGTATCGCGTTGATCGCTACGCTTGTTTCATGCTCGGTAACGGCGCAGCCTGATCCGTTCCCTACTGCACCCAACGACACTGGCAAATCTTTTATGGTCAGTGCCACCAACCCTTATGTGACCAGCACTGGCTACTCCATTCTCAAACAAGGCGGTAACGCGGTCGATGCGATGGTCGCTATGCAGTTAGTGATGTCAGTAGTAGAGCCTGATATGACGGGTATTGGCGGTGGCACCTTTGCTCTCTACTACGACAACAAAGCTAAATCCTTTACCGCTTACGATGGCCGTGATGAAGCGCCTTCCAGTGCCACTCCAGACATGTTTCTAGATAAAGACGGTAAGGCGATTAGCCGCGACGACATTTTGGGTCCTCGCTCCGTAGCGGTTCCAGGTACGCTTAAGCTTCTTCAGCACACTCACGAAAAGCACGGCAAACTGGATTGGAAACAGCTTGTACAGCCAGCTATCAATTACGCTGAAAACGGCTATTCGATGAACAGCTACACCTATGACATCGTAGTGCGTGAACAAACCAGACTTATCCATGATCCAGAAATAAAAGCGCTCTACTGGGAAGGCGATACCATCCGCCCAACGGGCACTAACATGACCAACCCTAACATGGCGACAACGCTTAAAGCCATCGCCGAACAAGGTGCTGATTATCTGTACCAAGGAGCACTGGCAAAGCACATTGTCGAAACGGTCAACGCTCGCCTCGAAAAAGACCAAGCGAAACTCTCTCTCACTGACTTTGCTAACTATCGTGTGAAGACGCGCGACATCGTTAAGTCAAGCTACCGTGGCAATGACATTGTCTCGTTCGGCTATCCTGCTTCTGGTGGTGTATTGGTCTCCCAGTCTCTCGACATGCTTGAAAAATACGATATCGCTTCAATGCCAATCACCACAGCGGAACCTTGGCGACTGATGGTTGAAGCAATGCGCCTTGCTAAAGAAGACCGCATTGCCTACGCCGGCGACCCAAGCTATGTAGATACACCCGTTGAAGCATTGCTCGATAAAGACTATATCGATGATCGCTTTGACATGATCCCAGAACAAGGCGCGGGTGATAGCAAGAGCATTAAGCCAGGATTACCCGAGGTAGCGACACCGGCTGCACACGAAGGCTTTGAAAGCCAAGATACTGGACACATTTCTATTGTCGATAGCGAAGGTAATGCCATCGCGATGACCAGTACCGTCGGCACGGGTATGGGCTCTGGTGTCATGGTCGATGGTGTCTTGCTGAATGCTCAAATGGCCAACTTTTCATCGGTTCCAAGCCTAAAGGGTAAACCGGTACAAAACGCCATTGAAGCAGGCAAACGTCCTCGCTCTGCCATTACCCCGCTGATGGTGTTCGATAAAGACGATAATCTGCGTCTCGTCGTAGGCAGCCCTGGTAGCTCGCAAATTCCGGGTTATGTACTGAAAACTATTGTTGGCATTGTTGATTGGGACCTATCCGCTCAAGATGCGATTGACCTGCCGAACATCCAATACGGCACCAAAATTGACCGCACTAAGCCATACAATCCGACTGGCCTGTTGGTCGAAAAGCGCACCTTCGCCGAATCTATGGTGCCAAGCTTTGCTGAAATGGGCTACAAGGTACACGTTATTCCTGTTGTGAGCGGCCTCAATGCCATTGAAGTCAAAGATGGAATGCTACATGGCGCAACAGATAGACGCAGGGCTTCGACCTCACTAGGCGATTAATTTGGGAAGGCTAAAAGCAGGTGCTTTTAGCCTTTTTTGTAGCGCAGCTGCAAAGATGTCAAAGAGACCATTATGTTGGGCAGATAAACTCATCACTATCTGTGGTAAAGTGCACGCCGCTTCCCAACTAGCACAGCAAAGGTTAAGACCAACACTATGCCGTTTTCTCAATTCTCTCTAAGCCAAAAATTGGTAGCAGCGCTGCCCGATACATTTCGCTCAGCAACGGAAATTCAGACACTCACTATTCCTGCGATTTTGAATCAGCAGGATGTATTGGCCATCGCTAAGACAGGAAGCGGTAAAACACTGGCATATGGCTTACCACTGTTGGAGCAACTTCTCGCAGTGTCATCACACTCACAGGCGCTTATACTGGTGCCTACTCGCGAGCTTGCCTCACAAGTCAATAACACGCTCTCTCTGGTAACTCAGCATACAAAGCTGACATCAATCAGCATTTTCGGAGGAGTGGATAAAGAACAGCAAAAAGCGGCTCTTGCCAAACAACCAAGCGTCATTGTCGCAACGCCAGGCCGCCTGCTTGAACTACTCACTGAAAACGCGCCAATGGCCAGCAACATCAATAAACTGGTTCTTGATGAAGCCGATCGCCTGTTAGAAATGGGATTCTGGACGGATGTCCAACGCATCATCGAGATGCTGCCAGCAAAGCGTCAAACACTGATGTTCTCTGCTACTTTCCCGAAGCTACTAGAGAGCAAGGCCAACGAACTACTTAACTCACCAGCACTCATTGAAGCGAAGAAAACGGAAGATGCAGAACCATCGATAAATGAAACACTCTATCTCGTTAATAAGGGAAACAAAACCAAAGCGCTGATTGACCAAATCAGCCGTCATAACTGGCGTCAGGTACTTGTATTTATTGGTGCCAAAGACAACGCTGATGCACTTTGTAAGAAGTTAAACAAAGCTGGGCTAAACACGGCTGCACTGCATGGCAACAAAGATCAGGCAGAGCGAGAAGCTACTCTCGAGCAATTCAAACAGCAACAAATCAACGTGCTGATCGCCACAGACCTACTTGCACGCGGTATTCATGTAGAGCAATTACCTGTAGTGATAAACTTTGAGTTACCTTCAAACGCAGAGACTTATGTACATAGAATCGGTCGCACTGCAAGGGCAGGACAAAAAGGTATCGCGGTCTCTTTAGTGTGTCACGGTGAGACAGAGTATTTGACCGCTATTAGAAAGGTGACTCAACGTGAACTAGCGCTACAAGAGTTGGATGGTTTTCCTGTTACCGACCAGCCTTCGTCTGGCGAAAGCAAGCGAGCTCCTAGAGATAAGCAAGCTAATCGCAGAACCAACAAAAAGAAGAGCATTAAACAGTTCCAGGGTAGAACTAAGCGCTCTTAAATGGGTTTGGAGCGAAGGTGTGCCAGAGTTTAAGTTAACAACCTTCTGGACTTTGGCCTCTTGTTTTATCGCGAATACCAGCTCACCGTTAATTCGTCATCCTCACAATAGTGAGGATCTCCTAAAGCGCTTAGCTAACTGCACAGTCACGTTAGTTACATTCAGATCGCGCTGACTGAGATTCCCTTTTCCAAGGGAATGACTTTTTTGGGGGAGCGTTGACGCTCGGCGTGGGGCAAGATGCCATATTTAGAGCTTATCGAGCAATACCAACTAATCCGCTTCACACCATTCTAGGATTTCATAACCGAGCCCTTTTGCATTCACTTTTTCAGGCTCAGTCATCGGCACCGAGTAGTCGCCAACTGGACAGGCTGAAACCGCAACCAACAGATCCATATCTGCGACAAATTCAACGTAGTCACCCAGATTACTTTGGCTTGGCATGCTATCACCGCTGCCATCCATTTGAATAAAGCTCGGCTGGAATACCATGAAGTTGTCATGGATGATATCTTGCTCGCCCATACCAAACTCAGCGACGGCCTGAATGCCATTGTCGTGACAACTGTTATGCCCTTTGACACCACTTAACAGCTCCCACTGAGCTTGGGTACAGTGACCACCTAACGCGACGTGATTATGAAAGTTCTCTGGCAGTGTTGGATTACCAGAGTGCTCCACCAGCATTGTTGCCATTGGTCTAACATTGGGCATACACGACCAAAGTTGACTGTATTGTGCTAAATACGCACCTTCATATAGGAACGTCGTATGCCCCATAAAGTGCTCAGTACGGTCATGCTGATTGAATACCCAAACATCACCAATTTGCGGGCCATCAGATTGAATAATTCGAAACACTTGGCCTTTACTGACTTTAAAGGCTTTGCCGCTATGGCGCTCAATATAACCCTTTGAGACAGAACGCAACTGGTCACGTTTTTCTGTCATTTCAAGATATTTTGAGGCTATGGGTGTTCCCATCAACATGCCGCTTTGCTTCGTGACTGTTTTAGACATCATTCTCTCCTACCAATCAATACGTTGACGATCTGTGAAGAAGCCAGCAGTGGGTCCTTCTTTTGTGAGTGTTGCTAACCAAACAGAAGTGTCCGCCCCTTCTCTAACAGTTTTAGGTCTCGCTTGTGAGTCACCATAATCAGGCAGATCATCGAGGTTCATGTCTGTCTCTACCCAGCCAGGGCAACAGCTATTTACTTTGCCCGAAAACGGCTCTAGTGCTTTAGCGAACAAGACGGTATTGGCGTTAACACCAATTTTGCTCATTTGATACGCAGAGCAAATATCGTCTTTCAACGGCGAATCCATATCACTTAACTGTGCAAGCTGTGCCACCTGTGTCGAGAGGTTCACAATGCGCGGTGATTCGGATTTCTTGAGTAATGGAATCAGTTTTTGTGTCAACAAAAACGGACCAATTTGGTTGATTTCTAGCACTTCACGAAGCATCTCTTCCTGAAGTTCAATAGGACCAATACCAAAATCTTTCAAAATAGCGGCGTTGTTGATGAGTGCATCTAAATGACCATAGGTTTCCTCAATGGTTTGATACACCGCAGAAAACGTATTTGTGTCAGCAAGGTTGAGTACAACCGGCGTCACCTCATAGCCCTGCTCTCTATATGTTTTTGCTTTTTCAGAGCAGTCTTGGATGTCTGCCATCACAACCGCGTAACCTTGCTCCATAAGTAGCTCACATGTCGCTAAGCCAATTCCTTGATAAGCGCCTGTAACCATTGCAACTTTCATAATTATCTCCTGTGGTCATCTCGATTTCTGTATTCACTATACTTGACAAAAATCGAGTATAATTGTCCTTATAGCTCAAGATTACTTTTAGGTTACCATGGATATTATCAGTGCGGTTGGGCCTCTAGTTGCCCCTTATGATTACAATCAAGACACGCTAAAAAACCTGCGGACGCTGTTCAGGCGATACCAAGAGGTAAACACAGTATCGATTAAAGTTGAGCAACTGCTTATCTCCCAACAGCGTATCGATATTGCTACTCTCGTCGCGCTACAAAAAGAGTCTATCGAATCGTTGTGGCACGCTGGGCATTACCATGCGGGCTTTGCTTTAGGAGAATTGTTCTCGGTGGAAAGTTTTGGGCGTTTCAATATAGCTCTACAAAGCGCGCCAGACTTAGCCAGTGCCGTGCGCTTGATCTCGCTCTACGCACCGCAATTTGAGGCCATTCTCCAAATTAGATTCTGTGAAGACTCCGGAAGACTATATGTGGAGTTTGAAGATGAACGAAACACCGTCGCTTGGCAATTTGAAGATGCACTGATGGCTTGCTGGCAACTTCTTACTCAGTTAACACAAACTCAGTTACAAGCAACCAGAGTGTGTTTACAAGCGCCTGAACAAGGTAATAGCCAAGGCCTCAACGACCTGTTTGGCACCAACATTGAGTTTTGTGCCCCCTGCACTTACATCGAACTGCCGGCTTCAGATTGGTCAAGAGCTATGGGGGCATCATCTCCCATGATCACGACACTATTTAACTCTTGGTCGGAGCAAGAAGGTAATGATGAAAACCGTTTCCTAGCAGAGATTTACCACTCGATTTACGATCAAATCGCACAGCGCAGCACAGAAGTAACCTTACCTGAACTCGCCACACAGCATCACTGCAGTGTTGCAACGATGAAGCGACGCCTTGCTAAGTACAATAAAAGCCTAACGACGATGAAAGATGAGGTACACATGCTAGTGTGCTATCACTATGTGACAATGACGGCATTACCGTTATCGACGGTTGCCGAATGGCTTGGTTTTGGCGACAGTGCAAACTTCTGCCGAGCTTGTAAGCGTTGGTTTTCCATGCCCCCTAGTCAACTTAGACGTCTGAATACTAAGAAAAGTATCCAGTAAATTAAAACAAAGGGTAGGTACCTTTCAGTAACCTACCCTACGTTATTGAGTTGCGTTAACTAACGATCACTCCCAACCATCGTTAGCTCAGCACTTATAAAACAGGCGCTGGTAATGCAGGAAGGCTAGATTCAATCGCTTTCGCAGCCGCTAGCACCTCTTCATCTTTCCATGGACGTCCAATAATTTGAATGCCAATCGGCAATCCATCTTCGTTCATTGCGACTGGAATGGTTGCAACCGGCCAACCTGTTAGGTTGTAGGCTTGCATCATCGATGAGTCCGCCGTGCCATCGGCTGAGTTGTGCTTAAATGCGACAACTGGCGCTACTGGTGCAATCAACACATCTGCATTTTCAAATACTTGAATCATTGAATTGCGCAGCTTCGCTAAGCGTGCATTAGCCTTTTGCGCGTCTTCAACGGTTGCATCAATACCTAAAGACAACCAGCCTTTAAGCTCTTCACCCATTAACTCTGGGTTGTTGGCATTCACAAAGTTTCTTAAATGCTCGCTACCATCATATAAGAAGTGTTCCACCAGTATTTCACCACCAAATTGGACTTGCTCTGGTAGTTGGTGCGACGTCTCACAACCCGATTTTTTAAGCGCTTCCACAGCGTTGTTAACCGCGTTTTTGTACATCTCTGGTACGGTGACCAAACCATCATCGGTGTAGAAACCGATGCGCAGTTCATTGACTTTTACATCGCTGCTAGCGGCCAAAGGAACGTCTTGTGCAAACGGGTCTTTCCAGTCTGGACCGTTTAGCACTTCTAACAATAGCTCCAAATCATCCACACTGCGCGCCATTGGACCAGCATGGTTAAATTGAGAAAAAGCGTCGCCGTAGCTCGGGATATGCCCTGTGGTTGGAATGCGGCCATGAGTCGGTTTTAAAGCACAAATACCACAAAAATGCGCAGGCAAACGTACGCTACCACCAATGTCGCTACCAATATCAAATGGTATCATTCTTGCCGCAATGGCTGCCGCAGCGCCACCAGAGCTACCACCTGGCGTTCTAGTTAGGTCATAAGGGTTGTTGGTTCGACCATAAACAGGGCTGTTGCACTCATCTGAAAGTGCGAGTTCAGGTGTATTCGACTTACCTAGCAAAATAGCGCCTGCCGCTTTTAGTCTTTTCACCAGCGTCGCATCTTGCTCTGGGACATTGTCTTTGAACATATTACTACCCGCAGTGGTAATAACTCCTTTAGTCTCAAACAAGTCTTTAAGTGTAAATGGAATACCGTGCAGTGGCCCTACCGGCTCACCCGCTTTCAAGGCTAAGTCCGCTCTTCTAGCTTGTGCAATCGCTTCTTGCTTTTGAATTTGGAACACCGCATTGAGCTTTGGATTATGAGTTTCAATTTGAGTTAGACATGCCAAAACTAGCTGCTCTGACGTCACTTCTTTAGCAAGTAGCTTTGCTCTCATCTCAGTGGCCGTCATATTGTGGATACTCTCGATACTCATTGTCTCTCCTGACTTAGTCGCAAATGAAGGAGAAGTCATAGTGGCAGCGGACAACGCCATGGCAGATTTTAGGAAGCTTCGACGATTCAGTGGCATGATTTTCCCCTTCAAAATAATATAGTTAGCTCAACTATAGCGACCGCGATTGACAGAGGTAAGTATATGTAACGGTAACATACCGGAAATCTATAGTAACTCGAACAAGCGATGTGACTAGCATTAGTCGTTGATGAGCGATACTTTAGAATACTGCCTAGCAAATTCAACCATAACCCGCCGATTATCCGCCCTGTCACTCTCTCCACACTCCTTACCATTCCACTTAATATCGGGACTTGAATAAACTGGCATATGATTATCTTCATAAGACATAATTGTACCCCGTTCGCCACATATGTAGCCAAGAGAGTAGTTTTTTAGCGGAGGATAAGTGCTTAACCGATGTGCATCTAAATCAAACTCTTCATAGTAACTCAGCGTTTTAATGTCATGAGAAGCGCCACTAAGATGACCAATTTCATGTTCGAGTATCGAGTCGGGGCAGTTGATAGCGATAGTAAAAAAGAACGAGGAGCTTGAAGCGTAACCGCAATAGAGCGATTTGTAGCTATCAAATGCGTTGGCAAACACTATCGCGTTAAAAATAGGCTCACCTTGTTTGTTCACCTCTGGAAAGGTTCGATTGAGCTCATTGATAAGCAGTCTTTCAGCGACCGCGATGTCCTGAAACCAAGAACTATCAATTTGCGACACATATTCAACGTGAGTTACACGACGGGTCGTTGGAATACACGAGTTTTTAAGTGTCAGGTTGGAATACGCGATCCAAGCGTCTATTTTGGCTTTAACGAACTGTGGTGAATACTCATCCAATATATCTTTGCTAATGTAAAAATGCACCTCAGTATCAAGGGAGCGCGCAAACTGGCAAGTAGGTAGTGTTAGTACACTACCGTATGATTTCAAGGCGCACATTAAGACTAAGAAAAGTAAAGCAATTTTGACTTTCATGACACCTCTTGGACAACGTCATTTTCCATCTAGTCAGTTTGCTTGGTTTACCAATAGTAATCAATGTGCATATTAAATATCCGTGAGAAAGAGTCGCGTGTCGCTGGAGAGAGAAGTCGATGTTTAGAGATGGATTGAAAGCAGAGCTTCGATTCAAAGCTCTGCCCTATAAAGCCTTACTTTCTAACTGGACGTTGCGGTATCTCATCTCCCGAAATAAAACCATCGTTGTTACGGTCGATGCGAGAAAAGTCATTTCTTAGCGGCCCCCGCACTTCAGACTTTGATAGTTTCCCATCGCCATTACTGTCCATATTTGCCATTGGATTGCGCCCTCGTCTGCCATCCTTTTTTTGACTATCAGCACTCGTGGCACTGCCAGAAAGCGTGTATTGCTTAGTTTCTCGCTCTAGTTTAGTTGGGTTTTGCACATACTGAGTATTTTGGTCGGTCACACAACGAACGAAGTTTTCATAACGAACCGCATCACCTTGGGGACCATGTCCTTGTGGATAATCGACGCCGTTGTATTGTTTCGGGTCACTACGCTGAGCGCCTGCGCCGTGCACATCAATCCATTCACCATTGATGTATCCTAAAGAACGCCCAAATGCGATATAAGCAGCATTATTAGTGTTCTTTAGGTTCGCGTGTGTTGTGCTACTCCAGTAGTTCGCGTAATCGACTTTTTGACCTTCGTTGATGATGGTGCTGGCTTCAAATACAGAATCAATAGCTGCACTACTGGTTGTATCCGGGGAGCGAGAATAGTCCACAATCGATTGTAATTCTTTGATATTTGGCATTCGCCAATCGCTTTTTCCTGCAAGCTCTAGATTTTCACAGTACTGTATTCCACTAAACCAATCCATCCCTTGCTGGCTGTCACCTTGCTGCCACGTCAGGCCAGTTGCTTTGTCTGTGACTGTCTTATCACGGTTATCAACTAGGTTATTGATGCCATAATCGTTGTTACCTCTTACCGTCAGAAGATAAAACGTTTTTTCACCCCCTCTTGGAGATGTCGCCCCATAACCCTTGATTCGTCCATCAATGAAGTTAACGCCAAAAATCGTTTCATCACCATTCATGGTCGTTGATACGTATTTGGTAGAGCTTAGGTATTGAGAGTCAATCAACCGCTCACCGGCGTCCATATCACCAGATTCGAAGCCAAATACAGAGTGGTCGATAAACGGCCTAATTGAGTAAGTGCCAGTACCATTGATGCCACTAGGGTCTTCACCATCAAACAACATTAAAGAATACAACTCTTTAATGGTTGGGACGCGCCAATCGTTGTGTCCACCGAGCTTTAAACTAGAAGCATACGCAATACCTTGATCGTAAGTGACTTTATCGTCGGCGGTAATTTTTCCATCACCATTGAGGTCCGTCGTTTGAGCCCACACTAACCCCGTGTTGTTATCTGTTACCGTGCCATCGCCATGAGCGGTATAGCTGGGAACATACCCTTGATATTGCGCATCTTGACCAAACGCTCGCTCACTTCGACAAGAACCCATTGTTAGAGAATCGCCTGAACATTCAGTTTGGTTTGTATCAACAATGGTATAGGTTAATTGGGCAAACGAGTGTGTACTGACACCCAATAGTGCAATTGCCCCCGACAGTTTTACTAAACGAAACATGCTGCGGTTAAGTCCTAGAAACGTGTGAATTAATTTTGACTGACTCATAGTGCCTCCTAATAAGCGAACGACTTAATCTTGAGGTCATTCTTTTCGACCGCACTACTATGAATCCAAAATGTGCAGAAAATATAGAGATAATAAAAACACCGATTAGCCCCCGTTCAAACGACACAATTTTCTGTCGACATCTGCATTTTCTTCATACTCCCTACACATTGTTTAATTAGCGTACTAATCAATCAGCTATCAATGATCTATCAAGGACTGATGAATGAACAGAGTATTGGTTTTTCTACTTTCCCTACTCGTTCTCACGATATTGCCTTCACTGGTTCTGAGCGCATTTGTTAAACACGCACTCGGGTTATCTTTTTAGTGAACAAAACGGTTTGTCGATACAGAACCTAAACATAACGCTCTACAAGGAAACGAAATTGATATGAAAAACCCTTCTAAAATTGTATTCGGTGGCTCACTATTTTTTGGTGCTGGAATATTAGGCGTTCTGACGATAGAAACCGTCGTCCGCGTTCTTATAGTCTGCGCCCAATGGTTGAACTTTTTAGTCAATTAACGCGCATTCTATGTCCTCCTTTGCTTTCTCCTTATTTTCTACACATTCGTCTCACTTTCTCTGCTCAATCAGGCGACACAATGAACATTCACTTTTGATTTTTAGAGAAATTAACATGAAGAAATTTGCTCTCGCTCTAAGCGCTTTGCTGCTTGCTGGCGCATATCACCCCGCTCAAGCTCAGGAAGAACGCCGTAAGCCGCCTTCCTTTGAAGAAATGGATGCAAACGGTGATGGGCTACTGACAAAAGATGAGCTCAAAGGCCGTTTATTGGACGAGTTGGATCTGCTTGATAGTGATGGTGATGGCGCGTTATCGGAATCGGAACTACCCGAACCACCTAAACGTCGCAGCTGAGACGGTGACTCTCAAAGCCGGCTCTAACTACAACGGCTCTAACTACAACATAGCGCCTAAAAAGCTATGTGTTCATTTGTTATATGGAAATAAGGTTAATACGTGTCCAAAGTTGTCCACTTCCCTTTGGTTTGCACTCTGCTTACCTACTCTTTTACCAGCGCCGCAGCGCTCTATCGTGTGGTAGAGGTAGACACCTCAATTGCTACTGAAGCTAACGAATACTATTCTACGGCCATCGCACCTTCCTCATCAGAATGGTGTTTTGAAGATAATTGTACTGACAACCAATACAGTGCGCTTGGCTATAGCATGAATGGTATGGAGGGAATACCACTAGACCAAGAGGTCGCTTTTGGCGTTGATAACCACTTCTACTATCTCGATTATGATGATCTTTACGATTATTGTGACAGCGAGTTAGGCTACGCAACCTGTGAGGCATGGGCGAGCAATCGGTGGTATGGGGATGCCAGTACAGGTATTGGCGGTCTCGAAAACCATCAAGATGCATTTTACAACGCAAGCTACACACCGCTCTACCACTCCTTTATGGAATACGACTCGCCACTGGACATCGACCCTGACATCCCTTCTGGCTATGAAGAGATGCTATTTGCAGTCGAAAGCACCATCGACATAAAAGCTCGTACTATCGACTCCGCAGGCCATATCATCGCTAATAGCAGCAGCAGCTATTTTGACTATGACGGGTATTATGTACAGCCTTATGGCGGCCGTGGGCTTGTCTTTTCCGATGGAAAGACCACATCCCTAGAACCGCTTGCCAATTCAGCTCTGAGCTTTGCGGACTACGAGGGTGAGCAGTTAATGGTTGAAGAAATGGGTTCAACCATTGCCTTTGATAGCTTTACCTACCCCGCCAATGGTGTGGACAGTCAGACCTATGTTGTCGGCAGTGCCTCGGTCGCGACCTTCGATTACTCAGACACCTCAAAGTACTATAACTCACTAGATCTTAGTGGCTGTATAGAGCTTGAACATCCTATCCTATCCAGTGCTTGCCAGCACTTTGGGTTTGCGACACAAGCCTTTATCTGGTCGCTGGCCGACGATGGTAAAACTCGCTTTCCGGCCAGCTCTTGGGCCACTAGCTATGACAACTATAACTATGCATCAGCACAGGCCAGCATTCGAGCCGCAACCATTGTCGAACGCAGTGACAGTCATTATTTAGGTTTACCTGTATTGGTTGGATTCAACTCCGATCTCGCTGATGACAATCTCATCATGCAAGCTGCGGTATACTTGCCAACCACCACCGATGACTTCTCTGTTGAAGAAAACGCCTGGACATCGGTATTTATTAGCAATGCTAAACTCGAGTACGACGATAGCTATTACTACAGCAACTCTGTCGCTACAGATATTAACTCCCAGCTGATTGTTATTGGCGAAACCAAGCGTTTGGGGAGTGTACCTGAGGGTGGTGCTGCAGCAAACCGAATGTTCATTGCTGACGCGGGACAATCCACACCATCAGCGACCTATTTCAGCGAACTGTCACAGTCGATTTTCTTTGTCGGTGCTGGAGGGCATGCCAATGCAATCAACCAACATAACGAAATCGTTGGTGAAGTGGATGCTGAAAATCATACCGAAATTGATGGGCCGCAACGTCGCCGTCGAGGCTACATCTTTCCTTACAATGGCATTGGAAGCGATGAATCGCGCATAACTCTATTCAACTCACGCGCATGGTGGCTAGATGATCTCACCAATGGAGGCAGTTACAGCGACTTAAACAATGCCTATCGTATTGTCACTGCATCAGACATCAACGATGCAGGAGTGATTTCAGCGACAGCCATCAAATGCGCTTCGGGTTATGACTCCACGGATCACTTCGCCACTTGTGGCAACGGAATAGAAGCCGAAACCGTTGTCGCCGTAAAACTCATCCCTATACAGGGAGCTACCAGCAGCGATATTCAGAGCCGATCGGAAAACACCGCTACCGTTACCCGAGAAGGCGGCAGTATGACTTTAATGGGCATCTTTTTATTACTGGCATTCAGGGTCGTGCGAGATGGGTGGCGCAACCTCATTGATGGTACACCGTCACTCACACTATAACGTCTCAACCAATTTACTGATATGTCACTTCGCCTAGATGAAGATCAAAAAAAGCCGAGCTTTCGCTCGGCTAGATATATCATCGCTTGGGAAGAGTGATGAGATATTCGGTTATTCGCTGTCGATTAAACGATGCGTAGGCCACCTTGAGCAATCGCGAAGCGACGTGCACGGGTGAACGATAGTGCGTTAGTAATACCTTCGCCTGTTGGACCTGCGATAGTGAACGTTGACGTACCTTCTGCGTTGTAGCCAACACCAGATAACGTTGGACCATTGTGTGCGAAGATAGTGGTGTTGATTCGGCCACCAAATTTAGTTACGTTCTCAATGTTGCCTGAGTAGATACATGCAGAGTGCTTGTTACCACGCTCAGCTGCTACCGCACGCTCAATCGCTTCGTCGATGTCTTTACAGATAACCACTGGTAGTACTGGCATCATTTGCTCTACGTGTACGAGTGGGTGGTCGTTCTCAACCAACATTACTGCAAGGCGAGTGTCTGACTTAACGCCGATAGACTTTAGGATTTGACCCGCATCTTGACCTACGTGCTTTTTAACTGGGTGCCATACACGAGAAATCTCGTGTGCAGTGCAAGGTTTCGCACCTTCGAACTCGTCTAGTGTTAGAATTTCTTCTGTTAGCTTCTCAGCTTCTTCCGCTGTCAAAACATATGCGCCAACTTCTTCAAGCTTGTCTAGGAACGCGTCTGCAACGGCTTCTTCAACGAATACTTCTTTTTCACCGATACAAAGTAGGTTGTTATCGAAAGAAGCACCACCGTATACGCCTGCAGCTGCTAAGTCTAGGTTTGCAGAAGCATCAACGATAACAGGTGGGTTACCAGCACCTGCGCCTACACCTTTCTTACCAGATTGCAGGATAGCCTTAACTAGACCCGGACCACCAGTACCAACTAGCATGTTCACTAGTGGCGAGCTCGCGATTTCATTTAGCGTTTCTAGTGTTGGCTCTTGAACCATAGTCACTAGGTTTTCTGGGCCGCCTGCTGCAATGATCGTTTCGTTAAGAAGGTCAATCATCATCGCCGACACAACTTTTGATGATGGGTGAACGTTGAACGTGACTGCGTTACCACCTGCTAGCATAGAGATAGCGTTGTTAACGATAGTTTCTGTTGGGTTAGTCACTGGCGTTACTGCGCCAATCACCCCGTAAGGTGCACGCTCACCAAGAGAAATACCGTTATCACCAGACCAAACCTGAGTTTCTAGGATCTCAGTGCCTGGCGTTTTTGCTGCTGTCAGCTGGTGCTTAGCGATTTTGTCTTCAACACGGCCTAGTTTTGTCTCTTCACGAACTAATTTTGCAAAGTCTTCTGCACGCGCTAGTACTGCACCACGCATCGCGGTGATGATGGCTTCGCGACCTTCTTTGGTACAGTTTACGTAGTACTCGATTTGAGCTTTGTGAGTTGCTTCAATCGCAGCGTCCACTGTCGCGAATACACCTTTAGCGTTATTGATATCAAAAGACATAGTGATTACCTCGTGAGATTTGGTGCTATAAGAGCTGGGCTTTATCGTCGCCTAGATTGCTCTTTTGAGCTTGTTGGCTAGGTCTATTGCCCGCCTCAAGATGATGCTAATTTAACCCAAGCATTCACCCAAACTATGTCACTGAGCGTCAAGTTTATTGACCAAGATACCTAATTTGACCAAGTATGTTACTTGACGGTTTTTTACCTCGAAAAGGAAACATAAAAGTGCTACCAAAGATCATGAAGTTAGCTTAACTCACGCTTCAATCGGACTGGCGTGCGGGACAAAACGTGTTACTTATCTAAGGACAGAACGTAACAGTAACTCACAATACATTGGCAGCAGTTATGATTTAAGTCTTTGTTTACAAACTGACTATAGGATGCAATTAAGATACATCACAGACCTTACCAAGACCCCAACAAATGCACCATGGCGCACATTATTAGTAAGCCTCATAGTGAATCCGATCAAAAAACCACCAAATTCAAGCTATCGTCAAAGCAAACTGTGCTTTCTGCACATTTTCTCCATAATAGGGTTATAGAATTGAATCACGATATTTAATGCCATAACGATTATGCGAATTACCCTGTTTCAAAAACTCTTCATCTCACTATTTAGTTCGAGCTTGATACTTTTGCTTTCTATGGCATTTATGATCAATTCCAGTTTCAAAGTAGAATTACAAAGCTACTTGAACCAAGAAGAATTACAAAAAGTTGAAACCCTAGCAAAGAGCGTCGCAGGACTCTATTCAGATACTGATGGCTGGCATCCACTTCAGCGCTCACCCAGAGCTTTCGGGTCACTTATACAACAAGTCGGCGAAATGCCACCTCCCAAACCTCGACCAGGGGATCCGTGGCGTGTTGAACCAGACTTACCTCGAGTTCGCGATAACAGTCGATCTCACTCGGCTCTTTTCGTGCCTTTAGGCATGCGTATCTACATTCTCGATCAAGATGGTGAATCGCTTTTCAGACGCAACGTTAACCAGGACGAACTAAGCAAGGATCAATTTTTTAGCCGAGTACCAATAGTAAAAGAAGGCAACACGATAGGCTGGCTAGCTGTATTACAAAGCCGCCAAGTCTCAAATAGGTTAGCTGAAAGCTTTATGTATTCTCAAACGGCCAACATTTTTACTGCGACTGTTGCTGCATTTGTTCTAACGCTAATAATTGCATTCATCACGGTTAAGTACCTGCTTACTCCTTTAGGCGCTCTGCACCGAGGAGCAACAGAAATTGCCAACGGCAACCTAGATCACCGTATTGAGCAAATCGGTAATGATGAACTGACGGATCTGATTTCCTCATTCAATCTTCTGGCCGCATCATTGGCTAAGCAAAAGGAGATTCGAGAGCAGTGGCTTTCTGATATTTCTCATGAACTTAGAACACCCGTCGCGGTGCTTAGAGGAGAAATTGAAGCACTGCAAGATGGCATCAGACCAATGGAAACCAAATACCTAGAAGGTCTGCATGCTCAGGTAACGACCCTTACACAGCTTATCGACGACTTACATTCACTGTCGATTTCCAGTGATAGTGCATTTCGAACCAACCACAGAAACGACGTCGTTCTAGCAGACATCATGGATGATTTACTTGCTCGCTTTGAACTCAGATTTGCTTCAAAAAGCTTAAGCGTAGCCAAGGAGTACTCCTCAAGCATCGATACGTCGCTGTATGTGGATGCGAAACTGATACAACAGGTATTTCAAAACCTGTTCGAGAACTGCTTTCGATACACCAATGAAAGAGGGAATATTCGTATCACTCTGCAGTCAAAAGCGAATGAACTGGTCGCTATCATCGAAGACAGCGCTCCTGGGGTACCTGATGAATCGCTGCCCAAATTGTTCGATCGCCTCTATCGCGTAGACAGTTCACGTAGTCGCGCAAGTGGTGGTTCAGGGTTAGGGTTGGCAATTTGCCAGAATATCGTCGAAGCACATCAAGGCACGATAGAGGCCAGCCATTCATCTTTAGGTGGCGTGAAAGTCGTAGTACGCTTACCAAAACAACAATAATTAGAAACTGAATTAGAGGTTTTATGATCCTTATCGTTGAAGACGAGCCATCGCTTGCTCAAGTTATCCAAGACTATCTTAATCACAGTGGTTTTGAATCCCACATGATTGGCGATGGAAACGAAGTGATTGATTGGGTGAAGGAAAATCAACCGGAACTGATCATTCTCGACTTAATGCTCCCGAACCGAGATGGTCTCGATATCTATCGAGAACTAAGAACCTTTAATGACGTGCCAGTCATGATGGCAACAGCAAAAGTCGACGAAATAGACCGCTTAGTTGGATTAGAGCTAGGGGCTGATGACTATATTTGCAAGCCTTACAGCCCAAGAGAGCTCGTAGCGCGCGTCAAAAATGTCCTGCGCCGCAGTCGTTCTCAATCGAGCCAAGAAACGTTGGATGCCGACAAGAATCCATTGCTGAACGTAGACCAACAATTAATGAAAGCCACCGTCACAGACACGGTTCTGCCATTGACGCCAGCTGAGTTCAAACTACTTGCTCACTTTCATCGCCACCCGGGTGTCGTATTCAATCGCGACCAACTCATGGATAGAATCTACTCTGATGGACGTGTCGTTACCGATAGAACAATTGATAGCCACATCAAAAATCTTCGTAAAAAGATCTTCGCAGTTAACTTGGAGTTCGACTGGATAACATCCATCTATGGCGTTGGGTATCGGTTTGAAATTATCGAGACAAGCCAAGATTAATATTCGCGCCATACGTAGTCCAACTAACGGATGCAGTCGCTTCTCAGGCGTATGTATCCACACCCGGCTTTTTGTGCGCTATCTGTTCACCTTGATAGGTTTTCACCACCACCCCTTGCTCATTCTTAATCTTAATGTCGTTTTGGCTACCCAAGGTGGCAGTAGCACCACCCCCATTCGATTTCAAAAAACCGTTAATGTACTTGGTGGTGTCCTTTAAATGCTGCTGAATGTGCGGCTGATGTAGGGCATTGTTGGTTTTCAAGATAGGGATTCTCAGGCGATGATGAGCGTAATATATTCCAGTATTGCGCTGAGGATCTTTATCTTTGATCACGATTTGAATACTTATCAATATTCAAATCGCTAATACAAAAATTCAGTCTGCTTAACCAAAACGCGCGCTCAGTGGCGGCAACGCAATACGCTCATCTCGTAAGCGCTGATCATGGTGATAGGCATCATTCGCAACTACCTTCCACTCCGTTTTGTAGTGTTCTTTCAGCAAGCACACCAACTGATAGAAACTCAAGCGGTCATTGGCGTTGCTATCAAGGTGGTAAAGACCAGGCTCGTTTCTTTCGATAAGCTGCAAAAAGCCCATGGCTGTGTCGTCCATGTGAGACGTAGCTGGATACCAACTTTGGCTAGCGCTAATTAAACCATCTTCTCGCTGCTGCCTTTCAAGGTGTGTGAGCATATTATTGCCAACGGCTTCATCATGGATTTGCCAACCAATTCGCGCAATCATAGCATCTGGATTCATCCGCCAAATCGCATCTTCACAGCGCACTTTATATAGACCGTAGTCATCTTTTGTATTGCGCTCATTGAAGATGCCATAAGGACCATCCACTTCAGCATCAAACACCATAGCGGTGCTGACGAACAGATAAGGGATTTTTTGCTGTGCACAGCGCTTGGCAAGCCATGCTGCCCACTCCTTACTTCCCATCGCCATGTGACACACGGCATCAATCGTTTGGCTTTGCCAGAACGTATTGCTGTCCTGTTCGCTATCAGGCGCAACTTGGTGATGATTCCACTCTACGACATGCCAGCCTCGCTGAGAAAACTGTTTTGCGACTTTTGGGGCAAGGGTGCCGGTGAGTCCGGTCATTAGGATTGTTTTCATTGTGTTGCTCTGCACTTTGTGTTCTTAGGTTAGTTAACCATAAGCGGCATAGAGCTCAATTGGGTGTTTGGGGAAGTCTGATTGGGAGCACGGTTTGTAGGGGTGTGGTTTTGCCGCTTTGGAGCAATTTTGTAAACGATGTGCCCGGTTTGTACGGGAGTGGTATTGGGGGCTTTTACTGGTAAATTGAGAGTCGATAGAGACGAAGAGCACCCCTCCCAGCCTCCCCTTATAAAGGGGATGAGCTTACAGGCTCGCTGCGCATCGCCTCATAGTAGTCAGGTGATGTGACGATAGGAACGAGCCTGCTGTTCTCCCCCTTAATAAGGGGGAGCTAGAGGGGGTGCTCTTAAAAAAGCAAAAAGCCGAAGCAACAGCTTCGGCTTTTTCACATCAATCAGTCAAACAACCAATTAAACAATACGCAGACCGCCTTGAGCGATTGCGAAACGACGTGCACGAGTGAACGAGTACGCGTTTGTGATACCTTCACCTGTAGGACCTGCGATAGTAAACGTTGAGGTACCTTCAGCGTTGTAACCTACACCAGATAGTGTTGGACCGTTGTGTGCGAAGATAGTTGTATTGATAGCACGACCGAACTTAGTGACGTTCTCGATGTTACCAGAGTAGATACATGCAGAGTGCTTGTTACCACGTTCAGCAGCTACTGCGCGCTCGATAGCTTCGTCGATGTTCGCACAACGAACAACTGGAAGTACTGGCATCATTTGCTCTACGTGTACTAGTGGGTGATCGTTCTCAACAACCATAACCGCTAGACGAGTCTCTGATTCAACACCGATAGACTTAAGGATT